>NZ_DASVSO010000275.1:0-5941 GCF_036388035.1 Archangium sp.
CCCGCCGAGCGAAGAGGGGCCCGTCAACCCCGCAAGACAGCGGGGCCGCCCCCCCTCGCGGTGGGACGGCCCCGGTGGACGGCGGGCCCCGGGAGGGCCCTCCTGGGGTTCAGCTCAGGTGCCCAGGCGCGAGATGAGCAGCTTGCGCTGGAGGGTGAGCGCCTCGGGGGCCTTGAGGCCCAGGGACTCGAAGAAGGGCTCCTGGCTCTTGAGCTCGGCCTTCCACTCGTCCTCCTTGATGGAGGTGACCTCGGCGACGGCCTCGGGGGAGAGGTCCAGGCCCTGGAGGTTGAGGCCCTGATCCTGGCGGGGGACCCAGCCCAGCAGCGTCTCCTCGGTGGGCACGCGGCCGTGCACGCGGTTCACGATCCACTCGAGCACGCGCATGTTCTCGCCGAAGCCCGGCCAGATGAACTTGCCGTTCTTGTCCTGCCGGAACCAGTTGACCTGGAAGATCTTGGGCGGGTGGGTGATCTTCTTCTGCATGTCCAGCCAGTGCTGGAGGTAGTCCCCCATGTGGTAGCCGCAGAAGGGCAGCATGGCCATGGGGTCGCGGCGCACCACGCCCACCTTGCCGGTGGCGGCGGCGGTGGTCTCGCTGCCCATGGTGGCGCCCAGGAACACGCCGTGGGTCCAGTTGAAGGCCTGGATGACGAGCGGGACGGTGTTGGAGCGGCGGCCGCCGAAGATGAGGGCCGAGATGGGCACGCCCATCGGGTCATTGGCGCGCGGGCTGAGGACGGGGTTGTTGGAGGCGGGCGCGGTGAAGCGGCTGTTGGGGTGCGCGGCCTTCTCCGTGCTGCCCTTCTTCCAGGGGCGGCCCTGCCAGTCGGTGAGCTCCTCGGGGACCTCGCCGTCCATGCCCTCCCACCACACGTCGCCGTCCGGCGTCATGGCCACGTTGGTGAAGATGGTGTCCCGGGCCACGGAGGCCATGGCGTTGGGGTTGCTCTTGGAGTTGGTGCCGGGGGCCACGCCGAAGTAGCCGGCCTCGGGGTTGATGGCCCACAGGCGGCCGTCCTGACCCACGCGCATCCAGGCGATGTCGTCGCCCACGGTCTCGATCTTCCAGCCCGCGTACTCCTTGGGCGGGATCATCATCGCGAAGTTCGTCTTGCCGCACGCGGAGGGGAAGGCCGCCGCCACGTACGTCGTCTCCCCCTTGGGGCTGGTGACGCCGAGGATGAGCATGTGCTCGGCGAGCCACCCCTCGTGCTCGCCCAGGTAGCTGCCGATGCGCAGCGCCAGGCACTTCTTGCCCAGCAGCACGTTGCCGCCGTAGCCGCTGCCGATGCTCCAGATGGTGTTGTCCTGGGGGAAGTGGCAGATGAAGCGGCGGTCCGGGTTGAGATCGCCCGTGCTGTGCAGACCGCGGTTGAAGTCGTTGGAGTCGCCCAGCATGTCCAGGGCGGCCTTCCCCATGCGGGTCATGATCCGCATGTTGAGGGCGACGTAGACGCTGTCGGTCAGCTCCACGCCAATCTTGGCGAAGGGGCTGCCCAGCGGGCCCATGACGTAGGGCACCACGTACATGGTGCGGCCCTTCATGGCGCCGGTGAACAGGTGGGTCAGCTTGGTGTAGGCCGCCTCGGGCTCCATCCAGTTGTTGGTGGGGCCGGCGTCCTCCTTGTTCGTGGTGCAGATGAAGGTGAGGTGCTCCACGCGCGCCACGTCATTGGGGTTGGAGCGGTGCAGGTAGCACCCGGGGCGCTTCTGCTGGTTGAGGGGGATGAGGATGCCTTCCTTCACCGCGAGGTCGGTGAAGCGCTTCTTCTCCTCCTCCGAGCCATCACACCAGACGATGCTGTCCGGCTGGGTCATCTGCGCCATCTTCGACACCCAGGTCAGCAGCTCCGCGTTCTTCGTGGGAGCAGTGCCCTGGAGCGCTGCGGTTTGGGTCGAGGCCATTCGCGAGTCTCCTCCGAAATTGAGTGGGCGCAACCTTCCCTGGGAGGCCCCTTCAAAAGCAACAACGCGAGGGGTCGAACACTGTCCCGGGACTCCCACCACCCTTCATTTTCACTAATCGACCCCCCTTTATCCAGAAGGTGACTTCTGGTGGGACGGGGCCCTCACCTTCCAGCACCTGGGTCCACAGGTTGCGGCGCGGCGGCGTGGGAGGTCGGACGGGAGCCAATGACGATCACGATTGGAATCGTGCTGGCCATCGTGCTGGTGGCGCTGGTGCTGTTCTCCATCGATGTGATTCCCATCGAGGTGAGCTCTCTGGTGGTGGTGTGTCTGCTGGCGACCACCCGGGTGCTGACGCCCGAGCAGGCCTTCGAGGGCTTCAGTAACGACACGGTCATCTTCATCTTCACCCTGCTGGCGATGACGGAGGGCCTGGCCAGCACGGGCGTGGTGCAGCTGGTCGGGCAGCGGCTCGCCTTCTTCGCTCGCTTCGGCCACCAGACGTTCGTGCTGGCGATGATGGTGGTGGTGGCGACGTTCTCCTCCGTCGTCTCCAATACGGTGACGACGGCGGCCTTCCTCCCGGTGGCCATCGGCGCGGCGCACCGCGCCAAGGTGCCCAAGAGCAAGGTGCTGCTGCCGCTGGCGTATGCCTCGATGCTGGGCGGCATGGTGCTGCTGTATGGCACCTCCACCAACCTGGTGGCGTCCGCGGCCTTCTCGCGCTTCGGGCTGGCGCCCATCGGGGTGCTGGAGCTGGCGCCCGTGGGGCTGCCGGTGGCGGTGATGGGCATCCTCGTCGTGGTGCTCCTGGGACCGCTGCTGCTGCCGGCGCGTGTGGGCAAGGGGACGGTGGGCGACTGGGTCCTGCGCGACTACCTCACCGAGGCCGAGCTGCCGCCCGACTCGCGCTACGTGGGCAAGGATCTGGCGGAGATCACCGAGGGCCTGGGGCTGCGCGTCATCGGGCTCGTCCGCGACGGACAGTCCCAGCCGGCGGTGCCGACGTACCGGCTGGTGGGCAACGAGCGGCTCATCATCGAGGGCAACCGCGAGGACATCCTCCGGGTGAAGGACCTGCGGGGGATTGAGATCCGGCCGGACATGCGGCTGTCGGACACGGACCTGCGGCCCCAGGACACGCTGCTGGTGGAGGCGACGGTGCCAACGGGCAGCCCGCTCATCGGCCGCAGCCTGAAGGAGACGCTCTTCCTGGAGCGCTACGGCCTGGTGGCGCTGGCGCTGCACCGCAAGCCGGCCATCCAGCGGCTGACGAAGCTGCAGATGCTGGGGCGGCTCTTCGGTGGGCAGTCGCTGTCCACCCTGCCGCTGTCGGCCGGTGACGTGCTGCTGCTGCGCGGCCCCCGGGACAAGGTGCAGGAGCTGTCGGACGGCGTGAACCTGCTCATCCTCGGGGACGTGGAGTACCAGCCGCCGCGCTACACCAAGTCGCTGCTGGCGGTGGTGCTCTTCCTCGGGGCGCTCGCGCTGGGCACCTTCCAGGTGGTGCCGCTGTCGGTGGCGGGACTGGCGGGGATGCTGGCGATGATCGTCACCGGCTGCGTGGACGCGCGGCGGGCCTTCCGTGTGGACTGGCGCGTGGTGCTGCTCATCGGCTCCATGATGGCGCTCGGCGTGGCCATGGAGGTGAGCGGGACGGGCATGTTCCTGGGCAACTTCGCGGCGAAGGTCGGGAACTATGGGGGCCCGCGCACGGTGCTGCTCCTGATGATGGCGCTGACCATCGTGCTGTCGGCGCCCATGAGCAACCAGGCCGCGGCTCTGGTGGTGCTCCCGGTGTCCATCGCCGCCGCCGTGAAGCTGGGCGTGGACCCGCGGCCCTTCGCCATCGGCGTGACGCTGGCGGCGAGCTGCTCGTTCATCACGCCGCTCGAGCCGAGCTGCGTGCTGGTGTACGGCCCCGGCCACTACCGCTTCACCGACTTCTTCCGGTTGGGCACGCCCCTGACGGCCCTGCTGCTCGCCTTCCTCGTGGCCGTGGTGCCCGTGGTGTGGCCCTTCCACAAGGCCGGCGCCGAGCCGGCGCGTCCCCAGGAGCCCGTGAGCGAGCGCCTCGTCCCCCGGTGAGGGGGACTCAGTGGATGGCGGGGCGCAGGCCGACCTGCTTCAGCACCTCGGCCTCGTGGGTGAGGAGCGCGTCCAGCCGGGCCTGGACGGACGCCTCGTCCCCGCCCGTCGCGGTGACGGCCAGTCGGTAGAAGAGGGACTGGTGGCCATCCTCGGACTGCGCCAGCTCACCATAGAAGCGGCGCAGCATGGGGTCCTCCAGGCCCTCGGCCAGCAGGGAGAGCCGCTCGCAGGAGCGCGCCTCGATGACCGCGGCCACCAGCAGCCGGTCCACCTTGCGTCCCTCCTGGGAGGTGCGGATGACCTTCTGGAGGCCCTGCGCGTACGGGTCGCCCGCGTCGCGCCCCAGCGTCAGGCCCCGAGCCGCCATCAGGTCCAGCACCTTGGCCAGGTGGGCGCTCTCCTCGCGCGCCAGCCGCGCCATCTGCGCCGGCAGGCCGGGCAGCTCCGGGTAGGCCTGCATCATCGAGAGGGCATTGGCCGCCGCCTTCTTCTCGCAGTGGGCGTGGTCCACGAGCACCTCGTCGAAGCGCTCGAGCGCCAGGGGCAGCCAGCGCGGATCGCTGGGGACGCGGAGGATGACGGGGCCCTCTCCGGAGAGGGGACGGCGATCGGGGGTGGGACGGGACATGGCGCGCTCCGGGGGCGCGGAGTGTAACCGCCCCGCTCCCGGGCGCTACTCCACCAGCACCAGGCGCTGGGTGCGGCCGGCCAGGTAGCCCACCTTGCGAGCGATCCGGGCCATGGACTCGTCCTTCTCCTCTACCCGGAGGGTGAGCCGCGGCAGCGACGAGAGCAGGAAGCGCGAAATCTGTCCCAGGCACAGCGTGGCGTGGCCCCGCCCCCGCTGCGAGGGCACTGTGTAGAGGCCCTCCAGCTCGGCCCCGTATTGCGAGCGGCTGCCGATGTCCACCTTGAAGACCAGCTCGTCGTTCTCCTCCAGCACGTAGGTGCGCCTGGCCCGGATGCGCTGCGCCACCCGCGCCTCGAAGTAGGGATCCTCGGAGAGCGCGTCCCGCTCGTGGGTCTCCCGCACCGCGCCCATGGCCAGCGGCAGCACGCGCTGCAGTTCGTCCTCGCGCGCCAGCCGGAGCAGGGGATTGGTGAAGGGCCCCAGGTCATCGGCCGAGACACTGAAGAGGCGGTACGTCTTGGACAGCCGTGGCTTGCCCGAGCACAGGCTGCGCACCAGCGCGTCCACCGCCGGCTTCTCCCCGACGGCCGCCTTGAGCCTCACGCGCTCGGCCAGGGCATCCGCGATGACACTGGTGGCCGTGCCGTCGCTCGCCGAGGGCACCACCAGCCCGCCCGAGCCCCCCACGAAGAGGGCCGAAGTGAGCGCCGTTCCATCGAAGCGCCCCCAGAAGGAGTAGCTGCTGCGGCTCTCGGTCGGCGCGATGCCGAACTCCTCCAGCAACCCCAGCAGGTAGAGGTTGTGGGACGGATCCTTCCCGAGCAGCGCCTTCAGCGCATCGGTGTCCTTGGGGCCGAGCTGTTGGACCGTGACGGGCATGTTGTGCGCGGGCGGGAGTACACCATAGGCCCCGCCGGGGCTTTCAAGGGCCTCCGTCCTTTCGTGGTCGGAAGTGGAACGGATGGGTCAGGGTGAGCGGCGCTTTCCCAGGTGGGGCGGAAAATTGCGTGTCGGCGAAAGCATCGAGCAGACAGGCGAGCACGAAAGGGTCCTGGAGGGTGCTCTCTACCACCTCGGGGCGCTGGAAGCCGCCGCGCTCGCCCCTCGCCTCGAGGGTGAAACGCAGCCTCACTGTCTGTGCTCCCGGGTGGCGGAGCGCCGCGTCGACGAGGCACTCGCGCACCAAGGGCTGGACGGCGCGGAGGGCCACGCGGACCTCCTCCGGGTCCCAGGTACCCGGGGGCAGCTCGGGCATGGGCTCCTCCCCCTCCTCTATAGAGGAAGGAGGCTCGGCGGCGGGGGGCACGG
>NZ_DASVSO010000276.1:0-1530 GCF_036388035.1 Archangium sp.
AGGGTGTCTCCGGGCAGCCCTCCCAACGCGCGCACGCGCCCGGCGAGCTCCGGGTGGCGGCCGGTGAGCTGCTCGGCGAAGCGCGTACCGCCCCGGCCCGCCAGCACCACCACCCGGCGCGCGTCCCCTCGCAGCAGGGCGGGCAGCACCTCCTCCAGCATCTCCGTGATGAGGTCGCCGTAGGTCCCCAGGTGGCCGAGCAGCACGGCGTCGGGGCCCACGCCCAACGAGGCCCGGGCGGCCTCCACCGCGCTCGGCGGCGGAGCCGTGGGCAGGTTGCTCGGCACGGGCAGCCACTCGATGGGGGCCCGGCGCGGGGGCTTGTGCAGGCGCTCGTTCCACCAGGGCGTGGAGACGAAGACGCGCTCCGCCCGCGCCAGCACGATCGCCGCCATCACCCGCGTGACGGCCCCCAGCACGTTGTGGCGCCACGGCCTGTCCCACCCCCAGGGGAAGCTGACCTCGTGGAAGAAGAGCCACACGTCCTCTCCCCGGCGGCTCGCGAGCCACAGCGTGAAGGGGACGTTCATCGCCCGGTAGCCGAAGGCGTGCGGCACGTACTGCACCACCAGCCGCTTGGGGCCGGGCAGCCGCGCCAGCTCGCGCTCCAGTCGCCGCAGGCCTCTCGGGCCGAAGCCCTCGGGGAGCCGGTGGACGGTGACGCCCTCGGGGGCGGTGTCCTGCCGCTCGCCCGGGGCCCAGACGTGGACGGTGACGCCCTCGCGCGCGAGCGCCTCGGCCACCTGCCACGTGTAGTCGCTCACCCCGCCGGGCTGCGGCGGAAACTCGCCGGTGAGGAGGTGCCAGGAGACGCCGAGCGCGTCCTCGCCATGCCCGCTCATGCCCGTCCTCCCAGTACCCGCGCGTACACGTCCCGCACCTGCGCGGCGTAGCGCTCGCGGGTGAAGCGCGCGAGCACCGAGCGCCGGGCCTCCTCGCCCAGTCGCATGCGCGTCTCCGGCTCCCGGACGAGCCGCGCCAGGGCCTCCGCCAGCCCCTCCACATCTCCAGGTGAGAAGGCCAGCGCGTCGTCCCCGGGCCGGACGAGCTCCGCGGCCCCGCCCGCGGCGGACACCACCACCGCCCGGGTGCACGCCATGGCCTCGACGATGGTCATGCCGAAGGGCTCCGGTCGCGTGCTGGCATGCACCACCCCGTCGAGCGCCCGGTAGATGTCGGAGGGCTCGGCCTGGAAGGGGATGAAGCCCACGTGGCCCTCCAGGCCCAGGGCGTGCGCGGTGGCGCGCAGCTCCGCCTCGGAGTACTGCGAGCCGGGCGTGCGGTACACGGGGCTGCCCACCACGTAGAAGCGCACCGCATGCGTGGGGAGCCGGGCCCGCAGGCGCGCCGCCGCCTGGAGGAACAGCTCCTGCCCCTTCCAGCGCGCGTACGTGGCCACCAAGCCCAGCCGCACCGTGCCCTCGGGTGCCGGGGGCAGGCCCGCGAGCGCGTCGAGCCGCCCACCGTCGGCCGGGCCGGGGGAGAAGCGCTCCGTGTCCACGCCATTGTGGACGGGGTACACCGGGACGC
>NZ_DASVSO010000277.1:0-3708 GCF_036388035.1 Archangium sp.
GTGTTGGAGGAGGGGGTCATGCTGGGCCACTGGCGTATGGCTTTGCCCGGAACGGAGCGAAGACCGACGAGGTTCCACGGCGTCTTCGCTCCAGGCGCGAAACTTCGGCCATTGAACATGAAGCGCACACCCTGGGGTCTCCCAATCGTCAACAAACGAGCAGTCCGTACCTGATCCCATTCCCGCCAGGGCCCTACCTTTACTCACGGGGTTGTTCTGGTATGGTTGAACTTGAACAGCGCCCCTGGAACGCGAGTCTCATTCACCTGCCCGCCAGGAGACTCGGAAGAGAGCGCGGTGGGGGCAGATACAAACCATGAACTCCGCATCCGTGCCCGCACCGCGTGTCCTGGTCATCGATGACACTCCTTCGCTTCACCAGGACTTCCACCGGATCCTCTCCGCGGGCGAGGGCGACGCGTCGCTCTCGGAGTTGAGGGCCTCGCTCTTCGGCACGCCTCCACCTCGACCCAAGGGGTATTGCTTCGAGGTGGACTCGGCCTTCCAGGGAGAAGAGGGTCTCCAGCGCGTGGGCGCCGCGCGGAAGGAGGGGCGGCCGTACGCCCTGGCCTTCGTCGACGTCCGCATGCCACCGGGGATGGACGGCGTGGAGACCACCGAGCGTCTCTGGCGGGAGGACCCGGACCTCCAGGTCGTCCTCTGCTCGGCATACACGGACTACTCCTGGGAGGAGGTGGTGCAGCGGCTGGGCATCAGCCAGCGGTTGCTCATCCTCCACAAGCCCTTCGACAGCATCGAGGTGCGCCAGATAGCCCACGCGCTCGCCGAGAAGTGGGAGCTGCTGCGGCGGGATCGCAGGCGGCTGGAAGAGCTGGAGCAGGCCAACGTCCGGCTGCGGCAGGAGACGGAGGAGCGCATGCGGTTGGAGCTCCAACTGGCCCAGGCCCAGAAGCTGGAGGCGCTGGGGCGGCTCGCGGCCGGGCTGGCGCATGAGGTCAACAACCCCCTGAGCTTCATCATGGCCAACCTCCACCATGTCCAACGGGAGTTGGCGGCGCTGGCCGCCACACAGCCCGAGGGGAACGTGGAGGAGCTCCAGGAGTCCTGCCACGATGCGCTCCATGGCTGCGAGCGCATCCAGCGGCTGGTGCAGGACGTGCGGGGTTTCTCCCGCGGCAGCCCCGTCTCGCCGGTGGACATGGACGTGGTGCTGGAGGATGCCCTCGCCATGGCGAACCTTGCCCAGGTGCCGGGGCTGCGGGTCGAGCGGGAGCTGTGCCCGGTGCCGCCCCTCCTCGCCGACGAGCATGGCCTGGGGCAGGTCTTCCTCAACCTGCTCATCAACGCCCTGCATGCGGTGGCGAACGGGCCCGCCGAGCCCCGCATCCGCGTGGCCACGGGCCTCCATGAGGATGGCCGGGTGTGGGTGGAGATCCAGGACAATGGCCCCGGCATCGCCCCCGAGCACCTGAGCCGCATCTTCGAGCCCTTCTTCACCACCAAGCCCGTAGGGGTGGGCACCGGGCTGGGCCTGTTCATCTGCCATGGCATCATCTCCGGGTTCGGCGGCGAGCTCTCCGTGAAGAGCCAGCCGGGCCAGGGCGCTACCTTCCGCCTCCTGCTGCCAGTGGCCCCCGCCGGGGCGCGCTCCAGAGCGGTGGCCTGAGGGCTTTCGGGCAGGCGGCTTCCTCCCGCGCGTTTGGCGTTTCTGGCGGTTCCATGCATGGATTCACGCTCCACCTCGTTGAGCGTGCTCCATGTCGTCGACTTCGATTGCTTCCCGCCCTCGTACCGCCCTGGCCCGCGCAACGCTCCTCCAGATGGGGATACGCATCGCGGTGGTCATTGCCCTGGGTACGCTCTTCAGCTACCTGCACCTGTTGCAGACCCTGCGCGAGCAGTCCCTCGTGCAGTTGGAGCAGTCGGTCGCGGAGCGCAGCCAGCGCGAGGAGGCCATCTTCGTGTTGGCGGAGGACAACCACGCCTTCCTCAAGAAGGCCCTCCAGGAGCGCATCCAGGCCGTGAACCAGGAGGAGGCGACCGCCCGCTTCGACAGCCTCTTCGTCCACCTGCCGGATGGCACCGTCCGCAATCGCCCCGAAGGCTTCGACGGCAAGCGGATGGTGGGCCTCTTCGTGCCCCGGGGTGTGCCCCTCGACACCGGGCTGCGCCGCAGAATCCTGGCCGCGTACGACGTGCTCACTCAGTACGGGCCCGCCTTTCACACCCGCTTCACGGACACCTTCGTCGCGCTGCCGGAAGGGCCGATGATCCTCTACTGGCCCGAGGGACCCACCTACTGCCAGGACATCGCGCCCACCGAATCGATCATCTCCCAGGAGTTCTTCCCCCTCAGCCGCCCCGAGAACAACCCTCAGCGCCGAACGAGCTGGACCGGCGTCTACGTGGACACGATCAGTGGAAACAGGATGGTCACGGGGACCACGCCGTTGGACATGGACGGTCGCCATGTCGCGACGATCGGCCATGACGTCTTCCTCGAGGACCTGGTGGCCCGCACCGCCCACGACAGCCTGCCCGGCGCCTACAACGTCATCTTCCGCGACGATGGTCGGTTCATCGCCCATCCGGAGCTGAGGTTGGCCTCCACGCAGCACGGCTCCCCGGAGCAGCAGGCCCACCTGCGGAACATCTTCGAGCGGGTGAAGGGCCGCTCGCCCGACGAGGCCGTGCTGAAGCTGGCGGAGCACGGCGAATACCTCGCCACGGCGCGGCTCAAGGGCCCGGGCTGGAACTTCGTCACGGTGCTCCCCGAGAGCGTGATGGCCCAGCCCGCCTTCCAGGCGGCGCGCTACGTCCTGGTGTTCGGCCTGGCGTCACTGGTGCTGGAGCTGGCCATCATGTTCTTCGTGCTGCGGCAGCAGATCTCCCGCCCGCTGCTGGCCTTCACCCACGCCACCGATCGGATCGCCGCGGGGGACTTCAAGGTCGAACTGGACACCCGGCGCCAGGACGAGCTGGGACAGCTGGCCCAGGCCTTCCGCCTCATGGCCGATGAGGTCCAGCGGCGCGAGGAGGCCCTGCGACAGGCCAACGAGGGGCTGGAGCAGCGGGTGGACGAGCGCACCCGGGAGCTCAAGGACGTCCACCGGCAACTGGTGCAGGTGGCTCGGCAGGCGGGCCGGGCCGAGGTCGCCACCAGCGTGCTGCACAACGTGGGCAACGTGCTCAACAGCGTCCACACCTCGGCCATGCTGGCCAAGGAGCGGCTGGTGGGCCTCCAGGTGGAGGACGTCGGCCACCTGGCCACCCTGCTCGAGGAGCGCCGCAACGACCTCGCCACCTTCCTCACCCAGGATGAGCGCGGCCGGCATGTCATGCCCTTCCTCAGCGGGCTGGGCCAGCACCTGCGCAAGGAAACCCATGAGGCCGTGTCGCTGCTCGACGAGGTGGGCCGGTACACCGAGCACATTGGCACCATCGTGAAGCTGCAGCAGGACTACACCCGGACGCCCCGGCTCAACGAGCAGGCCAACCTGGCGGAGCTGTTGGAGGACGCCCTGCGCATCAACTCGGCGGGGCTCACCCGTCATGAGGTGAAGGTGGAGCGGCACCTGTCCCCCGTGCCCCAGGTCATGACCGACAAGCACAAGGTGTTGATGATCCTGGTCAACCTCATCAGCAACGCCAAGTACGCCCTGGATGAGGCGCCCGCGGAGCAGCGGTGCCTGACGCTGCGGCTGGAGGCCCCCACGGCCGACCGCGTCCGCATCGAGGTGCGCGACA
>NZ_DASVSO010000278.1:0-2051 GCF_036388035.1 Archangium sp.
CGCGCTCAAGGCGGGGGGGCTCTCCGGCAGGGGCGCGGGCTCCTGCTGGATGATGGCCAGGGCGAGCGCCATGGGATGATCCGCCGGCTCGTCCGGCTCGAAGGGGTGACGCCCGGAGAGCAGCTCATGGAGCACGACGCCGAGCGCGAATTGATCGCTCGCGGCGGTGGCGGGCTCGCCCTGGAGCACCTCGGGCGCGGAGTAGGGCAGCTTGCCCTTGAAGGTGCCGGGCTGGGTGCCCACGGAGACGCCTTCCATGCGGGCGATGCCGAAGTCCGTCACCTTCACCTCGCCCTCGCGCGAGATGAGGAGGTTGGAGGGCGAGACGTCCCGGTGGGCCGTCAGCACGGGACGGCCGGCGTGCATGCGGCGGTAGGCATGGACGAGGCCCGCGAGCACCTGGGCGCCGATGAAGGCCACGAGGTGCGGAGGGAAGTGCTGGTCGCGCCGGTAGGCGTGTCGCAGCAGCACCCCCACGTCCCACCCGTTCACCAGCTCCATCACCAGGAAGAGGCCCTCGGGGCCGCTGCCCACGTCATAGACGCTGGCGATGTTCTGGTGCTGCAGGTGGGTGGCCAGCCGCGCCTCGGCGAGGAACATCTGCGCGATGGCGGGCTCGCGCGCCAGGTGCGGCAGCACGCGCTTGATGGCCACGGGCTTCTCGAAACCCTCCGCGCCGCGCGCCACGCCGAGGAACAGCTCCGCCATGCCTCCGGTGGCCAGGGGGCGTACCAGCCGGTACCGGGACTCGTTCACACGTTCCTCCAGGAGGTCAGCCCTGGGGCTGGGTGATGTCGCGCAGCAGCTTCCACGGGTAGATGCCGGTGCCGTGCCCGTCGCTGAAGACGAAGGTGAGGGCGTAGTTGCCCACGGGCTGCACCTGGGTGATGCGCATGTCCGTGGGCACCTTGGCGGGATCCAGCGTGCGCTTGTTGGTCCACTCGTCCACGCACCCGGCGCACGGGCACTGCTGGCGAAGGAGCTGGGCGGTGGCGGCCGTCTTCACGCCATCCTCCCAGGCGAGGCTCAGCCGGGTGCTGTCCGGAGACAGCGCGGCCTCGGTGGCGGACACGGGCCGCGTGGTGGGCTTGATGCGATCCCAGAAGCTCAAGGGGCTCCCCTTTCAGGGCCAGAACAACACGGGGCCCTGCTTACCATCCGACGCGGCGGATGGGGGAGGGAAGCCGAGGGCTTCACGAGGCCAGCTTGACGGGCAGGCGGTGGCCCTCCAGGCGCACGCCCTTCTTCGCCAGCACCCGGCGCAGCGCGGCCACCACGGCCGGGTCGAGCTGCTTGCCGCTGAGGTTGTCGAGGATGTCCATCGCCTTCTCCAGCGGCATGGCCTTCTGGTAGGGGCGGGTGGAGGTGCAGGCGTCGAAGGTGTCGGCGCACCCGACGATGCGGGCCAGCAGGGGAATGTCCTCGCCCTTGAGGCCGTCCGGGTAGCCGGTGCCGTCCCAGCGCTCGTGGTGGCTGCGCACGCAGGAGCGCATGGCCTGCAGGAAGCTGATGGGCTTGATGATGGCGTCGCCGATGGCCGGGTGCTCGCGCATGATGGCCATCTCCTCGTCGGTGAGCCGCGACTGCTTGCAGAGGATGGACTCGACGATGCCAATCTTGCCGATGTCGTGGAGGATGCCGCCGAACTGGAGCTGCTTGAGCTCGCGCTCGGAGAGGGCCAGCTCACGGCCGATCTCCACCGCCACGTCGCCCACGCGCTGGCTGTGGCCGCGGGTGTACGAGTCCTTGGAGTCGATGGAGTTGGCCAGGGCGACGATGGTCTCCAGGTAGCCCTGCTCGAGGCTCTCGTAGAGGCCGCGGTTCTCGTGGTCGTACGCGAGCAGCTGCTTGCTCATGTAGTTGAACGTGCGGGCCAGCTCGCCCAGCTCGTTCTTCTGGGGGACGTTGACCTCGACGCCGAACTTGCCCTGGGCGAGCTCCAGGGCGCCCTGGGTGAAGCCCTTGAGGGGGCGGGTGACGCTGCGCGAGAAGAAGGCGGCGAGCGCCAGGGCCACCACGGTGGCGGCGAGCACGGTGAGCAGCAGCCGCCG
>NZ_DASVSO010000279.1:0-2855 GCF_036388035.1 Archangium sp.
GCATCCTCACGGATCGCATCTCGGACCTGCTGCTCACGCCCTCGGCCGACGCGGACGCCAACCTCATCCGCGAGGGCCTGGAGCCGGAGCGCATCCGCCTCGTGGGCAACGTGATGATCGACTCGCTGCTGACGGCCCGGGACAAGGCCCTGCGGCTCACCACGCTCGCGGACATGGGCCTCGAGCCGCGCGGCTACGCCGTCTGCACCCTGCACCGCGCCTCCAACGTGGATGACGCGAAGGTGCTCCAGGGGCTGCTGTCCGCGCTGGCCCACGTGGCCAACCGGCTGCCCGTCGTCTTCCCCGTCCACCCGCGCACCCGCAAGCGTCTGGCGGAGCTGGGGCTCGGCGCCACGCTGGAGCGCACCCCGGGCCTGCGCCTGGTGGACCCCATGGGCTACCTGGAGTTCCTCGCGCTCACCTCCCAGGCCCGGCTCGCCTTCACCGACTCCGGCGGCCTCCAGGAGGAGACCACCGTGCTCGGCATTCCCTGCCTCACGGTGCGCGAGAACACCGAGCGCCCCATCACCGTCGACATCGGCACCAACCTCGTGGTGGGCACCGACCCGGCCCGCATCCAGCAGGCCGCGGACCGCATTCTCGAGGGTCAGGCGAAGAAGGGCCGCGTCCCGGACATGTGGGACGGGCGCACCGGCGAGCGCATCGCCCGCGTCTACGAGGAGTTCCTCGGGGTGGGGGCGTCCTCGCAGCAGCGAGCGACCGGGTAGCGGCGCCCGTCAGCGCCGTGCGGCCACTCTCGGAAGGAGCCTGGCCGCACGTTTCTGGACGTTGGCGTACGGGTCCGAGCGCGCCGCTTCCTCGAGGTAGGGGGCCGCGGCGGCTCCCACTTCGCGCACGAGGAAGTCCGCGCACTGCGTATGGGAGCGATCGCTCACCAGGCAGCGGATGACGTTGCGGATGAGCTTCGCATCCGAGCGGTAGGCGGGGTCGTTGCGCATGGCCGCGCCATACGAGGCGAGGCCGTCCGCCCAGCGCAGGTTGTCGAAGTTGACGTGCCCCTCCAGATAGGGGGCGTAGGCGTTCTGGGGATAGCGCGTGCGAAGTCTGGCGAGCTCGCGGAGCGTCTGGTCCCGCAGCGACTCTCCCTCCTTCGCCCAGCGTTCGAGCTGCTCGATGTTGGGAAGCTCCTCCCGCGAGCCACTCTTCTTCTCGGCGGGGGCTTGCGGTTTCGTGCTGGGAGGGGGCTGCGGCTTCTGGGCGGGGGGACTCGGATTCTGCTCCCCTCGGTACACCACGCCCATGCCTCCGGCGGCGAGCCGCTGGAGGATCCGATAACGCTCTTGCAGAACGGTGCCGATACGAGGGTCGGAGACGGCGGTGGCTTCCATGGCAGGCCCGTGACGTTAGCAGGCTTGCTCCGGGACGGGTGCCACGGGAGGTGGCGGGAAATGGGCTGGCAGGCAGGTAAGCGCCTGGGCCAGAGAGGGGGCTACCGGCCGATCTTCACTTCCTTGGCGTGGATTTCGTCCGCTTCGATCCAGTCGGCCTTGATCTCCTTCGCGTAGATGATCTCCGCGGAGACCTCCGAGGTGTGCACCTCACCGCCGCCCCAATCGCCTTTGTCTCCCTTGCCGCCCTTGCCGGAGTAGACGCGGCCCACCCGGCCATCTCGCGCCTTCACCTCCTTGGCGTAGATGACCCGCGCGTAGACCCGCTCGGCCTTGATCTCCTTGGCCCGCAGCACGTCCTGCGGTGGCGGTGGCTGCGGAGACGGCTGCGGGTAGGGAGACGGCTCCCCGGGAGGAGGCGGCGGGCGACGCGGCCAATCGTCGCGCACGTAGATGTGGCAGCCCGAGGCCACCAGCGCCAGTCCCAGCAGCAGTCCCAAGGCTTGTGCTCGCATCAAGGGATCCCCGTGTTGTCCACCAGCACCGCGTTGGAGCTGGGCACCGTGGCCTGCCCCACCGTGAAGCGGTTGCGCAGCAGCGACACACCGTTGCCGGTGATGTTCGCGCTCGCGATGTCCGAGAAGGCGGCCGAGAAGTTGTTGGCGTTGCTCGTCAGCCGGCCGTTGATCTTCACGCCCCTCATCCGGTTGCCGCCCCCGAGCACCGTGACGTTGCCCTCGATGATCGACAGCGGCCCTTCCGTGGGAGACCAGGCGCCGAAGATGAGCACCCCCGTGGCGCGCAGCTCCAGGTTGCCGGGGTACGTGCCCGGGGCCAGCACGATGATGGTGTTGTCGCTGGCCGCCGCCTGGGCGATGTTGCCCCCCGCCTCCACTTCGACCACCGTGCCGCCAATGGGGTAGCGCACCGGGGGGATGAGCTGCTGCACCGCCCCGTCCCGGTACGCGACCACCACGTCGTAGAGCTCCTTCTCCTGCTCCACCCGGAAGGAGTACGTGCCGGGGTCGAAGTCCAGCGTCACCGCCCCTGTCGGCAGCTCCTCCACCAGGGCCAGCCCCGTCGAGTCCGTCCGGACCGGTTCCAGGTCCGCCGCCTGGAACTCCACCCCCGAGCGAGCGGTGCCCACCGCCACCGACGTGGTCGAGCCCTGGTTGATGACCGGGTTGACCACCACCACCGCGCTCGTCACTTCACCGAAGCGGCCCGCCGGGGTCGGCTCCCCGTCACACCCCGCGAGGCCCAGGACGACCAGCACTCCCAAGAATCGTTTCATGTCGAACCTCCTGCGCAAGGACTCCCGCGCGGGGCACTCGGTCACGTCCCGGCTCTCGGAGGCAAGCGCTTCATGCTGGGGCCTGAAGTCTGGAAGGAGCATTCCAGTGCGTCTGCACGGGCGCGGCACTTCCGAGGGCTTGGCGTGTCGGGTTTTGGCGGGCCGTGGCCAGAAGTGAAGCGAAATCCAAGCGCATGGGTGAGCGGGCGGCG
>NZ_DASVSO010000280.1:0-16395 GCF_036388035.1 Archangium sp.
GGCCCGAGGCGCTCGACTGGCTGTTGGCCCGCTCCCAGCACGAGCGCATCGCGGAGATCCAGTTCTGGGGCCATGGGAACTGGGGCCGCGTGCTCATCAACCGCGTGTCCTTGGACGTCTCGGCGCTCGAGCCGGAGCACCCGTGGCGGGAGCGCCTGGTGGCGGTGCGCGAGCGCCTCGTACCCGGGGGTGGTGCGCTGTGGTGGTTTCGCACCTGCGAGACCTTCGGGACGGCTCGGGGACACGCCTTCGCGCGGGCCTGGACGCGGTTCTTCGGCTGCCGCGCCGCGGGGCACACCTATGTCATCGGTCCCTGGCAGAGCGGGCTGCACTGCCTGGGCCCCGGCGAGGAGCCGCACTGGCCGGTGGAGGAGGGGGTGCCCCCCGTGGCGCGCTCGGGCATGCGGCATGCGCTGTGGTCGGGGCCCCGCGTGCCCAACACCATCACCTGTCTGCATGGCCGGGTGCCACCGGGCTTCTGAGCGGACGGGCCGAGGTCCTTGCCTGGGGCCCGCTCCCTCTGCGACGGTGCGCCGCCATGACGACACGACCGTTTCGCATCCTGGGCCTCCAGCAAGTGGCCATCGGCGGGGCCGACAAGGGACCCCTGCGCAAGCTGTGGGTCGAGCTGCTGGGCCTCGAGCCCCACGGCACCTACCGCAGCGAGCGCGAGAACGTCGACGAGGACATCGTCGTGGCCGGAGCCGGGCCGTTCCGCGTGGAGGTGGACCTGA
Source organism: Archangium sp. (assembly GCF_036388035.1). Taxonomy (GTDB): domain Bacteria; phylum Myxococcota; class Myxococcia; order Myxococcales; family Myxococcaceae; genus Archangium. The sequence goes on from NZ_DASVSO010000280.1 coordinate 735, forward strand.
TGCAGCCGGTGGACCCCAACGGGAAGCCGCGCGTGCATGACCCCGCGCTCAACCACCTGGGCCTGTGGGTGGATGACCTGCGCATCGCGGTGAGCTGGCTGGAAGGGCAGGGCGTGCGCTTCGCTCCCGGTGGCATCCGCAAGGGCGCGGCGGGCTTCGACGTGACGTTCATCCACCCGAAGGGCAACGAGCAGTTCCCGCTCGGCGGCGAGGGCGTGCTCATCGAGCTGGTACAGGCCCCGCCCGAGGTCATCTCCGCCTTCGACGCGTTCGCGAAGGCCGCCACCGCTCACAAGCCGTAGGCCTCCAGCAGCCGGAGCCCCGCGTGTCCTGGCTCACGCCTTGTCGAGTACACCGTTCCGGTAGTCGGCGATGGCTCGCTGGATCTCCGCCTCGGTGTTCATGACGAAGGGGCCGCGCTGGACGATGGGCTCCCGAAGCGGCCTGGCCGCGGCGATGAGCACCGCGCTGCGCTGGTTCGTCGCGCGAAGGCGGAGCCGCTTGCCGGGGCTGAAGAGGGCGAGCTGGCCCGCGCGCACCTTCTTCGTCTTCGCCTCCGGCCCGAGGTCGACCTCACCGCTGTAGACGAAGGCGAAGGACGTGTGCTCGCCCGGCAGCTCGAGCTCGAATGGCTGGTCATCCTCCAGCGTCAGGGTCAGCAGGGTCGGCTGCGTCGGGCGCTCACGCACGGGACCCGCGAGACCGTTCGGCGTGCCAGCAATCACTCGCACCGTACTCCCCGCCGACGAGAGCTTCGACTCGGCGAGCCGCTCCGGCCCGAGGTCCTGGTAGTAGGCGGGGCACATCTTTTCCTTCGCCGGCAGGTTGATCCACAGCTGGAAGCCAGACATCAGCCCCGCTTCCTGCTCCGGCATCTCGGAGTGGATGATGCCGCGTCCCGCCGTCATCCACTGCGAGCCGCCACCCCGGATGAGGCCCGAGTTCCCCCGGCTGTCGCGATGCCGCATGGAGCCGTCGAGCATCACCGTCACGGTCTCGAACCCGCGGTGCGGATGGGACGGGAAGCCGGCGATGTAGGCGTTCGGGTCGTCCGAGTGGAAGCGGTCGAGCATCAAGAACGGATCGAGGTTGCGCAGCGCGGGCTGGCCGATGACGCGCGTCAACTGCACGCCAGCGCCGTCGGTCGTCGGAATACCCGGCAGCGTCTGCACCACGGTCCGGTCGGACGTGGGGAGGTAGGCGGGAGCCTGCGACGCGGACTCGGTTCCGGAGCGGCATCCCGCCGCCACGGCCACCGTCGCCAACATCGAGTCAATGAGGAATCGCCGACGCGTCGTTCTCATGGGCGAGGGGATGATAGCGGAACCCGGCACCTCCCGGCGCGGTCCGCCATGGCGTCACGCCGTGCTCGGTGGCCCGGGACAGGCGTATGCCTCACCCGCCGTGGCCAGCGGCCTGGGCGGGAGGCGCGCCCTCGGTGAAGCGGCGCAGATCCGCACGGAGCGTCTCGTTGAAGCGGAACGGCTCGGGGCAGGCCTTCGACTCGCAGACGGCGAGGTAGTCATTGAAGAAGGCGAGCGCGCCGCGCGAGGAATAGTCACGCAGCCGCTCGGGTCCCAGCGCCTCCTCCAGCGTCCGGGCCATGTGGGCTCCGACGCGGACGAAGAGCCAGTCCGCGCGGGGCTCGTGGGCGGCGTGGATGCGTTCGAGCGCCGCGCCCGGAGCCTTCGCGATGACGCTCCGGTCGAGCAGTCGCGTCACCTGCTCGAAAGCCTCCGACAGCTCGCCCGAGCCGGGCAGGGTCCCCGGCCCGCGGGTGGCCCACTGGTGGTAGGCGAGCCCGTAGCCGAACACGCGCCCCAGGCCCTCGTTCACCACCGAGTCCGTCGAGTCCCGCAGGCGCGCGCTCACCCGGGCGCCGCCGTTCTCGAGCAGCAGCTCGATGATGCCGTAGGCGATGCGGCGCAGCGAGGCGGCCTGGCCCTCCACGTTGCTCGCGAGGGTAATCGCCACGCCCTCGCCGGGCAGCAGCAGCAGCAGCGTCGACGTCTCTGGCTGGGCCCCCGAGTGGGCCACCACATAGTGGCCTCGGAGCGGCCAGGTGGCGAAGCCCATGCCGTAGTCGGTGAGCTTCCCGTCCCGGGTCCACATCGAGGTCTGCATCCGCCCCGTGCCCTCGCGGGACACCAGCCGGTAGTCGAGCAGCGCCCGGGCGAAGCCGAGCAGGTCCTCGATGGAGGCGCGCGTGCCTCCTCCGGCGAAGCGGCCGGACACATTGATGACGCGCGAGGGCACCCGCTGCCCGTCCCGAACGCGGTAGCCCGCCGCGTGGTGCTCGTCGCGCGTGCGGCGATCATCCAGCGCCGCGTGCTCCATGCCCGAGGGGCCGAAGACGTGCGCCTGGAGGTAGTCCGCGTAGCTCCGCCCCGACACGGCCTCGATGGCGGCGCCGAGCAGGTTGTAGGCCCAGGTGCTGTAGATGAAGCGGGTGCCGGGCTCGGCCTCCAGCTCGTAACCCGCGACGAGGGCGAGCGCGCCCGCCGTGTCGACGAGGCCGCTGTCATGGCTCGGGCCGAAGCGGCCGTAGTTCGTCACGCCCCCGAGGTGCCCGAGGAGCTGCCGCACCGTCACTGGCCAGCGCTTCTCCGGCCAGGAGGGCACCAGCGAATGGATGTCGGCGTCGAGCTCCAGTCGCCCCTGCTCCACGAGCTGCATCACGGCCACGGCGGTGAAGGACTTGGTGATGGAGGCCATCCGCCAGGTGGTGCGCGGGGTCGCCGGCAGGCGCCGCTCCACGTCTCGCAGCCCGTAGGCGCCCACCCAGCGGCTGTTGCCGCGCAGCACGCCCACCGCGAGGCCCGCGTGCGGCTGCCGGGCGAGCTCGGCGCGCACCAGCTCGTCGAGGGCCCGTTGCACCTGCTCGGGGAAGGGCTGCTCCACCTCCGACATGGAGACGCGGGGCGGCTCGCACACCGGCACCCGGGGGGGCGCCGCCCACACCGTGAGGCCCAACAGGAGGACCGGAAGGAACAGCCCCTTCACCGTGCGTCCCTCCGGGGCTCGTACCCGGCGTGTGTCTCGTCGGCTCTGATGTCGCGATGCATGGGCGGAAAGGCTGGCGCGCTCCACCGTACCCGGATTTCGAGCGCGGTGGGGGCCTGGGGAGAAGAGGGACAACCCGTGGCGTTGACCGTCCCTTTTCTCCACGACCTTTCGACGCCCTTCAGAGGGTGTCGGAAATGGAACACGAATTGCTGAGGCCTAACGGGTTTTATCGCCCGGGTCCTTGGAACTCCAAGTTCCGCACCCTTCCGACATCAATCACTCGCCCCAGGGCGAGTGGGAGGCACACGCATCATGAAGCTGTTCAATTCGCTGATGGCCGCGGCGCTCGTCCTGTCCGTGTCCGCTTGCAAGAAGGTGGAGCGCATCGAGGTGAGCCCGGCGACGGTGGCGCTCTCCGAGGCGGGCCAGACGGTCGCCCTGACGGCCCAGGCGCTCACCGCGGACGGCGAGCCGGTGGAGAAGGCGCAGTTCGAGTTCGCCTCCAGCGACGAGAAGGTCGCGACCGTGGATGCCGCCGGCAAGGTGGTGGCGGTGAAGAGCGGCTCGGCCACCATCACCGTGAAGGCCAACGAGAAGAGCGCGGCGGCCCCCGTGGAGGTGATCATCCCCTCGGCCATCCTCATCAAGGGCGCGCCCTTCACCCTCACCGGCATCGGCTCGGAGCTGGCGGTGGAGGGCGAGGTGCAGGACGACGCGAGCCGTCCCGTGAAGGAGGCGAAGCTGGACTACTCCCTCGCCGACGCCAGCGTGGTGCAGCTCGAGGGCAACCGGCTGGTGGCCGTGGCCCCGGGTACCGCCACCGTGAAGGCGACGTCCGGCAAGCTGACGCAGACCTTCGACGTCACCGTGAAGCTGCCCGAGGTGGACACCGTGGCCTTCGAGACCGTGCCCGCCACCCTGAAGGTGGGGGAGAGCGCGGCGCTGGCCGTGGTGGCCAAGGGCACCGACGGGGCCGCCATCAAGGGCGTGTCCTTCACCTACTCCACCAGCGACGAGAAGATCGCCACCGTGGACGCCACCGGCAAGGTGACGGCCATCAAGGCGGGCGCCGTCACCGTCAAGGCGGAGGGTGGCAGCAAGGCCACCGAGACGAAGCTCACCATCAAGAAGAAGTAGGCGGCACCCGCGCCCGCTCTCCTCGGTTGGGGAGGGCGGGCGGGTTGACTACCGGGCCGCGACGAACTCGAACGAGACCTGGGCCTCCTGGCCCTCCGTCACCGTCACCTGGGCCGTCTTCGTCCCGAGCGTCTCGTGCCAGGCCTCGAGGGTGTACGTGCCCGGCGGCACGCCCTGGAGGGTGAAGGCGCCGTCCTCGCTGGAGGTGGAGAAGTACGGGTTGGGGTTCACCACCACGAACGCCGTCATCCACGGGTGGATGTCGCACTTGAGGCGGATGACTTCCGCGTCCGCGGGGGGCTGGGCCTCCCGCGTCTTCAGGGGCGGCTGGGTCACGTTGAAGAGCTGCTTCTTGCCGGCCATGCCCCGCACGTTGTGCAGCGTGCCGTCGCTGTTCATCAGCACGAGCGGCTGGCCGACGACGGCGCCCTGCACGCGCGGCAGGTAGGTGCAGCGATTCTGGTCCACCACCACCATGGAGCTCGGCGGAGGGGTGGACTGGCCAGGGACGTTGCCCTGCACGCGCACGAGCACGTTGGCCAGCTTGCCGTCCTTCACGTGGACGGGCTGCTCCACCAGGTCCATGCCCTCGCAGTTGGGATCCGTGCCCGGGTCGATGGGGGTGGAGGCCGGGGGCGTGCCCTTGAAGGTGACGATGCCGCGGACGGTGCCTCCACCCTGGGGGGCCTGGGCGGGGGCGGTGTCCTCCGGGGGCAGGGGCGTATCGGCGGGCAGCGGGGCGGCCTTGACGGCGGGCGCGGGCGCGGCCGCCGTCGCGGCGGGGGCCTCGTCCTTCTTGCAGGCCGTCAGGGCGGAGAGCCCCACGGCACCGAGTACCGTCAGGCCCAGCGTGCGCAGCTTCATCGTGCAGTCTCCTCGCACTCCCGGTGCACGTGGGGGCGCGCACCTGGGTGGGGAATGTTCGCGCCAGTCGTAACAGAAAAGCGGGTCCGGGAGCCAATGGGTGGGCACCCTGTCAGGGGGGGTGCTTGGGAGCCCACCTGGCAGGCCGGCGGACGCGGTTTGTTCGCGCGGGGCGGAGCGACCCGGTGCGTCAACGGGGCTCGTTGGCCCGGGGCAGGGTGCGCCCGCTGCGGAACCCGCGCCAGCGCACATACCGGGTGAAGTCGCTCACGAAGGTGTCCGGGGGCACCCCGATGGCGCTCTGGAAGGCCTCCGGGAAGCTCTTGCCCTCGTACATCTCGCCCAGGAGCGCCCGCACGGCGTCCTCGCCGTAGCGTCGCACGAGGAAGGAGAAGGCGTGGTGGGCCACGCCGTAGATGAAGTTGGAGTCGTCGCGGTAGAGCTCCCCCGGACTGCGGACGGGGTCGCTGTCGGGGACGCGCTCGAAGTGCCGGGCGATCTCCTCCAGCGACACCCACCGGTAGGACTGCTCCGCGGTGTACGAGGCCATGCCCTCGCGGAACCACAGGGGAATCTGCTTGCGCGACCAGCCGAGCCGGTCCGACGCGAGCTGGTACATCAGGCTGTGGGTGAGCTCGTGGAGGAGCAGCTCGTTGATTTGAGGCTGGGTGGCGCCGGCCACGCCCCAGGTGGAGGGGGCCTGGACGAACACGTCGTCATAGCGGCCCCAGGCGCGTAGCCAGCCCATGCCGCGCTGCTGGACGGCGTTCTCCAGGGACTCGTGGTCGGGCATCACCTTGATGGAGACGGTCTCCCTCAGCGCCCCCCAGCGCGCGAGCCGGGGCAGGGCCTGCTCCACGGCCTGTTGGACGCGGGCGGCGTCCCGGGCGTCGGCGGGGTCGTACTCGATGAGGAACTGGCCGGAGGGGCGCGCGAGCTCCACCGAGGCCGACAGGGCCGGCTCCGCCGCCCTCCTCCGCGTGGCACAACCCGACAGGAGCGCCAGCGCCAGCACGGCCACCACTCCCGCTCCACCCTGCCCACTGCCGTTGCGCATCACGGTCCTCATTCTACGTCCAGCCAGCGGAGCACCGTACGGCCCACATCCGCCACGGTGGCCAGGGCCTCCAGTTCCGGAGCCGGCGGTCCAAAGTAGAGCACGGGCACGGGGTTCAGCGTGTGGGAACGAGTGGTGAGGTTCTCCACGTTCCCATGGTCGCTGCACACCAGCACCCGGGCCTCGGGCGGCCGGGTGGCGATGACGGCCCGGGCGAAGGCATCGAAGGTGTCCAGGGCCTCGCGGGCGGCGGCGAAGTCCTGGGCGTGTCCGGCCTCGTCGGCCAGGTAGTGCTCGAAGAAGGTGAAGTCCGCCTCGCCGGCCACCCGCCAGAAGACGTCGGCGGCCTCGGCCGGGGTGCGCTGGGGGACGGCGGACATGCCCCGGGCTCGCGCCCGCTCGCCGGTGATGTCATGGGTGAGGCCCAGGCCGGCCTGGGCGTCCTCGAAGGTGCGCAGGGCGACGTCGCCGGCGGCGAAGGCCAGGGTGGTGGCCGAGGCCTTCAGGCGCCGCAGGGCGGCGGGGGAGAGGGTGAACTCGGGGCCGCTGGTGGAGGGGCGCCGGTGCAACTTCAGCGCGTCCAGGTAGGCCACGGGGTAGCTGTTGGCGAAGGTGGCACTGCGGCCCGCGGCCACCAGCCGCTTGATGATGGAGTGCCGCGCGAGGAGCTCGCGCAGGGGCTTGTCCGGGTAGCCCAGTACGTGCCGGCCGATGAGGACGGGGGCGGGCTGGCCGGTGAGGATGGCCGTCTGGTTGGAGGCGGACTGCGGACGCCCGGCGACGCCGAAGGTGGGGTCCACCGGGAAACACCGGCCGCCCTCGGGGAGCGCGCGGCCGGGAGTGTCCTGGAAGTGGGACACGAGATAGTCCCGCCCGGCGAGGGGATTCTCCTCCGGGTCGTTTCGTCCGATGCCCACCCCATCGATGAAGAGGACCGCGACGCGCATGGGGCCCGACTGTATCCTCGATGGGAGACACCCATGGCCCTCCACGGCGATTTCTCCAGCTTCCCCCTGCCCGAACTCCTCCAGTGGTTGGATAGCTCCCGGAAGACGGGGACGCTCCAGCTCCTCTCCTGGGAGGGAGGGGAGCGCAAGCTCTTCCTGCTCTCGGGACAGGTGCTGGCCATGGCCCACGAGGGGCTGTGGGGGCGGACGGCGCGGGTGCTGTCGCTGTCGCGGCTGGCGGATGCGGCGGGGGTGATGGCGGCCTTCAAGGCGCTGCCGCCGGGGGGCGAGGAGCTGGAGTCCCTCTTCCGCGCCCACAAGGTGGACCCGAAGCACGTGCGCGAGCTGGTGCGCGAGGAGCTGTTCGGCTCGATGGTGGACCAGACGCGCGGGGGCCACGGCGCCTTCCACTGGACGGAGGACCTGGACCGCGGAGGCGAGGAGTGGGCGCCCTGCGAGATGAGCCTCCGGGAGCTGCTCTTCGAGTCGCTGCGCTGGGTGGATGAGCAGCCGGACGTGGACCGGGCCCTGCCGGGGGATGCGCTGACGGTGCGCGCGCGCGTGCAGCCGAGCCCGCGCCAGCCGCTGATGCACCGCATCCTGCTGACGCTGTGCGCGGGCGGGCAGAACCTGGGGCGGCTGCGGCTGTCGCTGGGGATGTCGCGCTCGGCCACCACGCGCCGCGTCTTCGAGCTGCTGCGGGCCAGGCACGTGGAGGTGGAGGGGGCGCCAGAGGTGGTGGTGGACCCCGTGACGGACATGCTCGAGAAGGGCGCGGTGCTGGTGCGCGAGGGCCAGTACGACGCGGCGGAGCTGGTGTGCTCCTCACTGCTGGCGAGCGATCCGGCGGACCGACGGGTGCGTGAGTTCGCGCGGATGGTGCAGAGCGAGCACGTGGCGGCGCTCTACGCGGAGCTGCCCCCGCTGTCGGTGCCGGTGCTGGTGCCGGACCCGGAGGCACAGTCGCTCCTCAAGCCCGAGGAGCGGCAGGTGGTGGGCAACATCAACGGCACCTGGGATGTGTCCACGCTGGTGCTGGCCAGCTCGGCGCGCGAGCTGGACACCCTGAAGACCCTGGCCAAGCTGGCACGGATGGGCCTGCTGCAGCTGCGCTGAGCTACTCCGACGCGGGCGTGGGCAGCCCGGCCGCGTGGAGCCGGGTGAAGATCTGCATCACCACGTAGAGCGCGAACGCCGCGTCATCCACCCGGTTGCTGGAGCGCGCCGCGAGCGTCTGCAGCTTGAGCAGATCGCCCCCATCCACCTGGAGGAGGTACGCCTGGGCTCCCAGCGGTCCCTCACCGGCCAGGGCGAGCCCGCGCCGGGCGGCATCGAGGCAGGCCTGGATGCACGTCCCGTAATCTCCGGAGGAGAAGGCCCCCTCGGCGGCCCGGGCGTGGTCGAACAGGTCCGAGGGCGCGAGCGCGCTGGCGGGCCCGAGGGGCCGCTGGCCGGTGAGGCCCGGGGGCGCGACGGCGGGAGCCACCTGGGGCGCGACGGCCGGCATGCTGCGGGAGGGGCGCTGCGGCATCATGGCGGGGGGCGTGGTCGCGGCCGGGGCCGTCGCCGGGGCCGGAGTGGAGATGGCGGGCGTCCTCCCCGCGAGCTGGGTGAGCTGGGCCTCCAGCCCGCCCGGGCCCTTGGGGGCACCCAGCGAGGGCAACGCCGGGGTGGCCGGGCGGGGCGGGGGGACGATGCGCTTGACGCGCAGGTCCTGGATGACGAGCCGGGTGATGGCCTTGAGGGCATCGAGCACGCCGTGGCCGCTGAGGGCCTCGGTCTCGAAGTCGGGGACGTTGCGCGGGTTGAGCGCGGCGCGCAGGTCCGCCACGGGCAGGGCCTTGGGGAGGTCGCGCTTGTTCCACTGGAACACCAGCGGGAAGCGCTCCAACCGGACGCCCTGCTCGAGCAGGTTCTCCTCCAGGTTGGCCAGCGACTCGCGGTTGGCGTCCATCATCTCCGGCTGCGAGTCCGCCACGAACACCACGCCATCGGCGCCCTGGAGCACCAGCTTGCGGGTGGCGTTGTAGAAGACCTGACCGGGCACCGTGTACAGCGCGAGCCGCACGGTGCAGTCGTTCACCCGCTCGACCTTCACGGGGAGGAAGTCGAAGAAGAGCGTCCGGTCTCCCTCGGTGGCGATGGACATCATCTCGCCGCGGTGCGCGGGGCGCACGGTCTCATAGACTTTACGAAGGGACGTCGTCTTTCCGGACAGACCCGGTCCGTAGAAGACGATCTTCACGGCCACTTCGCGGGCCACCAGGTTCACGCTGCTCACGGTGTCAGCTTACCTAGAACGACTCGCCGCCTCGCGCCAGTTGCCGATGGCACATTCGACGGAGTGCCGGAGAGGTGCTCGTTCGCCAGGAGGGCGAAGCAGACGGCCTCCTTGGCCCCCTCCGGCATTCCCAGCACGTCCAGGGTGTGGACGGGGAGGGGGGCGAGCCGCTCCGCCAGGCGCTCCATCAGCACCGGGTTGCGGGTGCCGCCGCCGGAGACGTACACCGCCTCCAGGCGGAAGCGCGGCAGGAGCCACTGCTCGTAGGCGCGGGCCGTGGCCTCCACGGTGAAGGCGGCCGCCGTGGCCATCAAGTCATAGGGGCGCGATCCGTGGCGCTCCCACAGCCGGGCCACCAGCGCGTCGCCGAAGCCCTCGCGGCCGGCGCTGCGGGGCGGGGGCAGGGCGAGGAAGGGGTGCGCGAGCAGCTCCTCGAGGAGCTCCGGAATCACCCGGCCCTGGCGCGAGAGGGTGCCGTCCAGGTCGCACTGGAGCCGGCCCTGGGTGGTGAGCCGGGCCAGCCCGTCCAGCACCATGTTGCCCGGCCCGGTGTCGAAGGCGACGGTGTCCTCCAGCCGGTCGCCCACCACGCTCACGTTGCCAATGCCCCCGAGGTTCTGCAGCGCCCGCGTCACCCCGGGCTTCCGGAAGAGGGCCCAGTCCAGGTAGGGCACCAGCGGCGCGCCCTGGCCCCCCGCGGCCACGTCCCGCGTGCGGAAATCACTGACGACGGGGATGCCGGTGCGCTCGGCGATGACGGAGGCCTCGCCGAGCTGAAGCGTGGAGGGCGTCTCGGACAGGCTCGCCGGGAGGTGGGCCACCGTCTGCCCGTGCGAGCCGATGACGTCCACGTCCTCGGGGCGGTGGCCCGCCCGGGAGATGACCTCCAGCGCGGCCTGGGCGAAGTGCTCGCCGAGGGCGAAGTTGAGCTCGCACAGCGAGCGGGCGTCGTTGGCGCTCAGCACCCGCTGGGTGAACTCGGGCGCGAAGGGCCGGGAGACGTGGGCCAGGAGGGTGATGCGGACCTCGGGGCCGGTGCCCGCGATGCGGCACAGCACCGCCTCCACCGCGTCCACGCTGGTGCCCGACAGCAGGCCGATACACAGGCGCGAGTTGGGGGGAAGCACTCTCGAGTCCATGCCCTCAAGTGTAAGGGCCAGCTCCCACGGATGCCGTCTCCCAGGGGGAGCGAACGACGAGATGGGTCCCCTCGCGTACGAAAGTTGTCACCCTCCGTCAGGGAGGGGGGCGGGCGCCAGGGATTCTGGTGGGTTGGACGGCCCCTGTCCGCGGCCCATGGCCTGCTTGGGAGCCCGCCGCCCGGGCAGGCCTCCCAAGTCCTCTCTTCAGTGCGAGGGCGCGTGCTCTTCCCGGGTCCCCGCTTCGGGGGCGGGACGGGGACTGGGCCCCTGGGCCAGGTAGTCGTGCACCATGCGCACGGCGATGGAGCCCTCGCCCACGGCGCTGGCCACCCGCTTGGTGGAGCCGCTGCGCACGTCTCCCGTCGCGAAGACGCCGGGCAGGGACGTCTCCAGCAGGTGGGGGCTGCGCGTGTCCAGCACCCACCCCTGGGCCCTGTCCTGGGTATGCGGCAGGGCGGGCCCGGTGAGGATGAAGCCGTGGTCGTCCATCGCCAGCGTGCCGCGCAGCCACTCCGTGTGGGGATCGGCGCCGGTGAAGACGAAGAGCGCGCGGACGGCCAACTCCCGCATCTCACCCGTCTGTTTGTTCCGGACCCGGAGGCCCGTGAGGTGGCTGGGGCCCAGCAGCTCCGCGATCTCCGTCTGGGTCACCACCTCGATGTTGCGCGTGTTCTCGATGCGCGCCACGAGGTAGCGCGACATGCTCTTGCCCAGGTCTCCCCCGCGGATGATCACGTAGACGCGCCGGGCCTCCTCGGCCATGAAGACGGCCGCCTGGCCCGCCGAGTTGCCTCCGCCCACGATGGCCACGGCGTCTCCGCGACACAGGAGGGCCTCCGTCTCCGTCGCCGAGTAGTAGACGCCCGCGCCCTCCATCTCCCGCATCCGGGGCACCGGGAGCCTCCGATAGCTCGCCCCGGTGGCGATGATGACGCTGTGGGTGGTGAGCCGGCTGCCATCGGCCAGCTCCACCACGTACGCGTCGCCCTCGCAGTGCAGCTTCACGGCCTCGGAGGGCATGCTGATGTAGGCGCCGAACTTCTCGGCCTGGAGCCGGGCGCGGGCGGCCAGCTCCGCCCCGGAGATGCCCGCGGGGAAGCCCAGGTAGTTCTCGATCTTCGACGAGGTGCTGGCCTGTCCCCCCACGGCCAGGGCCTCCACCGCCACCGTGCGCAGCCCCTCCGAGGCGCCATAGAGGGCGGCGGCCAGTCCCGCCGGGCCCGCGCCCACCACCACCAGGTCCAGCAGCTCCCCGGTGCCCCGCCCCGCGTCGAGCCCCACCAGCTCCACCAGCTCCGCGCTGCTCGGGTTGCGCCGCACCTCGCGCCCCTGCCAGACGACGATGGGCGTCTCCTCGGGCCGGATGCCCAGCTCGCGCAGCATGGCCTCGGCGTGCGGGTCGGCCTCCAGGTCCATCCAGATGTGGGGCAGGCGGTTGGCGACGGCGAACTCGCGCAGCCGCAGGGTGTCGCGCGAGTACCGCGAGCCGATGATGCGGAGCATCTCCGTGGCGGGGCCTCCCAGCAGGATGAGCCGCCGCATGAGGAAGGCGTTGACGATGAGCTCGCTCAGGTCCGGCAGCATGGCGACGATCTCTCGCAGCCGCGCGGGAGGGATGGCCAGCACACGCCCCGCCTTGCTCACCCGCCCGGTGAGGTAGACGCGCTGGCCGGTGAACATGTTGACCTCACCCAGGAAGCGCCCGGCTCCATGCCTCGCCAGCACGCGGGGAGACGGGCCCGGGTGGTCGAGGATCTCCACCTCGCCATCGAGGATGACGAAGAAGTCGTAGTGCGGGTCCCCCTCGCGGAAGAGGAGGTCTCCCTCGCGGGTCGGCCGCTCCTGGCCATAGTGATGCAGCCGGCTGATCTGCGCCGGGGTCAGGGTGGGAAATGCCACCTGCCAATCCACTCGTGCCATGGCGTGCTCCCCTCGCGCAGGACGGATGTGTCCCTCCTCTTACGGATGCGCGGCTGGAGCATTTGTGACAAGCGGGAGCCCTCCTGCCCTCGAGGGTGGGAGAAGCCCTCGATCGGCTGAAGGCACGGGAGGCCTGCCGAGAGGCGGGGCGGTCAACCCGAGGACGCGTCCGTTCTCGAGGAAGGCCAGGCCCGTGGTGGAGCACCGCATGTCGAGGCGCTGTCCGGAGGCGGCACTCCTGGAGCGGGCCCGTGCGTCCAGTCACATCCGGTTGCGCGAGGGCCCCAGTCGATAGACATGGCTCTCGCGTTTCCTGCGTTTGCTGGCCGGGGCTTCTCGCTCGCCATCGCCGTGGGGGCGGGGCGGGGAGGCGTTTCGGCGAGACCCATCAAGGGAATGGCCGCCAGGGCTGGATGCGCTGGGAGGACGGGCCGCATCGCGGAGGGGTGCCTCTCCAGGACGAGAGGGAGCTGGAGGTTGCCGGGAGGCGGAAGGGCGACACTCCCGCTGGAGGAGATGCTGGCGGGGCGCCGGTGGGGGCGCCAGGGCGCGTGGGCGACGGCCGCGCCGCCCCGGGTGTTGCGCGGGGCGATGGCGAAGACGGCTCGGCCCCGCACCTTGGCTTCGCCCAGCGCGACGTGCCGGAAGGAGGAGGCGTCGGGCCGCGTGACGCTGTCCAGGACCTGTCCCCGGGCCATGGACGAGCCGCTCGTGCCACACCCGCGCAGCTGGTTGTCCGCGAGCGCGGCGTTGCCCCAGGCCACGTGGAGGCAGTCCCGCGCGGTGGCGCTCACCGAGGTGTTCCTCACCACGGCGCTCATGCCCAACGAGATGCCCTGCCGGGCCTGGGTGATGATGGCTCCGTCGATCACCGTGCCCCTGCCACCCCGCACCCGGATGCCGTACCAGGCGTCGTCGCCACCGCGGGAGGTGAGCTCCACGGGGCGCTCCCGGGTGCCGCGCACCACGAGCGTCCCATCGACGATCAGCTCCACGCGCCGCGGGTCCACGCCAGTGCGGAGCGCGTCCTCCGTGGAGGCGATGACCTGGACGCCGGGCTCGATGGTGAGCCGGGTGCCCCAGGCCACGGTGACATCGCCCTTGAGGACGTAGGGGCTGCCGCTCCTCGTCCAGACGGTAGGGACGGACAGCGTCCCCTTCACGTCCGTGGCGGAAGCCAGGGCTGGGAGAAGAAACAACAAGGCAAGAAGCACGGACCGCATGACTGCGTCGAGCGTATCGCCGTGTCCGCTCCATCGTCCACGGGACCCGAGCCGCGCGGGACATGCCCTTCGCAGCCCTGTATGCTCGGCGAGCGGACGAGCTTCACCCACTGGCCTCCGAGGCAGGCGCGCATGAGGGGCGGAAGCGGGTGAGGGGATTGCGGCGGCCGGGGACCCAGGTTATTTCCAGTAAGAACCTTTCGGGTTGAAGCTTCTCCAGGACGAACCTTTCGAGCTTGAACGATGCCGACTCGTCACAAAGGCAGTGCGCGCGAGACCCGAGCGCTCAACACGTTCATCAAGCTGACCCGGGCGATGGAGACGCTGGGCGGCGAGCTCCAGCGACACCTCGCCAGCTACGAGATCACGCCGTCCCAGCTCGCGGTGCTGGAGGCCCTGCTGCACCTGGGGCCGATGAGTCAGGGAGAGCTGGGCCGCAAGCTGCTGCGCAGCAACCCCAACATGACGGCCCTCCTGGACAACCTGGAGCGCAACGGCTGGATCGCGCGCGAACGGAGCCAGGAGGATCGCCGGGTGGTGGTGGTGAGCCTCTCCCGCGAGGGCCAGCGCGTCATCGAGAAGGTGTTTCCGGCCCATGCCTCCCACATCGCGGCGCTGATGGGCGTCCTCTCCGCCGAGGAGCAGGAGCAGCTGGGTGCGCTCTGCAAGAAGCTGGGGCTCTCGCTGTCCCGCGGGTAAGCCGCTCGCGGTCCCGCAACGCAAATCCTTCTCGTGCATTTACTTCCAGTACGAAGGATTCGTTCCAGAATCCAGAATCGATGGAGGTAGGTCATGAGCACGCGTTCCGTATTGAAGGTGGTGGACTCCGTGAGCACCCTGGAGGGTGCCGGCTTCGTGGTGCGCCGGCCCTTTCCCATCCCGGGCTTCAGTCACTTCGATCCGTTCCTTCTCGTGGACGAGCTGGGGCCAGTGGAGCTGCCGCCGGGTGAGGCGAAGGGGGCACCCGATCATCCCCACCGTGGCTTCGAGACGGTCAGCTACATCCTGGCGGGTCAGACCGAGCACGAGGACTCTGCGGGACACGCGGGCGTGCTGGGCCCTGGGGACGTGCAGTGGATGACGGCGGGGGCGGGCGTGATCCACTCGGAGATGCCGTCGCGCGAGCTCTCCCTCCAGGGCGGGCGCATGCACGGCTTCCAGATCTGGGTCAACCTGCCGCGACGCGACAAGCTGATGGCGCCGCGCTACCAGGAGATTCCCGCCGCGCGCATCCCGGTGGCCTCGACGCCGGATGGGGCGGTGCGGGTGAAGGTCATCGCGGGCGAGTCACTCGGGGCGCGGGCGGTCATCGACACGCGCACGCCCATCCAGTACCTGCACTTCACCCTGAAGCCGGGTGCGCGCTTCGAGCAGCCGGTGCCTCGGGACCACAACGCCTTCGCCTACGTCTTCGGAGGCGAGGGGACCTTCGGCCCCCAGGGGGAGCGTGCGGTGGATGGGCAGGCGGTGCTGTTCGCCAACGACGCGGACTCGGTGGTGATGACCGCCACGGGGAACACCCCCCTCAAGTTCCTGCTCCTCTCCGGAGTGCCCCTGCGTGAGCCGGTGGTGCGCTACGGGCCCTTCGTGATGAACACGCAGGCGGAGATCCTCCAGGCCTTCGAGGACTACCAGAGTGGGCGCATGGGGCGGATCCACCGCGAATAGAGGGGCTAGGGCTTGCCCAGCAACTCCAGGGCGGACGTGGTCAGCGTGGTGACGCCGGTGCGGAGCGTCCGCTCCCGGTCTGGAGCGAAGAGGGCGGAGTGGAGGGACGGAAGTGTCTCGCCCGCCGCCCGGGCCTCCGCGAGCCGCTTCGGCTCGACGGTGCCCACCCAGAGCATCACCGCCGGGACTCCCGCGAGGCCGTACTCGGAGAAGTCCTCGCCCCCCATGACGGGCTGGGCCTCGCGAACGTTCTCCGCGCCGAGCGTCCGCGAGACGGCGCCGATCAGCCGCTTCGTCAGCGCCGGGTCGTTGTAGGTGGCGGGCGTGCCCTCGGTGAGGGCGATCTCCGGCTTCCGGGGCGCGCCGGCCGCCGTGGCCTCGGCGTTCACCACGCGCTCGATGGCGGCGAGGAGCTG
>NZ_DASVSO010000281.1:0-5947 GCF_036388035.1 Archangium sp.
CGCTCCGGCGGAGGAGGCGGCGGGAGGCCCGGCGTTGGAGCTGCCCGCGGAGGGCCCGGCGTTGGAGCTGCCTGGAGAGGCACCGGCCGCCGCGCCCATGCGGCTGGAGAAGCCCGCGCGACAGGTGATGGAGACGTTCCACTTCCACCTCTTCACCGTGCCGGTGGTGCTGCTCATCGTGGGGCACCTGTTCATGCTGACGGCACTGTCCACGCGGCTGAAGGTGGGCGTCATCACCCTGGCCTCGGTGACCACGTTCGTCCACCTGCTGGCCCCGCTGCTGGTGCGCTTCGTGGGGCCGCAGTGGGGCTGGCTGATGCCGGTGTCGGTGGTGGGGGCGACGGTGGGCTGGTTGCCGATGCTGCTGTGGCCGCTGTGGGAGATGTGGCGGCCGATGCCGGCCTCGGAGGCGGCGGCGGGATGATCAGCGTCATCATCCCCGCTCGCGACGAGGTGGGTGCCATCGCCGAGGTGGTGCGGCGGGTGGGTGTGGCGTTGGCGGGGGAGTCGCATGAGATCCTCGTGGTGGACGATGGCTCGCGGGACGGCACGGGCGC
Source organism: Archangium sp. (assembly GCF_036388035.1). Classification (GTDB taxonomy): domain Bacteria; phylum Myxococcota; class Myxococcia; order Myxococcales; family Myxococcaceae; genus Archangium. The sequence goes on from NZ_DASVSO010000281.1 coordinate 558, forward strand.
GGTGGCGCGAGAGGCCGGGGCGCGGGTGCTCACGCTGACGGGCGTGGGCTACGGCGCGGCGATCAAGGCCGGAGCCGTCCAGGCGCGAGGCTCGCTGCTGGCGCTCATCGACGCGGATGGGACGTACCCGGAGTCGGCGCTGCCCGCGCTGGTGGCGGCGGTACGAGGCGGCGCCCGGCAGGCGATTGGCGCCCGCCCGAAGCTCGGGGACTCGGAGCCCTTCGCGCGCTCGGCGGTGAAGGCGCTCTTCCGGGGAGCGGTGCGCTGGGTGGGCGGCTTCGAGGCGCCGGATCTCAACTCGGGCCTGCGGGTGCTGCGCACGGCGGACCTGCTGTCGCTCGCGCCGGTGCTGCCGGATCGCTTCTCGCTCACCACGACGCTGACGCTGGCGCTGGCGGCGGCGGGGGACCCCATCGTCTTCCTGCCCATCGCCTACCACGCGCGCGTGGGCCGCTCGAAGTGGCGGCCGGTGCGGGACACATGGCTGATGGGGCGCACGGTGGCGCGAGGCATCGGCTGGCTGCGCGCGGGCCGGGCGCCGAGGGCGCTCGTGTCACTGAAGCTGCCAGCGGTGGGGAGCGCGGGGTGAGCGCGACGGTGGTCATTGGCGCGGGGCCCTCGGGACTGGCCGCGGCGCATGCGCTCGTCCAGGCCGGCAGGCGGGTGGTGGTGCTCGAGGCGTCCGCGCAGGTGGGCGGACTCTCGGGCTCGTTCGACTTCGCGGGCTTCAAGGTGGACTACGGCCCGCACCGGCTGCACCACGCGGCGGGGCCCGAGGTGCTGGAGCTCTACCGGGCGGCCCTGGGCGGCACGCTCCGGGTGCGCGCGCGCAGCGGCATGGTGCACGTGGGGGGGCGCAGGCTGCCGTACCCGCTGTCGCTCCTGGGCATTGCCCGAGGGTTGGGGCTCGTCGAGGTGGTGAGGCACGGGCTGTCGGCGGTGGCGGCGCAGCTCCGTCCGCCGGAGGGCGGCCACTTCGGCGCGGAGGCGGCGAGGCGGTTGGGGCGGCACGCGGCGCGGGTGCTGTACGAGCCGGCGGCGCGGAAGGTGTGGGGCCTGCCACCGGAGGAACTGGACGCCTCGCTCGGCCGGGCGCGGGTGCAGAAGGGAGGCCCGCTGGCGATGGTGCGCGCGGCGCTCGGGCGCGGAGGCTCGTCGGCGGGGCGGCGCTACTTCTACCCGGAGGGCGGCTTCGGAGCGCTGGCGGAGGGCCTGGCGGAGAACCTGCGGCGGGCTGGCGGCGAGGTGCGCTGCGGAGTGGCGGCCGAGGGGCTGGTGCTGGAGCAGGGGCGGGTGAGGGCCGTGGTGGTGGAGGGGCGCGAGCTGCCGGCCGAGTCGGTGGTGGCGACGGTGCCGCTGCCGCTGCTGTGCGAGTGGACGGGGCGACCCGAGGCCGCCGAGGGCCTGAGCTACCGCGCGCTGACACTGCTGTACCTGGAACTCGCGCGGGACAGGGGCACCTCGCAGGACGTGCACTACTTCGCGGACGAGCGCCTCCCGGCGAACCGGCTCTTCGAGGCCAAGAACTTCTCGGGGGGTGAGGGCCCAGCGGGGCGCACGGTGGTGGGCTTCGATCTGCCGTGCGCGGTGGGAGATGCCATCTGGCGCGCGTCGCCGGAGGAGCTCACGGAGCGGGTGCGTCCGGCGCTGGAGCGAACGGGGCTCGCGGGCGTGGAGATCCTCGGGGCGCGGGTGCGGCGCATGGCGACGGCCTATCCGCTGTACCGCAAGGGCTTCGACGCGGTGCGGGATCGCGCGTTGAACGAATTGAGTGGGGTGGAGGGCCTCTACCCGGTGGGGCGGAGCGCACTGTTCGTCCACGACAACGTGCACCACGCGTGCGCGGCGGGGCTCTTCGTGGGTCGGTTGATCTCGGAAGGCGCGAGTTCCAGGGACTGGCGCGACCGTCAGCGGCCCTTCCTGGAAACGCAGATCGAGGACTGAGGGACTCTTTGTTATGTCCCCCCCTGCTTTGGAGAGGGGCGTGGGGCGAGGGTGTTCCTCCCCACGCGTCTCATCCGCGATGGGAGTGAGTCATGAAGGTGCTCGTGACGGGCGCGGCGGGCTTCATCGGGTATCACGTCTGTGAGCGACTGCTCGCGCGTGGGGACACCGTCATCGGGTTGGACAACCTGGACACGTCGGGAGACGTGACGCTGAAGGCAACGCGGCTGTCGCGGCTGAAGGCGGCGCCGAACTTCGGTTTCCACCGGATGGACATCCGCGACGTGAAGGCCTGTCGGGAGCTCTTCGATGGAGCGAAGCCCGAGCGCGTGGTGCACCTGGCGGCGCGGGTGGGCGTGCGCTCGCTGGCGTCGGAGGCCCAGGACTACACGGAGACGAACGTCACGGGCTTCCTTCAGGTGTTGGAGCTCTGCCGGCAGGTGGGGGTGGAGCACCTGGTGTTCGCCTCGTCGAGCTCGGTGTACGGGGCGGGCACGCCGGTGCCCTTCTCGGAGCAGGCGCCCGCGGATCGCCCGGTGAGCCTCTACGCGGCGACGAAGCGCGCGGACGAGATGATGGCGCACGTCTACAGCCACCAGTACGGGCTGCCGGTGACGGGGCTGCGGCTGTTCACGGTGTACGGCCCCTGGGGCCGGCCGGACATGGCGCCGATGCTGTTCCTCCGGGCGATGCAGGAGGGCCGCTCCATCGTGCTGAACGGCGAGGGGAAGATGCAGCGGGACTTCACCTACGTGGATGACGTGGTGGAGGCGCTGGTGCGGTTGCTGGACAAGCCGCCCGCGGACACGTCCCCCTACCGGGTGCTGAACGTGGGCCGGGGCGCGCCGGTGTCGATGGCGCGCTTCGTGGACCTGCTGGAGGAGCAGCTCGGGATGAAGGCCTGGGTGGAGCTGCGGTCCGGGCTGTCGGGGGAGCTGGAGGTGACGTGCGCGGACGTGACGGCGCTGGAGCGAGAGACGGGTTTCCGTCCCTCGGTGCCGTTGGAGCAGGGGCTGGCGAAGCTGGTGGCGTGGTACCGGGGCAGCGAGGGCTGAGGGCTCAGGCGGGGCTGGAGGCCGTGTTCTCGGAGCCCCGGAGCGCATCCAGCTCGCCGCGTTCGTGGAGCTCGGCCAGCTCGGTGAAGCCGCCCACGTGCCGCCCGGCGATGAAGATCTGGGGCACCGTCGTGCCGCCCCCCGTGCGCTCCACCATCTCGGCGAAGCGGGCCTCGTCCTCCGTCACGTCGATGTCCTCGAACTCCACGCCCTGTTCAGACAGGAGTGCCTTGGCTCGTTTGGAATAGGCGCAGTACGTCTTCGTATAAAGCGTGACTTGTCTCATGGGGCAGGGTGCCTCCTCGCACCTCTGCCCAAGCTATCCACGCGGCACGGGGACGCGCGCCGCCGCGCTCTCCCGCCTGCTCACGAGCCCGGCGGGCGTACGCTCGGTCCTAGAAGGACACCGCGACGCTCGCGGCGAGCGAGGTGTCGGTGGGCACCTTCCCCTCGGCCGGCTCGCTGTCGTACTGCAGGAGGAAGGTGGTGTTGATGGCCAGCGCCTTGGTGAGCTTCACGTTGAGCTGCGTCTGGTTGGCGAGGAGCAGGCGCGAGCCCTCGATGAGGCTGGGCAGCACGCTCACCTCCTCCACGAAGGCGACGTCCTTGGTGAGGGAGTAGCGGAAGGCCACGCCGAAGCGGGGACCGCCGAGGGACACGTCCGGCAGATCCATGCGCGAGGGGTAGTACTGGAAGCGCGTCTCGCGGGCGTAGCGGAAGGCGAGGTCCGTGCGCAGGTAGGCCTCGCCGCCGTCCTTCTTCTTCTCATCCCACCAGATGATGCCGACACCCGCCTCGCCGATGCCGCGCACCTCCACGCTCTTCACGTGGTCCGTCTCCACGCCGCCCAGCAGGTAGCCGCTGATCTTCTCGCTGAAGCGGCGATCCCCGCGCAGCTGCAGGGCCGCGTTGAGCGCCACCACCTGCGACTCCGTCTGCTCCTCCGTCGTCTCGGGGGGGCGGCTCTGGCCGTAAATGCCCGTGGCCTTGACGGCGTAGATCCAGTGCTCCGTCTTGCTCTCCGCCGCGGCCAGGCCGTTGAACGTGATGGTGGAGGCATTGCCGGAGATGAAGATGAGGCCCAGGCCGACCGTCACGTCCCAGACGTCCTTCCTGGCCTCTTCCTTCCTCTCGGTCGCGGTCTCCTTCTTTTCCACGCCGGGCTGCTCGGCGGGTTGCACCGAGCGCGCGATGCCCTGGGCGAGCTGCTCGATGGCCTCCGCCATGCGGGCGTTGGCCTCGGCGGAGCGCTGGGCGGCCTCGGCGGCGCGCTCGGCGGCGGCGGCGGCGCGCTCGGCGGAGGTGGCCTGCTCGGGCGTGGAGGCCTGCGCGGGGGCGGGCGCCTGGAACATCAGGAAGGTGGAGAGGAGGGTGTGGGCGGGAAGCACGGGAGACTCGCGGAGGTGGAAGAGCTCGGCGGTCGAGGAGGGGGGGCCTCCCTGACCGCCGAATGGCGCGGAGTCATGGAGCAGAAAAGTTCGGGAATCAACCCTCTGCCTCCGGTTTTTCGCCCGCCGCTCCCGGCTCAGTCCGAGGCGACGTCCACGCGCCGCTCCTGGACCCGCCAGCGCAGGGACGTGCACCGCCGCGCGAAGTGTGCGTCATGCGTCACCAGCAGCAGGGCTCCCGGGTACTCGCGCAGGGCCGCCTCCAGTCGCTCGATGGACGGCAGGTCCAGGTGGTTGGTGGGCTCGTCGAGCACCAGCGCCCACGCATGCTGCCCGAGCCCCCGCGCGATGAGCAGCTTGCGCGCCTCGCCGGGGGAGGGCTGCTCCGACGCCAGCAGGCGATCCGGATCCACCCCGAGCGCGGCGACCAGGGACAGCACGCTGCCCTTCTCCGTGGGGGGCAGCTCGCGCACCGAGTCGAGCACCTCCTCGGCCTCCTCCGTGCTCAGGTCCTGCGGCAGGTACAGCACACGCTCCAGGGGCACGCGCGCATGCGCGAGCAGGGCTCGCAGCAGGGTGCTCTTCCCGGCGCCGTTGGGGCCCTCGATGCGGATGCGATCCTCCCGCTGCACGTCGAGCCGCAACCGCTCGAACAGCTCCACCTCGCCCGCGTGCAGCCCGGGCAGGTCGACGCTGAAGAGCAGCGGGTGGGGGGGCCGCACATAGTCGACGAAGATGGAGCGACCGAGCGCCTTCTCCACCTCGAGGGACTCCACGGTGGAGGCGGCGCGCTCGACCTCGCGGCGGGTGGTGGTCACGCGGCGGCCGAGCTGGGCGTCCGCCCAGCTCACGAGGTTCTTGGCTCCCAGGGTGCGCGCGTCGCTGTCGTACTTGTCCTTCATGCGGCTGCCGGCGTTGCGCGCGGCGGAGGTGGCCTCTTGATCCCTGCGGATCTGCACGAGCCGGTGCTGGAGGCGACGGTGCTCCTCCTGCGCCTGGTGCC
>NZ_DASVSO010000282.1:0-10846 GCF_036388035.1 Archangium sp.
CCCTGGCGCTGGCCAACCAGCTCGCCGAAGCACTGGCGGCGGCCCACAACGCGGGGCTGGTGCACCGGGCGCTCTCGAGCTCCCGCGTGGTGCTGGTGCCCGGCGGGGCTGGCCTCCGCGCCATGGTGACGGGTTTCGAGCTGGGCCGTGAACCCTCCGCGGCCGAGCTGCCCCACCCCGCCCCCGAGCAGCGCGTGGGCGGACCGGCGACGCCCCGCTCCGACCTCTGGGCACTCGGCGCCGTCCTCCTGGAGCTGGTGACGGGCGAGCGGCCCTCTCCGGCGGTGCTCGACGAAGCCCTGGTCCCCCGGCTCGCGGGGATGGACCCGGGATGGCGCGAGACCATCCTCTGCTGCCTCGAGCGCGCCCCGCAGGCCCGCTTCGCGAGCGCCCGCGAGGTGAGCCGGGCGCTGTCCGTTGCCTCCCAGCCGAGCGTCGCCATCCGCACCCTGCTCATGACGGACCTCGTCGAGAGCACGCGACTGGTGGAGACACTGGGCGATACCCGCGCCGCGCAGCTCTTCAATCGTCACGACCGGCTTGCCCGCGACCTGCTCCGCGCGCACGGGGGCCAGGAGATCGACAAGACCGACGGCTTCCTCCTCCTCTTCGACCGGCCGGTGGACGCGACCCGCTATGCGCTCGCATACCACCAGGCGCTGGCCGAGCTGGGCGTGGAGCTGGGTGTGCCGCTGGCGGCACGCACGGGCATCCACCTGGGGGAGGTGCTCCTGCGCGAGAATCCGCCGGCCGCGGTGGCCCGGGGTGCCAAGCCCGTGGAGGTCGAGGGACTGGCCAAGCCGGTGGCGGCCCGCACCATGTCCCTCGCGATCGCCCGTCAGACGCTGATGACACGCGCCGCCTTCGACATGGCACGCCGGGCCTTCGTGGGCACCAGCCATTCCGAGCGTCCCCCGGAGTGGATGGTCCACGGCCCGTACCTCTTCGCCGGAGTGGAGGAGCCGACCGAGATCTGCGAGGTGGGCGTACCGGGCTTCGCGCCGCTGGCGCCTCCGCCCGGGGATGGCCGCAAGGTGCGGCGCGCGTCCGCCACGGGGTCCGCGGTGTCACGGGTGCGGCGCAGGACCCTTCTCACCGCGGCGGGGGCTCTCCTGCTCGCGGGCGCCACCGGCGTGGTGTCGTGGCCCGGTCTCCGGCTGGCGGGTGGCGGCCGGGCACCTCGGGGAGAGGGCCGCTCACGCCGGGTCGTGGCCGTACTCGGCTTCAAGAACCTCTCGGGGAACCCGGACGTGGCCTGGCTGTCCCCCGCGCTCGCCGAGATGCTGAACGCGGAGCTGGCGGCAGCCGAGGATCTCCGGACCATCTCCGGCGAGAACGTCATCCGGCTCAAGCAGGAGCTGGCCCTGAAGGACAGTGATGGGTTCTCCAGGGACACCCTGGCACGGCTCCACGCGCACCTCGGCACGGACTACGTCGTGCTGGGCTCGTACCTGGCGGTCCCGGGCGCCTCGGGTGGGCAGCTCCGCCTGGTGTTGCGGCTCCAGGACACCACGACGGGCGACACCCTCACCACCCTCACCGAGACCGAGATGATGGAGGATGTGCTCAAGCTCATCTCCCGGATGGGGGCACGTCTGCGTGGGCGTCTCGGTGCGGAAGACGCCACCTCCAACAGCCCGGATGCACGCGCCTCGCTGCCCGCCAACGCGGAGGCACTGCGCTACTACGCCGAGGGGCTCTCCCACCTGCGCAGCTACGACACGCTCCTGGCCCAGGAGCGGCTCACCCAGGCCGTGGAGGCGGATCCCCAGTACGCCCTGGCCCACTCCGCCCTGGCCGAGGCCTGGTCCACGCTCGGCTATGACACCCGCGCGCTGGAGGAGGCGCAGAAGGCCCTCGCACTGGCCGGTACCCTCAACCGCGCGGACCGCCTCCTGGTGGACGGACGCCTGCGCGAGTTCGGCAAGGAGTGGAACAAGGCCATCGACATCTACGACACCCTCTACAAGTCCTACCCGGACAACCTCGACTACGGCCTGAAGCTGGCCTCCGCGCAGCTCTCCGGTGGCCACGCCCGGGATGCGCTCGGTGTGCTGGAGGAACTCCAGAAGCACCCCGCCTCGGCCTCGGAACGGGGCCGACTCCAGCTCGCTCGGGCCGAGGTGATGGACGCCACCTCCAACTACAAGGGCGCGCTGGAGGCGGCGGCTCGGGCGGCGAAGGAGGGCACGGAGCAGGGCGCGCGCCTGCTGATGGCACAGGCCCTCTCGGTGAAGGGGCACGCGCTGCTGCGTCTGGGCAAGCCCCCCGAGGAGGCCCTGGCGGTCTGCGAGGAGGCCCGTCGCATCTTCACCGCCGCCGGGGACCGGAACGCCGAGGCCAAGACGCTCAAGCAGATGGCCATCATCGCCCACGGCGCGGGGGACTACGAGGAGGCCAAGCGGCTGTTCGGCGAGGCCGTACACATCTGGCGGGAGCTGGGCTACCGCCTGGGCGTGGCCACCGGGCTCCACGGCTTCGCGGACTGCCTGTTGATGCAAGGAGATCTGGCGGGGGCCAAGGCCCTGTTCGAGGAGTCCGTGGGCATCACCCACGAGCTTGGCAACCGACGCGTGGAGGCCGGGGCGCTCGTCAACCTCGCCGTCGTCCACCACCGCCAGGGGGTATTCCAGAAGGGAAAGGAGCTGGCCCTCGAGGGCATCCGCCTGAGCCGGGAGACGGAGTACCGCTACTGCATGCACGCGGGCCTGTGGGTCCTCGGCGCCCTCTACCTGGAGACCGGGGACCTGGGGATGGCACAGAAGCACTTCGCGGAGAGCACCGCGTCCGCCCAGGCCATCGGGGACCAGCGGTTCATCGCCTACAACCTGGTGTCCACCGGGAACGTGGCCCTGCTGTCGGACGAGCTCGTCCGTGCCCGCGGCCTCTTCGAGGAGGCGATGCGGCTGCGCAAGCAGGCGGGCGGGCGGAGCGAGCTGGCGGAAGCGAGGATGGCGCTCGGGCGGCTCGAGTTGGAAGCGGGGCGTACGGAGGAGGCCGAGCGGCTTCTGCGAGAGGCGGTGGAGACCTTCAAGGCGCTCAAGGTTCGCGCCTGCGAGGTCGAGGCGGCCCTCCTGCTGGCGCGGGTTTCACTGGCGCAGGGGCGCCTCGCGGATGCGCGGGCCAGGTGTGAGCAGACGGAATCCCTCGCGAGGACGAACCAGAATGCCCTGGTGAGATTGGCCTGGGCGGTCACGTCGGCCCGCGTGGCCTCGGCCGGGCAGGACGCGGACGCCATCGTTCAGCTCCAGGCCGCGGTGGCGGAAGCCAGACAACTGGGTAGCACGCTGGCCGAGTGCGAGGCGCGGCTCGCGCTCGCGGAGGTGGAGAAGCAGGCGGGCCACGCCAAGGCAGCCCAGGAGCAGTTCCAGACGCTGGAGAAGTACGCCGCGGAGCGGAAGCTGCTGCTCTTCGCGCGACTGGCGCAGACGCACCTGCGGCGCGGGGTACTGTCCCGCGCCAATCAGCAGTGAGTCCGGCCCCCTCTCCGTCAGCCTACCCACGAACCGCGGCGAGCTTGCGCCGCCACCGGCGCACCCGCTCCACCGCGTTCTGGGGCAGCACGCGCTTGGCCACCTCGCGCACCTGCCGCAGCGTCTCCTCGCGCCGCACGAGCCACTCCCCTCCCCCGTTGGGCGAGAGCACCCGCAGGGACACCGTGCGCCGCTGCTGGGTCGTCCAGTCGGACTTGTAGGACTCGGTGCCCCGGAGGAAGTCGTACTCGGCGAGCCCGGCGTCGATGGCGTCGCGGAACGTCTCGCCCACCAGCACCAGCCCCACGCTGCGGTTGCGCCAGGCCGGGTCATAGCCGGACTGGAAGTAGATGAAGGAGTCCCGGTGCAGGATGCCGTACACCGAGGCCACCGCCTGGCCGCCCACCTTCATCGTGTAGAGGCGCAGCCGGCCCCGCTCGGCGAGCAGCTGTGTGGCATCCCGGTGGAAGGCCTCGACGCCCCGGCCCTTGATGCCCTGCGAGCCCCCGTCCGACTCCCACCGCATCGCGTGCAGCCGGAAGAAGTCCGTCAGCGGCCCCGCCAGCGCGCCCGGCGCCTCCGTCTTCTCAATCCGGTAGCCCTCCTGCTTCTCCAGCCACTTCTTGCGGCGCAAGAAGTTGTCCCGCCGGCTCGTGCGCCGCAGGAAGGCATCGAAGGACTCGCCCTTGGGCAGCAACTCGTACGGGCACACGTACCGCGTGGACATCCGGAAGTCCGCCCGGTTCTTCTCGAAGGTCTCCCGCAGCACCCGGATCGTCAGCGAGTCCTCGCGTAGGTCCGTCAGGTCCAGCACGTCCCACTGGTCCCGCAGCTCCCACAGGGCCCCGGCGAAGGCGTAGGCCACCTCCTCCTCACGTCCGCGCCGAGCGACCACGTCCAGGTAGTCGCTGCCCACGTGCGTCTCGCCCAGGAAGGCCAGGCGACGGATGGGCCGCCCCAGCACCCACTGGACCTCGAAGCCCAGCGGCATCAGCCCCACCAGATCGCCGCTCCGGTCCTTCGCCTGCATCACGAAGGGCTTCCGGTCCGCGCCGATGCGCCGACACCACGGGTACACCCACTCCCACGCGTTGAAGGGCCCCGCGGTGCTCGAGTCGAGCAGCGCGTTCCAGGCGCCCCGCATGGCCGCCAGCTTCGACAAGTCCCCGACGGCGCCCACGTCCAACCACCGAGCGGGGCTCGGCGTCGGAGACAGTTCCGCTTCGTGAATCACGGTGTGAACCTCGTGCCTGTTTCAGTGTCTCAGCCCGCGTGCTTGCGGTTGCGGCGATCCATCGTCAGCGCCCCACGCACCACCGTGGCCACCTCCGCCATCACCTCCGGCGTGAGGTCCTGGTGGCAGGGAATCTCCACGATGCTCCGCCGCAGCTGCGCCACCTCGGGGAAGGCGGACGCGTCGCACGCCGGGTGGAAGTGCTTCCAGAAGTCGATGGCCTCGATGCCGCTGGCGTGCAGCCGCGCGAGCACCTCCGCCTTGTCCTCCACCACCAGCGGGTAGAAGAGCGGGCTCACCCCCGCGGGCAGCTGGTTGAACAGCGGCGCCGACACCTCCCGCAGCCGTCCCAGCAGGAAGAAGTAGTTGCGCCGCCGCCGCTCGACGATGGCCTCCAGGTCCTGCGCCTCGGCGAGGCGCCTGGCGAACGGGCTCATCCCCAGGTCCACGTGGCGCCTGTCGAAGTGCTGCGTGCCGGTGGCCACCCGCTCGATGTCCGCCGCCTTCACCGCGCCCTTGCCGAGGCCCCGGATGAAGCGGCGCACCCCGCGCCCGAACGCTCCGCCGCGCAGCTCCAGGTTCTGCAGCAGCGCGGAGATGGTGTGGCTGAACGTGGAGGTGAACGGCGGCGCGGGAGGCTCGGGCAGGCTGTACTGCCGGGGGCCATTGACGGTGAGCGCCCCGCCGTGCGGCAGCGGCAGCGTCTTGTAGAGGCAGAAGATGCCGATGTCCCCCGTCGTCCCCAGCGGCACCGAGCCATCCGCGCTCAGCAGCGACAGGGCACAGTCCTCGATGAGCGGCAGGCCGTGCTTGTCCGCCAGGGCGCGCATCGCGTCCACCGGGCCGGGGAAGCCCGCGTAGTGGGTGAGGTAGAGCGCCTTCGTCTTCGGCCCGATGCGCCGCTCCACGTCCTCCACGTCCACGTCCCAGCGGCTGCCCACCCGGTAGAAGCGCGGCGTGGCGCCCGCGTCCATCACCGCCTCCACCTCCACGCCGTGGTGGTAGGCCGGCATCAGCACCTCGCCCTTGTCCAACCCCAGCATCTTCACCGTCGTCCAGACGGCGTTGCGGGCGAAGTAGAACCAGCGGACGTTGGAGGCGCTGAAGGGCATGAAGCCGCTCGGCTCGTTGTGGCCGAACAGCATCCCCGGCCACAGCGTGGGCAGGGCGGGAACGAACAACCTCTGATTCTTCACCGCTTCCATCGCGCCACTACCTCCCTGGCCACCGGGGCCCAGCGGAACTTCGCCGCGCACAGCGCACGGCCAAAAGACGTGTCATTGAAGATGTAGAGCCAGGTGTGGCGGCGGACCTTGTCCGTCCAGTCCCGCTTCCACACCATGTCCGGCCCGAGGAAGTCGAACTCGCGCAGGCCCCGCTGCATGCAGTCGCGCAGCACGTCCTCCATGAGGAGCTGGCCCGGGCTGCAATCCCCCAGCGACTCGTCGTAGCCGGGCTTGAGCAGGAAGTAGCGCCCGCCGTACTCCAGCGCGTACTGGAAGGCCACCGCCCGCCCCTCCAGCCGCATGTAGTAGAGCGCCAGCCGGCCAGCGTACGCCGCCTCCCGCGCCAGCTCCGAGTAGAAGCCGCGGGTGCGCGCGTCCTGCGCCATGGCCGTGCCGCGACGGCCCTTCCACCCGCTCGCCTCCAGCGCGAAGCCCTCCTCCAGTCGCGCCTCCAGGTCGAGCCCCCCTTCCACGCGCTCCACCGTGACGCGGCCCTTCTCCTCCAGCTTGCGGCGCCGGCGGCGGCAGTTGGCCTTGAACTTGGACTGCAGCGTCTTCTGGTATTCGTCCCAGGAGCCCGGCAGCGGGATGTAGGGCGACTGCAGCGACTCCCACGTCCCCACCGGCAGCCCCGAGGCCTTCGCCGCCTCGTACAGCGCCCACCCCGCGCCCCCCTCGGGCACGTCCGTGAGCAGCAGCACGTCCCAGCTCGAGTCCTGGCGCAGGTGTCCGAGGAACGCCTGCGCGGCGGCCTGGGGCTCGCGTGCCACCAGGTCGAAGCGGCACGAGTGCGGGTTGGCCGTGGCGGAGAGCTGCCGCACCGGCACGCCATACATCGAGGCGCGCCCGGCCAGCAGCGGCAGGCCCGCGGCGAGCCGCCCGTCCCCATCGCGCAGCGTCAGCAGGCGCAGCCGCGACTCCGGGGCGAAGTTGTCCACCCACACCCGGAGGAACTCATGACGGTAGAAGGGCTCGTCGGCCGTGGACCCCACGAGCGCGTTCCACTCCGGCTCGAGCGTCATGAAGGAGGTGCGATCCGCCACCTCGACGACGCCCGGCGCGGGGGTGAGCTGTCTGGCTTCCATGCTTTGTGTCTGGCTCCTGACGGCGCGGGGCCCCCGAGGTCCCGCGTGCGCCGCAAGGTGGTAACGGCCCTGCCCGCCAACAACCCGCGCGCGCCATTTCGCCCGATGGGGCATGCGAGCAGGCAGGCCCGGCCAGCCTTCTGTTGGACACCCCACGGAGCCCGAGGCAGAGCCTCCGGGGATTCCGCGATTCGACGCCTCCAGACATGTCGCCTACGCTCCGACTCCTCTTCAGAGCCGAGGACCGTATGAGCACACCGAATGCCATTCCCTCCCACCCTGTCGGCAAGCACGCCCTCGTCTTTGGCGGCAGCATGGCGGGGCTGATCGCCGCGGGCGTCCTCGCCCGTCACTTCGAGCGCGTCACGCTGGTGGAGCGGGATCGCTTCGAGCCGGGCGCGCAGGCGCGCAAGGGCGTCCCCCAGGGAGTGCACGTCCACGGCCTGCTCACGCGCGGCATGGACATCCTCCGGGAGATCTTCCCCGGCTTCCGGGAGGACCTGAAGGCCGCCGGCTCCAACTTCATGGACATGACGGGGGACCATGCCTGGTACATGGGCGGCCACTGGCGCCCCCGGACGCCGTGCGGCATCTACTTCTACGGGCAGAGCCGGCCGCTGCTGGAGAGCGTGGTCCGCAAGCGGCTCCAGGCGCTGCCCAACGTGGCCGTGCTCGATGGCCGTGAGGTGACCGGCTACCTGACGAGCGCGGACAAGGCCCGCGTGACGGGCGTCCAGCTCCGGGCTCCCCATGACGGGCAGGAGGAGACGCTCGAGGCCGAGCTGGTGGTGGACGCCAGCGGCCGCGGCTCGCGCATGCCCCAATGGCTGGAGGCGCTGGGCTACCCCCGGGTGGAGGAGACGCGCATCCAGGTGGACGTGGTCTACGCCAGCCGCGTCTTCCGGCGGCCCGCGGACTTCGTGGCGAGCTGGAAGATGATGACCATCGCCCCCCAGCTGCCCGTGGAGCGGCGGCTGGCGGTCGTCCAGAACATCGAGGACGACCGGTGGCTCGTCTCGATTGGCGGATGGCTGGGCGCGCAACCGCCCATGGACGACGCGGGCTACGTCGAGTACCTCCGCAACCTGAGCCAGCCACACATCTACGAGGCGCTCAAGCACGCCGAGCCGCTCTCGCCCATCAACGTCTTCCGCATCCCGCACAACCAGCGGCGTCACTATGAGCGGATGCCGCGCTTCCCCGAGGGCCTGGCCATGGTGGGGGACGCGTTCTGCTCGTTCAATCCCATCTACGGCCAGGGCATGACCACGGGCGCGCTGCAGGCCCAGACGCTGGGCGAGTGCCTGCGCCAGGGCCTGGGCGGAGTGTCCCAGCACTACCGCCAGCGGGTGGGCAAGCTGCTGGAGCTGCCCTGGTCCATGTCGACCAGCGGGGACCTGCGCTTCCCCGAGGTGGAGGGCAAGCGCCCGCTGGCGAGCGGCCTGACGGACTGGTACGGCGATCAGGTGCAGCGGATCGCGAACTACGATGAGGAAGTGCTGGGAACGTTCGTCCGGGTGATGCACATGCTCGAGTCGCCCACGGCCCTCTTCTCCCCGAGGATGATGCTCAAGCTGCTCACCGCCAGGCCGGCCGCGGCCGATCTGAGCCGCCAGCCGGAGCCGACCTTCGCCACCCGCGCCCAGGCGGCCTGAGGCCGCGGGCTCCTCCTCCCCGGGGTGGAGCCCCCCACCGCCTACAGGCCGGAGCGCGCCATCTTCAGCAGGCAGCGCGCCACCTTGCGGCTGTCGTGGCGGATGCGCGAGCCCTCCTTGAGGAGATCCGCCTCGACCGGGACGACGCCCGCGCTGATGAGGGCGCGGCGATCCACCCGGACGGGGAAGGAGCCCTTGAGCCCGTAGCGCCGGGCGGCCTCCTCGGAGGGCGCGGCGCAGTTGACGAGCACCGCGTCCAGCACCGGGCCCACGTGGTCGATGACGGCGCGCACGTGGTCCAGGCAGTCCATGCCGTCCGTCTCGCCCGGCTGCGTCATCAGGTTGGCCACCATCACCTTGAGGGCCCGCGTCTCGCACAGCGCCTGGGCCACCCCGTCCACCAGCAGGTTGGGCATGACGCTCGAGTACAGCGAGCCCGGCCCGATGGCGATGAGGTCCGCGGCGTAGATGGCCTCGATCAGCCCGTCCACCGGAGGCGGCGCGCGAGGGCTGAGCAGCACCTTCTGGATGCGTCCGTGGGCGCGGCAGATGTTGCGCTCGCCCACCACCTCGGTGGCGTCCTCCATCTGCGCCACGAGCTGCACCGGCGCGGTGGTGCTGGGCAGCACCCGCCCCTTCACCCCGAGCAGCTCCCCGGAGACACGCACCGCCTCCAGGAAGTCCCCCTTGAGCTCGGCGAGCGCGGCGATCAGCAGGTTGCCCACCGCGTGGCCCGCCAGCCCCCGCTTCCCGGCGAAGCGATACTGGAAGACCTCGCTGAGCGGGCTGGTGCCCTTGCCGCCCGCGAGGGCCACCAGGCAGTTGCGCACGTCTCCGGGCGGCAACACCCCGCGCGAGCGCCGCAGCCGGCCGGAGCTCCCCCCGTCATCGCTCATGGCCACGACGGCGGTGATGTCCAGGCCCGGATCCCCCAGCTTCGGCTCGGCGCGCCGGGACAGGCCGCGCAGCACCATGGGGAGACCCGTCCCGCCTCCCATCGCGACGATCCGCGTCGGCCGTACGTCGAGCGCCTGTAGCAGCTCGTTCCGGCCCGTCGTCCGGCGCGCCTCTTCCACCAACGCCTCGTTGAGAGGCGATTCCGACTCGAGCATGTCCCCGTCCCCTCTCCAACCCCGTCCGTCCATCCCGCCACCGGCCTCCCGGTGGCGTCACTCGAGCCTCAACAGGCCCGGACCGCCTTGACCTCTACCGCGCTCCCCGCGCCAGCAGCACGTGCCTGACGGTATGGAAGATGATGCCGAGGTCCAGGAACAGCGAGCCGTTCTTCACGTAGTACAGGTCGAACTCCAGCTTGTTGCGAGCGTCCTCCACCGACGCTCCGTAGGGGTAGCGGATCTGCGCCCACCCGGTGATGCCGGGCTTCACCGCCTCGCGCAGCCCATAGAAGGGAATCTGCTGCTTGAGCTGCTCGACGAAGACGGGGCGCTCGGGCCGAGGCCCCACGAAGCTCATGTCCCCCACCAGCACGTTGAACACCTGGGGAATCTCGTCGATGCGCGTCTTGCGGATGAAGCGGCCCACCCGGGTGACGCGGTCGTCATTGGCCCGGGCCCACACCGCCCCGTCCTTCTCCGCGTCCGTGCGCATGCTGCGGAACTTCCACAGCCAGTAGCTCTTGCCGCCCAGGCCCACGCGCTCCTGCCGGTAGAAGAGCGGCCCCTTGGAGTCCAGCTTGATGGCGAGCGCCACCAGCACCAGGAAGGGCGCGGCGCACAGCACCAGCACCGAGGCCACGGCGACGTCGAAGGCCCGCTTGGCCAGGCGCCGCAGGGGCGAGACCGTCAGCTCGTCCGCGAAGGCGAAGTCGCTGGTGCGCAGGTGGGCCACCGGAATGCGGCGCAGCACGCGCTCGCAGAAGCCCGTGGCGTCGTACACCCGGCGCCCGGCCAGGCGGCAGCGCAGCAGCGCATCCATCCAGTTGGCCCCGCGCATGTCATCCGCGGCCTGCACCACGAACTGGGCCCCGAGCCGCTCGGCCAGCGCGTCCACCTGCTCGGGCTGCTTGCCCTCGGCCACCGACCGCCGGGGATCCACCAGCGCCACCACCCGGAAGCTGTCCTCGCCGCCCTGCTCGATGGCGTTGGCCACCGCGCGCGCCTTGAGGCCGTCTCCCACGATGATGACCCGGCTGGGGACACCCACCACCGCGCGC
>NZ_DASVSO010000283.1:0-7648 GCF_036388035.1 Archangium sp.
GCGCGCGGTGGCAGTGGCGGGCCAGGCGCTCCACACCACCTACGTGTTGCACATGGCCACCGTGGGCGCGGTCGGCATCCATGGAGGACCGACGCCAAGCGGGTGGACGCCGCCTGTCGGCGGGCCCGGCCAGTGGGTGCCCAAGAACGAGCGCATGTCCGACCGCTCGCGCAGGTTCCAGAACAAGGTGACGAAGGCCCCCGCCGGCTGGGTGTACCGTGTCTTCCGCAACGGCGAGAAGGCGGACTTCGATGGTCGCGATCCCATCCACGGCACCCTGCTGGAGACCAAGGGTCGAGGCTACGACAAGCATTTCGACGCCAACCTCGACCCCAAGCCGTACTTTCAGGGAGCGAAGCGGCTCGTCAGGCAGGCGGCTCGACAGTTGAACGTGGCCAACGGTGTGCCCATCCGCTGGCATGTGGCGGAGTCCAGGATGGTCGACATCCTCAAGAAGCTCTTCAAGGAGAGAGGGCTCAAGGGCATTGACGTGGTTCACACGCCGCCCTAGCTCCCGGGGATGTCTCAGCGAATGGAAAGCTACTACGCCGCTGTCTACTGGGGATGCCGCGTGGAGTCCGCCGAGCAGTGTGCCGGGCGCGCGGAGACCTTCTTCCACCTCCTCTCGCGCTGCGACCCGGATTACACCCGCTGGTTCGAAAAAGCGGACTCGCTCAAGAAGGCGCTCCAGCTCCAATTCGAGCCCACCGCCGAAACGTTCGAGCGCTTCTTCAAGAGGAGGAGCTACAAGCTCGGAAGGGTCGGTTTCATCTTCGGGGCCTGGACGGGACATGAGGGCCGCGAGCACGGCGGCATGGCCGACCTGCTCTGTGGCTCTGACGCCCAGGGTGCTCCGAACAGCTGCTTTCTCTACCTTCCCAGGGAGAAGCCAGGGGAGGAGCGCGTGCTCACCGCACCCGTGCTGACCGAGGTGTTGCGCGCCATGGTGCTGGCCTGGGAGCCGGACTGGGGCGTTGTCACCTCTGGCGACTTCCGCGACAGCCTGTCGCAGGAGGGAGACGTCGGCACGTTCGTGGGCTGGATGACGTACTTCTCCTCCCCGCGAGGAGAGGTGCCTGCCCTGCCGGCCCCAGTGCGCGTGGCGTCGATCGAGGACAAAGGAACGCTCATCCAGCTCACCTCCGAGCGCATCAGCGCGGCCAATCCGGGACATGTGGCCCTGGCCCGTGGCGTCCAAGTCGTCCTGCGCGCGAACGGATTGCTCGAACCTGTCGTTTCCGGAGGTGCGGCGAGCTGAGGCTAATGGCCGCCCGATTCGAGCCCGAGCTCGGGAATCTCGAACTCCGGTTTGAGCCGCTGGAGCACCTTGGCGAAGGCCTCCTTGTCCTGGGCCTTCTCCAGGGCGGCCTCGGGGAGGATGGTGCCCGCGGCCACCAGCCTCTCCAGGTGCATGTCGAGCGTCTGCATGCCCAGCGCCTGACTCGCCTGCATCTTGCTGGCGATTTGAAACACCTTCCCCTCGCGGATCATCGAGGCGATGGCGCTCGTGCCGATGAGGATCTCGAGCGCCGCCACGCGGCCCTTGCCGTCCGCGGTGCGGATGAGCTGCTGGGCGACGATGCCGGCGAGGCCCTCGGCGAGCATGCCGCGCACCTGGGGCTGCTCCTCGGCGGGGAACGAGTTGATGATGCGGTCGATGGTGGCCGGCGCGCTGTTGGTGTGCACCGTGGCCATCACCAGCACGCCGAAGCTGGCCAGCTGCAGCGCCAGCTTCATCGTCTCGTTGGTGCGCAGCTCGCCGATGAGGATGACGTTCGGGTCCTCGCGGCCCGCCGAGCGGATGGCGTTGGCGAAGCTCGAGGCGTGGATGCCCACCTCGCGGTGCGTCACCTGGGACTTCGCCGACTCGTGGACGAACTCCACCGGGTCCTCGATGGTGAGGATGTGCGCCGGGCGCGTGTGGTTGATGTGGTGGATCATCCCCGCCAGCGTGGTGGACTTGCCGCTGCCCGTGGGGCCCGTGACGAGCACCAGCCCGCTGCGGCGCTCGGCCAGCTTGCGCACCACCTCGGGCGCGTTGAGCTCGGCCAGCGACAGCACTTTGCTCGGAATGGTGCGGAAGACGGCCGCCAGTCCCGTCGTCTTGTAGAAGTAGTTGGAGCGGAAGCGCGCCTTGTCGCCGTAGCTGTAGGCGAAGTCCAGGTCGAGCTCCTCGGTAATCTGCCGCTTCTGCTCGGGAGAGGTGAGCTCGAAGAGCAGCGCCTCCAGCTCGGGCTGGGTGAGGAGGGCCTCGCGCAGGGGCATGAGCTGGCCCCGGATGCGGCCCAGGGGCGGGTGGCCGATGCTCAGGTGGAGGTCGCTCCCCCTCTGTTCGAGGAGCTTGTCGAAGAGGGCGGCGATGCGCGGCACGGTGCTCATGGTCAGGCGGTCTTGCGGTTGAGGAGGTTGCCCATCTTGGACAGGAGCTGCTTGGCGCCGTCCGGGGAGGCGGGCGGCTCGGGAGGCGCGCCGGGCCGCTTGCCCGTCACCACCGCCTCCAGCTCGTCCGGGTTCTCGGCGTAGCCGCGGGCGATCTCCAGCGTCGTCCTCCCCGAGCGCACCAGCTCGGCGAGCGAGTCGTCGAAGCGCACGATGCCCAGCGACTTGCCGCGCTGCTGGAGGGAGGGAATCTGGTACGTCTTGTTGTCGCGGATGAGGTTGCCCAGCGCCACCGAGCCGGGCAGCAGCTCGGCGGCGGCCACCATGCCCTGGCCATCCGCGCTCGGCAGCAGGCGCTGGCTGACGATGAGGCGCAGGCTGCTGGCGAGCGTCATGCGCACCTGCGCCTGGTCCGCCGGGGGGAAGAGGTCGATGAGCCGGTCGATCGTCTTCGCCGCGCTGGGCGTGTTCATCGTGCTGATGAGCAGGTGGCCCGTCTCGCTGGCGGCGAGCGCCATGCGCACCGTCTCGGTGTCGCGCAGCTCGCCCACGAGGATGACGTCCGGGTCCTCGCGCAGGCTGCCCTTGAGGGCACTGGCGAAGGTCTTGGTGTGCGAGCCCACCTCGCGCTGGCTCAGCAAGGCCTTCTTGCGCGGGTGGAGGTACTCCACCGGGTCCTCCACGGTGAGCACATGGTGCGTCGTCTCGCGGTTGATGATGTCCACGATGGCCGCCAGCGTGCTCGTCTTGCCGTGGCCCGAGGGGCCGGTGACGACGATGAGGCCCTGGTGGTGGTGGGTGGCCTTGCCGATGTCCGCTGGCAGGCCGAGCGACTCGAGGGTGGGAATCTCGCGCGGGATGACGCGGAAGGTGCCCTTGTAGCCGGTGCGCTGGCGGGAGATGTTCACGCGGAAGCGGCCGGCGTGGCTCAGGTCGAGCGAGAAGTCACAGCTCCCGTCCCGGTCGAGCACGGGGCGCAGGCGCGCGGGCACGTGCGGCAGCAGCAGCAGCTCGGCCACCTCGGGGGAGAGGGTGGCGCCATGGGCCAGCAGCTCGCCGACGATGCGGAAGAGGGCGGGGCGGCCCGCGACGACGTGCAGGTCGCTCGCGCCCACGTTGCGCGCGTCCTCCAGCAGCATGGACAGGTCGCGCGCGGACTCGGGACGCACGACGACGCGCGGGCCCGGAGCGGCCTCCGCCACGGGCGGGGCGGGAGCGGGCGCGGCGGGAGCGGGCTCGGGCTGGGCGGGCTTGTCCTTGTCCGGAGCGATGATCTGGATGCCCACGCCCTTGGTGGCCTTGGGCGCGGGCTGCGCGGGGCGCGCCGGCTGGCCGGGACGCGGCGCGGGGGCGGGACTCGCGGTGGCCGGACCCGGCGCGGCGGGCCCGGGGGGACGTGCGGCGGGAGCGGGCGCGGGAGCGGAGGCTCCGGCCGGGGGCTGCTCGGCGCGCACCACGCGGATGTTGAGCACCTCTCCGCGACACAGGGCCCCGACGATGACGGGGCCCAGGCCCTCGAGGCGCATCGGCCACTGGCTCGGCTTGTCGGAGATGCTGGCGGCGCGGGCCTCGCCCACCAGCCCCTGGAGGATCGCGTACAGCTCGGCCGTCACGAGGGTGGCGTCGTCCACCGCCTCGAAGCCGCTGCCGCTCTTCACCATCGGAGGGCGCCCGCTGATCAGCGCGAGCTCCAGCACACCCGGGCGAGCCAGGTGGCGCAGCAACTCCGTGAGGGTCTTCATACGTGGTCCCACCTTCCCCGGCCGCGAGGGCACTCGGCCCGCCGGAGAATGGGTGCAGCATAGCTGGGATTTGCCACGGATTCTGGAAAGGGACCGGTGCCGGGGCCGGGCTGACCAGAAATGAAAACGCCCGGCCACCCCCCTTGCGAGGGGACGGGCCGGGCGGCTTTAGCGAAGGGCAGGGGGGCCATGGAGGATGTGGCCGCCTGTCCCCCGCTGAGGGTTGGCTCAGAGCTCCCGGGACATCAGGAGCCGGAGCTTGCCGGACTTCTTGGACACCACCGTGGCGACCGTGGTGAAGCCCGCGTTGCGGTAGAAGCTCACCGCCGGCGCGTTGGCCGGGTCCACCCGCAGGGCAATCGTCTTGCGGTACATGTCCCGCGCCACCTGCAGGGCGTGGTTGAGCACCGCCTGACCGACGCCGCGGCGACGCAGCTCCGGCTTGACGACGATGTTGCGCATGTAGGCGGCGCCTGGCACCGGGCCATCCCGCTCCACGGTCACATAGCCGACCAACTGGTTCTGCACCTTGGCCACATGGACGAAGGGCCGCAGGGCCGTCAGGGCCTTCAAGCTCTCGTCCAGCGTCTCACCCCGGCTCTTCCACGGCTCGGAGCTGGCGCGCAGGGCGGCCACGGACGCCATGTCCTCGTCGCTCGGCCCGGCGAACTTCACCACCGGCGCCAGGTCGTTGGGCAGGTTGGCCATGTCCGGCACTGGCATCGCACCCGCCTCCACGACCGGATCCACCCGCTTCATCGTCATGCCTTGCTCCTCCATCGCGTTACAGATCCTAACCGCTTCCCCGGTGCCCATGCACGTCCTCGGTTCGGCGCACATTTCCCCTCACGGCTGTGAGGGGGCCGGACCCTGCCAAACTGCGCACGCGGGTCCGGCATTCCAAGGCCGCCCGCTTCCGTCTCGTCCGGGCTCCCACATGCGGTACGGTGGGGGGCGGCTTTCAATGCCGAACACCTTTCACTATAAAAAACCATCCGCCCGGGGTGGGTTGGCCGAACCTCCCCCCTCCCGTTCGGCAACCTGAGTCCGGCACGTGCAACTCAACCACGCCCAGCGCGAACTCACCCTGAAGCTCGTCTACTACGGCCCGGGGCTGAGCGGGAAGACGACCAACCTGCGCTGCATCCACGCGCGCGCCCGAGCCGAGGCTCGTGGCCGCCTGCTCAGCGTGGAGACGCATGAGGACCGGACGCTCTTCTTCGACCTGCTCCCCGTCTTCTTCACCAGCAGCTCGGGCTTCAAGGTGAAGCTCAAGCTCTTCACCGTGCCCGGGCAGGTCGTCCATGACGCCACCCGGCGCGTGGTGCTGCAGAACACGGACGGGGTGGCCTTCATCGCCGACAGCCGCCGCAGCGCCGCCTCGGAGAACAATGCCTACTGGCGCCGGCTACGGGCCAACATGCGGGAGAACGGCCTGGACGCCTCACAGGTGCCGGTGGTCATCCAATTCAACAAGCGCGACCTGCCGGACGCCCAGACGGACGAGGAGCTGGAGGAGGCGCGCAAGCGGGGAGGCGAGCCGGTGGTGGGTGCCGTGGCCCTGCGCGGTGAGGGAGTAATGGAGACGCTGCACGAGTTGCTGCGAGCGGCCTGGCGCAACCTGGACGAGCGCACGCGGCTGTCGCGCAACGTCGGCCTGACGGAGAAGGAGTTCCTCTCCCACATCTTCCAGCAGATGGACCTGACGGGCACGGCGCTGGAGTCCCTGTACCCGCCCGTGGGGAAGTCGCGATGAGCGCCGAGAAGATGGGCTCCGGGGGTGAGATGGGGCGTGCCGCCGGCTCGGTGCTCCAGCGCGAGCTGGCGCTGACGGACATGCTGGACCCGGACACCTTCGGGGGCGTGGTGGACAGCCTCGGGGAGCTGTACCAGGTGGGCATCCGGGTGCTGGACACGCGGGGCCGCACGCTGGCGGAGGTGAAGGGCGGCAGCGGGGACTTCTGCGGCTACATCCATGCGTCCCCCGAGGGCCGCTCGCGCAGCGCGGCCCTGGCGGCGCGGCTGCACGAGGGCCCCCTGACGCCCACGCAGGGCGCGCGGTCCGTGCCCGGGACGAGCCCGCTGGGCGGGGAGCTGCTGGCGCTGCCGTGCTTCACCGGCCTGCGCTACCTGCTGATGCCGGTGCGGTGGGACGGCGACGAGCTGGGACGCGTCGTCTTCGGCCCCTTCGTTCCCGAGGAGCTCGCGGAGCCGCCGGCCTCGCTCGGGGAGCTGGCGGGGGTGGACGTGGCGCGGGCGCGCGAGCTGATGGCGCGCGTGCGGCGCCTGTCCGAGCACGAGGCGACGAAGCTGGTGGCGCACTTCGCCCAGGTGCTGGCGGCGCTGCTGGCCTCCGGGCAGAAGTCCCACCTGACGTCGCAGCTGCACCTCGAGGCGACGCTGGAGACGCAGCGGGAGCTGGAGACGCAGAACGCGCAGCTCATGCGGCTCAACCAGCGCCTGAAGGAGGCGGACCGCCTCAAGTCGAGCTTCCTGAGCACGGTGAGCCACGAGCTGCGCACGCCGCTCTCCTCCATCATCGGCTACTCGGAGATGCTGTCCGAGGGGCTGGTGGGCGGGCTCAACCCGGAGCAGATGCAGTTCGTGCGCACCATCACGGAGAAGGGCAACACGCTGCTCAAGCTCATCTCCTCCATCCTGGACATGAGTCAAATCGAAGCGGGCAAGGTGCGGCTCGCCTTCGAGTGGGTGGACGTGCAGGAGCTGGTGGAGAGCGCGCTCACGAGCGTGATGCCGCAGGCGCAGCGCAAGGGCCTGACGGTGACGGTGCGGATGCCGCAGGTGGTGCAGCCGCGGGTGGTGGCGGACCGGGAGAAGCTGCGGCAGGTGGTGGTGAACCTGCTGGCCAACTCGGTGAAGTTCACCCCGGGGGGCGGGCGGGTGGAGGTGCGGCTGTCGGAGCTGGGGCCCCAGCCGCGGCTGGGCGTGTCCGGCTACCGCATCGAGGTGGAGGACACCGGGGTGGGCATCCCGGAGGACCAGCGCGCGCGCATCTTCCAGAGCTTCTACCAGGTGGACGACAGCCCGACGCGCGAGTACGGCGGGGCGGGGCTGGGGCTGGCCATCGTGAAGAGCTACGTGGAGGGGCACGGCGGCCGGGTGGGGGTGACGAGCGAGGTGGGCAAGGGCTCGTGCTTCACCGTGGTGCTGCCACAGGAGCCGCCGCTGTCGGGTCAGGGGCCCGCCTACATCCCGCCGCCGATCGACACCGAGCCGGACCGTTTCTAGTGTGGCGCCCGTGGCCACCCCGGGCGAATTCACCCTCATCGACGTCTTCCTCTCCCAGTTCCCCCGGGCGCGAGTCCCCGTCGGGCCAGGAGACGACTGCGCCGTGCTCACCCCGGGCAAGGGCGCGCAGTGCATCACCACCGACGCGGTGGTGGAGGACGTGCACTTCACACGCGCCTGGTTCTCGCCCGAGGACATCGGCCACAAGGCCCTGGCGGTGAACCTGTCGGACCTCGCGGCCATGGGGGCGGTGCCGCGCTGGTTCGTCTGCGCGCTCG
>NZ_DASVSO010000284.1:0-16139 GCF_036388035.1 Archangium sp.
GCCCAATGCGCCGAGCTCGACGGGTTGGATGCCGAGGTATGGGGGCGACGTCAGTCGCCTGGTGGCGCCCCAGTTCATGCAGGGCTGGGCGGGGATGACCCGCGACGAGCAGCGCGCCATCATGGAGGCCCTCCTGTCCACCTGGTGGGACAAGACCCGTCAGTACGCCGTCGCGGACTGGCTGAACGGTGGCGGCGCGAGCACCACCGAGGCGATCACCGGTCAGATCGACGGCTCGCTGGGCAATCGCATCTGGTACATGCTCCCGCACTTCAAGTACCACGGGGTGAATCCCGCGCTCGTCGATGCGATCGCCGACTGGGCACAGACCATCTGGACCCAGGTCGACTGGTCCCGGGTGAAGAAAGCCAACTGCTGGCCGTACCAGCACTACGTGCTCTGCTCGTCCGAGGCGCTGTAGGGCGCGAGCCGCCGAGCGTCGCGGCTGCCCACCTCGGGTCGCTGTGGACAACCTCCCACCGGGGCCCCTAGGGTGCGCGCTCCTGAAACCCATCGGCCTCGCGCGAGGCCGGTGGGCGAGCACGCTCTGGACCTACGCATCATGTCGAGCCCCTCTGAGCGCACACCGGCCACGCCCGTGCTGGCCTCCCTTCTGACCGGGATGGTCCTGCTCCTCGTCTTCTCGCTGCTGGGACTGCTGGTGACGACCAGCGGGCTGGACGACTCCTTCATCACCTACCGGTACGCGAAGCACCTGGCCCAGGGACATGGAATCCTGTGGAACGTGGGCGAGCCTCCGGTGGAGGGCTACACGTCCTTCCTGTGGGTGATCCTCAACTCCATTCCCCTGCGGTTCGGGGGCTCGCCGCTGTTGATGTCCAAGGCCCTCGCCACCGCGAGCGCCTTCGCCATCATGCTGCTCGCGCTCCTGTACCCGGGGCCGATCCGCTCCCGGGCCTGGAGGGCCGTGCTGGCCGCGCTGGTGGCGACCTGTCCCCTGGTGGCCTTCTACGCCCACTCCGGCATGGAGACGGTCTTCTTCACCGCGCTGCTCTTCGCGGCCGTCCTCGTCCTCGTCCACGAGCTGTCCGGACGCCCCCGCCCGGCTCGGCTGGCCCTCGCCTCGCTGCTCTTCGGCATCTCGGCCATCACCCGTCCCGAGGGGGTGCTGATGTTCGGCCTGAGCGGCCTGCTCTGCCTGTCGCTGCGACCGGCGCCCGGAGAGCACCGCCTGTCACGGCGTGAGCTGCTGCTCCTCGCCGCCCCGTTCCTGGCCGTGTGGCTGACCTACTTCCTCTGGCGGCTCCAGGAGTACGGGTGGCTGTTTCCCAACACGTACTACGCCAAGCACTCGGGCAACCGACTGCAGAACCTGCCGTTGGGGCTCAACTACCTGCTCCTGGCGTGGTCGCCCTACCTGTCCCTGCCGGTGGCGCTCCTGGGCCTGTTGGCGCTGATGCGCTCGCGGCAGGAGCAGGGCCCCGCCCCTCGTGAGGTGCGTATCGCGCTGCGCCTGGCCGCCGTCAGCGCCTGCTACGTCCTCTACATCATCTGGGTCGGAGGGGATGACCGCGCCGCCTTCCCCTCGGTGCGATTGTTCCTCCCCGTGCTGCCCGTGCTGTGGCTCTCCCTGGTGATGATGTTCGATGGGGCGAGCCGCGACTGGACGCCCGGCGCGCGGAGCCTCGCGGCCCTGGGGCTCGTGCTGCTCATGGTCATCAACTGGGGCCAGGACGCGATCCAGTTGGTGAGGTTCGCCCTGCCGAGCAACACCCCCCGCGGGCTGCTCCGGGCCAAGCTGGAGCAACTGCTGCATGAGCAGCCCGGCCTGCTGCCCGGGTGGATTCAGCAGCACACCCGCCCCCACGAGTACATCGCCGTGCCCTGGGCCGGACGGGTGCCGTACTTCTCCGAGCGGCCGACGCTGGACATGCTCGGGCTCAATGACGTGCACATCGCCCACCAGCCGTCGCGCCAGCGGGGCATCGACGTGAAGATGGATCCGGCCTACATCCTCGCCCGCCGCCCCAAGCTCATCTTCGTCAACGTCGGGCGCTGCTATGTGAAGAAGGAGTGCTCCTTCGAGCAGGCCGGGGGGTGGAAGCTGGGAGACCGGGAGCTGCTGGAGCTGCTGCGCAACGCCCCCGAGTACGAGTGGTTGGAGGACGCACCGGGCACCCTCTCCGTCTTCCGACTCCGGGACAACACCGGGGACAGCGGGTCCTGAAACCCGGCGGGGCGGGGGTGGGGCCGAGAGGTGAGAGGGTTCGCCTGGCTGGTTGCCCTCTCTGCTTGCGGGCGACAGGTGTCTGGCACCCCGAGCCATTGACGCTCTCGGGCACCCCGGCGACCATGCGCGCCCTGTGGAAGGGTTGGAGAAGCCGAGATGATTACCTACCTGGTTGCCTTCCTCGTCGCACTGATGGTGGGACTGGTGCTGACGCTGGTGGTGCGCAACCGTGCGCTGGCCTGGGGTTGGCTGGACCAGGCCAACTCCAGTCGAAAGGTGCACGTCCGCCCGATTCCGCGCCTGGGCGGCATCGGCATCGTGGGGGGGTTCTTCGCGCCCCTCTGTGCACTCTTCCTCGTGGACTCGGTGGTGGGCCAGCACTTCCGCACACAGACGGCGCTGGTGTGGGGCCTGTTCGGCGGCGGCCTGGTGGTGGTGGCGCTGGGGCTCTATGACGACCTGCGGGGCGCGGGCGCGAAGCTGAAGTTCGGCGTGCAGCTGCTGGTGGCGCTCGGGCTGTACGCGCTCGACTTCCGCATCGAGCAGATCGCCAACCCCTTCGGGCCATCGCTGCCGCTGGGGTGGCTCGGCCTGCCCTTCACGGTGCTGTGGGTGGTGGGGGTCATCAACGCCATCAACCTCATCGACGGGCTGGACGGGCTGGCGGGCGGAGTGGCCTTCTTCGGGGTGGGCACCAACTTCATCCTCGCCCTCAGCCGCGGGGACGTGCTGCTGTGCCTCCTCATGGTGGCACTGGCGGGCGCGATCCTCGGCTTCCTCTTCTTCAACTTCAACCCGGCCTCCATCTTCATGGGGGACACGGGCAGCATGTTCCTGGGCTTCGTGCTGGCGGCCGTCTCCCTCAAGACGTGCGCCAAGAGTGGCACCACGGTGGCCATGCTGGTGCCGGTGATGGCGCTGGGCCTGCCCATCATGGACACGCTGCTGGCCATGGTGCGGCGCACGATGTTGGGGCGGCCCATGTTCAGCGCGGACAAGGAGCACATCCACCACCGGATGATGAGCCGGCTGGTGCTCAGCCACCGCGCGGCGGTGCTGGTGCTCTATGGCCTGTGCGCCCTCTTCACGCTGACGGCGCTCGGCCTGCACTGGGCCAACACCGCGCAGAGCGCCATGCTGCTCACGGGCATGGGGGTGGTGGTGGCGGTGCTGATGCGCAAGCTGGGCTACCTGGACCTGCGGCGCGCCAGCGGGGTGAGCGAGGTGCGGCGCAAGAACATCCGGCTGCGCTCGCTGGTGAAGGACGTGACGGAGGCGGTGCGCTCGGCCTCCCAGGTGAAGGACCTCTGGGCCGCGGTGCGCCCGCTGGCCGAAGCGCTCGACGCCTCGCGCCTGATGCTGCGCTTCGAGCGCCAGCGTGGGAGCAACCGGGAGGGCCTCACCTTCGAGACGCAGCGGCCCGCCGGTTCGGCGCTGCCGCTGGAGGTGCGCCTGGAGGTGAAGGGCGGGGACGAGGTGCTCGGCTTCCTCTTCATCTCCTGGGGTGACGGGCGCTCGGAGATCAACCGCGACGAGGAGCTGACCCTGGAGCTGGTGGCGGACGCGCTGGGGGACCGGGCCGCGAAGCTGATGGCCCAGGCCGAGGCGGACCCGAGGCGCGTCGTCGCGCTGCGGCGGTGAGCGGTGTGGGCGCGAGGGCGCTCCTGGAGGTGCTCCGCGCATGGCCGGAGGCCCCGGAGGGCCCGGTGCCCTCGGACGCGGAGGCCCTGGTGCACGCGGCGGCCCGGCATGGGCTCGCGGGCTTCGTCCAGCATGCGCTGGGACGCTCGGGCTGGACGCTGGACGAGGCGGTGCGCACCCGCCTGCGCCGCGAGGCCCTGGGCCAGGCGGCTCGGGGCATGCGGGTGAAGGCCCTGCTGCTGCGCGGCCTGGACGTGCTGGCCGCCGTGGGCGTGGTGCCGGTGCTGCTCAAGGGCCACGGGCTGGCGGTGCGCCTCTACCCGGAGCCGCTGCAGCGGGCCACCTCGGACGTGGACCTGCTGGTGGCGGACGCGGAGGTGGACGTGGCGTCGCGTGCCCTGGAGGGGCTCGGGCTGCGGCCGCTCAACGCGCGGGAGGCGGCGCACGCACGGGAGCACGAGCACCACTTGACCTTCTCCGGCGCGGCGGGGCTGGTGGAGCTGCACTTTCGCGCCCTGGTGGGGTACGGGCAGGCGCTGGAGGCGCAGGCGCTGCTGGCCCGCGCAGAGGAGGCCGAGCTGGAGGGCCGACGCGTGCGCTACCTGCGCGCGGAGGACGAGCTCGTCTACCTCGCGATCCACGCGAGCAACCACCTGCTGCAGCGGCTGTCGTGGCTGTTCGACCTGAAGCTGCTGGTGCGAGCGCACCCGGGGCTGGACTGGGGGCGCGTGGTGGAGGTGGCCCGGGGGACGGCCTTCCCGCACCTCGCCTGGTACGCGCTGGAGGCGGCGCGGCGGCTGGTGGGAGCGCGGGTGCCGGACGAGGCGCTGGCGGCGCTGGCTCCACCGGCGTGGCAGCGACTGCTGGCGGCGCGCTTCTTCACCGCCGAGCGGCTGCTGGAGACGGAGTTGATGAACCACAAGCCGGCGTGGGTGGCGGCGAAGCTGCTGCTCGCGCCCCGACTGCTGCCCATGGCGCGCTACACCGCGCGCCGGCTGCGGGAGGACGGACTCTCGGCGCTGCGCTCGCGGTGAATGCGGCGCCTCTCATCGGGAGTGTGTCAAGCTCGCGTGGCAAGGAGCCTCGCCCGTGTCCAATGACTACCCGCCCGCGCCCTGGGTGCTCCGGGGGCAGATGTACTTCTCCGTGTGGATGGTCCCCCTCGCGCGACTCCAGGTGCGGGTGGACCCGGCATTCGAGCTGGTCACCGTCGCGGGCCGCGCGTGCGTCGCCGCGTGCTTCGTGGACTACCAGGAGGGCAGCGTGCTGACCTACGGCGAGCTCTTCGGCTCCGTCAGCGTGAAGCCGCGGGGCTCGCACCGTTACGGAATGACGGCCACCCAGATGTGGGTGGACAGCGAGCCCTCCCTGCGCGGGGGACGTGCGCTGTGGGGCATGCCCAAGGAGATGGCGCGCTTCGAGCTCGACCACCATCCTCCCGGGGGCGGCTTCGCCGGGGCCTGCTGGGACCCTCGGGGTCGGGAGCTGGCGCGGGTGCGCTTCGAGCCGTTGGCGGCGCTGCCCCGGAGCGTCCGCATCCCGCTCGTCCTGCCGAACCTGCAGGTGCTCCACGGGCGGGTGCATGCGCCGAGGGCGCCCATCCGCTTCTCGCCCCGGCTGCTCCGGGGGGCGGACTGGTCCATCCCGGAGGACAGCCCCCTGGCCTCGCTCGGCATCGCGGGGGCTCGCCCGTGGATGAGCTGCCAGGTGCGGGACTTCGAGTGGAACCTGCCCGCGGCGACTCCGGTGGACTGAGCGCCGCGGGCCGGGGCTCTCAGGCGGCCACCACCGGCACGCTGACGGGAGCCGCGGGCAGGCGCATCGGCTGGGCCTTCCCGTACGTCAGCGAGCGCCACACCCACTCGGCGGGGCCGAAGCGGAAGCGCGCCAGCCACCAGTGGCTGAAGGCCACCTGCGCGCAGAAGATGGCGAGGGTGAGCCCGAGGGTCGCCGCCGGGCCCACCTTCCCGATGAGGCCCAGCCCGAAGCCGTAGAAGAGCAGGAGGCTCGCCACCGTCTGGCCCAGGTAGTTCGTCAGCGCCATGCGGCCCACCGGGGCGAGCACCAGCAGCAGCCGCTGCCACGCGGGCCGCTGGAAGAGGAGCACGAGGCTCGACACGTAGAAGGCGGCGAGGCCCAGCTCGTTGAGCTGTCGCACCGGGTGCATGAACATGAGCCACGGCGCCTGGGGCGCGATCAGCTTCTGGCGCATCAGGTACTGCAGCAGGAACCCGATGCCGCTGGTGAGCACCCCGGCGAGCAGGCCCCACCCGAGCAGCTTGCGGAAGAAGGACAGGTGCTGGGGCGCGTCGTGGAAGAGGCGCCGCCGCCCGGCCATGAACCCCAGCAGGAACCGGCCCAGCAGGGCGAACAGCACGGGCAGCAGGGGCTTGAGGAACTCGCCGAAGTAGTAGCGGGCGTTGATGCGAACGACCTCGAGGTACGTGCCGCCCGTGATGGCCTCCAGCACCTGGGCCCGCATCTGGGTGGAGCGCTCCATGGCCGCCTTGGTCGCTGCCGCCACGCTCTCCGCGCCGCCACCCATCAGCAGCGGCAGGAAGCGCGTGAGGCCGTTGATGGCCATGGGCACGACGAGGATGAGCAGGGCGGCCCAGACGAGCAGTGTCTTGTCGGCGCGCTTGCGGAACAGGAGCAGGGCGAAGCCCAGCGTCGCGTACGTGGTGAGGATGTCGCCGTACCAGAGCGCCAGCAGGTGCACGCAGCCGAGCAGCAGCATCACGCACAGCCGCCGCATGTAGAGCGGGGCGATGGCGGCCCCCCGCGCCTCGGCCCGGAGCATCTGCACGGAGAAGCCCAGGCCGAAGAGGAACGAGAAGATGGTGATGAACTTCCCGACCACCAGCTGCTGGACTCCATGGACGGCGGCGGTGTCCAGGGCGGACGCCGAGGCCATGGCCGCCTCTATCTGGGCGCGCGGCATGAAGATGCGGCCGCTGAACCACAGGGCCACGTTCGACACGAAGACGCCGCACAGCGCGAAGCCGCGCAGGGTGTCGAGCAGGGCGAGTCGCTCGGAGGCGTCGATGGGACGGGCCTCGGAGTCCAGGGCGGGAGAGGGGAGTGGGCTCATGCTGGGAAAAAGGCCGCCGAACCTGCGCCGGCCCGCTCCTATTCCCAGCAAGCATGCGAGCCATCAGCGCTTCCCATATTCGGACAGCGCGGTCCCACTTCCGGACAGTGCGCCCGGGTGTCGGGGTCCGACAGGTGCCACCGGCTTCCGATTGCGCCCTGTGCGCAAGAGTCGTTAAAGCTCCGACGCCATGGCGATCAGCCTCCTCGACACCTTCCGAGTCCTTGCCTCGTTCAACCCGCCGCGCGGCTCGCTGCGCCAGGCACCGTGGGAGGAGTACGTGGACTGGGCCATCGCCCAGGGCCTGGCGCCCCTGGCCTCCTACAACCTCGAGTACCGCCTCACCGGAGCGGACGCGCCGGAGTGGGCGAGAGATCGGCTGCTGAGCATCTACACGGGCTCGGTCAACGACAACGTGATGAAGCTCGTCAACTTCAAGCGCAGCGTGGACGAGCTGGAGGGCCGCAAGCTGCTGGTGCTCGGCGGGGCCGCCTTCGCCGATGTGCTCTACCCCCATGTGGGCTTCCGCCCCGTGCTGGAGATTCAACTGCTGCTGCGGCGCATGGACGTGGACGCCTTCGCCGGCTACCTCGCCCAGCACGAGTTCCGCCCGGAGCCGGACGAGTCCGGCCATGGCGCGGCCAAGGTGGTGTCCGACGGCCGCACCGCCATCTACCTCTACGCGGACGTGCTCGGCCCCGAGCGCCGCGCCGAGGTGCAGGGCATCTTCGACCGTGCGACGCCCATGAAGATGTACGGCCCCTCCATGTTCCGCCCGGACCTGGAGGACGCGGTGCTGCTCGTCTGCCTGGAGCATGCGCGCCAGGGCTACCAGGTGCCCTGGCTGTCCTACCTGGACCTGCGCGAGCTGGTGACGGGGGCGACGTCGATGGGCAGCGTCTTCTCGCGCCCGCTGGACGTGCCGGCCCTGCTGGAGCGAGCCAGGGCGTGGCGGCTGGAGCGCGCCCTCTACACCTCGCTGTCCATCATCGGGCGGCTCTTTCCCGAGACGGCCGAGGGGCTGAAGCCGGCCCTCCCCCCGCTGCGCCGGGCCACCCGGGAGCTGCTCGACCGGCTGGTCGTCCAGCCCGCGAGCGAGCCGGGGCAGATGAGTCAAATCCGGGGCTCGGAGCGGCTGCGCCGGCTGCTGACCGGGCAGTAGGAGGGGCGTCTGGCCGTGACTCGCCCCTTCCCCCGGGGGCGCTTCCCGGCGTATGAGCGATGCCGGCCTCCGGCCAGCTAGGACGCTCATGCACATCGCCATCATCGGAACGGGCTACGTAGGTCTCGTCGCGGGGACCTGCTTCGCGGACTCGGGCAACGACGTCGTCTGCGTGGACATCGACACGCGGAAGATCGCCCAGCTCCAGCAGGGAGAGGTTCCCATCTACGAGCCAGGACTGGAGGAGCTCATCCGCAAGAACACGCGGGAGCGCCGCCTGTCCTTCTCCACCGACCTGCCCACGGCGGTGGCCAAGGCCCAGGTGGTGTTCATCGCCGTGGGCACGCCCGAGGGCGAGAGCGGCGAGGCGGACCTCCAGTACGTGCTGTCCGCGGCGGAGCAGATCGGCCGCGCGATGCGCCAGTACACGGTCATCGTGGACAAGAGCACGGTGCCGGTGGGCACGGCGGACAAGGTCCGCGAGGTCGTCTCCCGCGTGACGAAGCAGGAGTTCGACGTCGTCTCCAACCCCGAGTTCCTCAAGGAAGGCGCCGCGCTGGACGACTTCTTCAAGCCGGACCGGGTGGTGATCGGCACCGAGTCGGAGCGGGCGCGCAAGCTCATGGGCCAGCTCTACGCGCCCTTCGTGCGCACGGAGAACCCCATCCTCTACATGGACACGCGCTCGGCCGAGCTGACGAAGTACGCGGCCAACGCGATGCTGGCCACGCGCATCTCCTTCATGAACGACATGGCCGCGCTCTGCGAGAAGGTGGGCGCGGACGTGGACTTCGTGCGCAAGGGCATGGGCGCGGACAAGCGCATCGGCTACCCCTTCCTCTTCCCGGGCGTGGGCTACGGCGGCTCGTGCTTCCCCAAGGACGTGAAGGCGCTGGTGGCCAAGGGCCGCGAGCAGGGGCTGGAGTTGGACCTGCTGCGCGCGGTGGAGCGCACCAACGAGCGGCAGAAGAAGCTCCTGGTGCAGAAGGCGGTGAAGCACTTCGGCTCGCTGGAGGGCCGCAAGTTCGCCGTGTGGGGCCTGGCCTTCAAGCCCAAGACGGACGACATGCGCGAGGCGCCCTCCGTCGAGGTCATCGAGGGCCTGCTGGCCAAGGGCGCCCAGGTGACGGCGCATGACCCGGTGGCCGAGCGCACCGCCCGCCGCGTCCTGGGAGACCGCGTGCGCTACGCGGGCCTGCCCTACGAGGCGCTGGAGGGCGCGGACGCGCTCTTCGTCGTCACCGAGTGGAACGAGTTCCGCCACCCGGACTTCGACCGCATGAGGGCGCTGATGAAGTCCCCCGTCATCTTCGACGGCCGCAACATCTACGACCCGTCGCGGATGCAGGAGCTGGGCTTCACCTACATGGGGCTGGGCCGCCGCTAGTCCCCGTGGCCCGAGGTCGCGCTCCGCTTCCTCCGGGGAGCGCGACGGGACGGGCCGGTGGCAGGGCCCTACGGCTGGCGCGACAGTCCGCAGGCCTGCTTCTCGGCCTCGTTCGTCTCGATGCGCTGGCAGATCGCCTGCCGCTCCACCTCGTCATCCGTGTTGAGGCACGTCTCCAGCCGCTGCTCGCACACCTCGAGCTGCTCGTCGGTCGGCTCGAGGCGGCTCTCTTCCTCGGCCACGGAGCGGATGCAACTGTCGCGCTGGAACGACTCGACACAGTCGCACAGGCGCTCCGACAGTTCCCGGCACGGACTCTTGCAACCGGCGAGGGCGAGCAGGGCGGAGGAGAGCAGGGTGATGGCGACGGAGCGGCGCATGGGGTGGGTGAAGATGCCAGATGGCGTCTGGGATGCAAGCAATGGCGGATGGAAGGTCGGGTGCTCACCGCATCGCTCCCTCTCCCTGAGCGGGCGGGCGTGCAACGGGTGGGGCCTCCGTCCACTTCCGGGCGTCTCCCGGGACGCGTGACATACTCGGGTGCTCCCCATGTCCTCTGAATCGACCCAGCGCTCGCGCACTTCCCGGTACTCCCTCGGGGCCGAGGGGGTGCTGTCGGTGCTGCTGGTGCTGGTGCCGCTGGCGCTCGGGGGCGCCTCGTCGTGGGTCCACTGGCCCCTCGTGGCGCTCGCGGGGCTCGCCCTCGTGCTGGCCTGCGTGGGCGCGCGGCGGCAGCGGCAATCGCTGTGCGTCCCCCTGCTCGCGCTTCCCCTCGGGGCCGGGGCCCTGCTCTGCCTCCTGCAGCTCGTTCCGCTGCCGCCGGGGCTCCTTGCCCTCCTCAGCCCCGAGGCCGCCGAGCTGCGGGACTTCATCCTCGTGCCTCTCGGGCTGGACGGCGCGCGGCCCCTGTCGATGGATCCGCCGGCCACCTGGCGCGAGCTGGCCAAGCACCTGGCGTACCTGCTCACCTTCGTCGCCGCGGTGCAGGTGTGCCGCTCCGGGCGCGCGCGTCGCCGGCTGCTGGCCACGCTCGCCTTCACGGGCGCGGGGGTGGCCACGGTGGGCCTGGTGCACGCGCTGCTCGGCCTCACCCGGCTGCTCGGCCTCATCGCCTTCGTCCACGCGCGGCCGCCCCTCCTCACGCCCTTCGGCAACCCCAACCACCTCGCGGCCTTCCTCGCCCTGTCGGCCACCGTGGCGCTGGGGCTCGCGCTCTCCAGTGGCAACCGGGCGCGTGCGGCCCCCTTCGTGGTGGCCACCGTGCTGAGTGGGGCGGGCGTGCTGCTGTCCCTCTCGCGCGGGGGCATCGCCTTCTTCGTCTTCGGACTGCTCGCCCTCGCGCTCCTGCTGCTGCTCCAGCGCCGGGCCGGCACGCCTGGGGCGCGCACGTGGCGCCTGGGGGGCGCCGTGCTGCTGTGCCTCCTCGGGGTGCTCGCGGTGGGCGGCTCTGTCGCCGCCGAGCGCATCTCGGCCGAGCTGGCGAGCGTCGACAGCGTGGAGGAGCTGCGCCACAGCAAGGTGGCGCTGTGGCCGATGATGGCCTCGGCCGCGCGGGCCTTCCCGCTCGGCATGGGGCGCGGCGCCTTCGAGTCCGTCTTCCCCCGCTACCAGACGCGGCCCACCATCAACACCTATACGCACCCGGAGAACGTGGTGCTGCAGCTCGCCACCGAGCTCGGCGTGCCCGGTCTGGTGGTGCTCGCCGTGGCGCTGTGGGGCTTTGGCCGGCTGCTGCGCCGCGAGGGGTTGGAGGCGGCGGAGCTGGCGGTGCTCGCGGGCGTGGCGGCGCTCGGGCTGCACGACCTCTTCGACTTCAGCCTGGAGCTTCCCGCGAGCGCGGTGGCGGCCCTGGTGGCGCTGGCCACCGTGGCCCGGCCCGAGCACCGCGCCCGCCCCGAGGCTCCCGGTGGCCTCGCCCCCATGCCCGTCCTCGCCGGGGGCGTGGCCCTCACCCTCTTGGCCCTCGCCGCGCTCGTCCCCGGCCGGCACACGCTGTCCGCCGCCGATGCGGAGCTGGGGGCCCTCGTCACCGCGCGCGCCCCGCTCGCCGAGGTGCGTGCCCGCGGGCTCGCCCTCATCGACCGGCACCCGACCGACTACGCCCTGCATGACCTGCTGGGCACCGCCTGCGTGGCCTCGGGGCCCTCGGGCGCGACCGAGGCGCTCGCCTTCGCCAACCGGGCCCTCTTCCTCAACCCGCTGGATGCCCGGGCCCACCGCGTGGCCGCGCGCGCCCTGCTCGTCCTGAGGCGCCGCACCCAGGCCTTCCTCGAATACCGCCTGGCCTTCGAGGCCGGGGACACCGAGGTGCTGTGGCGGGAGGCGCTCGGGCGGGCACGTACCCTCGAGGAGCTCCAGGCCCTCACGCCGGACTCGGCCAGGGCCGCGGTGCGGCTCGCCACCGAGCTGATGCTCGCTGGGCGTCACGAGGAGGCCCTTCCCTGGCTCGCCTGGGCCCGCGAGCGCTTCGACGGGGCGCCCGAGTGGGTGGGCCTGTGGGAGCGCGAGGCACGCCTGCGACTCGAACGGCGGGAGCTGGAGCAGGCCGAGGCCGCGAGCAACGAGGTCTCCCGTCTGGCCCCGGACGCGCTCTCCTCGCACCTGCTGCGCGCGGAGGTGCTTCGGGCGCGGGGCCGGCACGGCGAGGCGCTGAAGTCCCTCGAGGCGCTCAGCTCCCGCTACCCGGGCGAGGTGGAGCTGTCCTTCACGCTCGCGCGCCTTCAGGTGGACGCGGGCCTCCCGCGCCGCGCCCGGGAGACGCTCCAGCAGGTGAGCCCCTTCCTCTCGGACCTGACGCAGCGGGCCCGGCTCTTCATGCTCGAAGGCGCCAGCTACGAGCGGGAGGGGCACCGCGCGCGAGCGCTCGAGTCCTGGCGGTCGGTGATCCGCCTCCAGCCCGGCCCCGACCCCTGGTTCAGGGTGGCGCGCCTCCACGAGTCGATGCACCAGCTCGATGCCGCGGCGCGGGCCGTGCGCGAGGGGCTGCGGCTGCTGCCCCCGGAGAAGCGCGCGGAAGCGGAGGCGTGGGCGTCCCTCCTGGAGGCGATGGAGCGCCAACGGGTGGAGGAGCGGCGCCAGGAGCGCGTCGGCGGCTCGGACGCCTCGGAGTCGCTGCTCCTTCGGGTGATGGGCTCGGACGAGGACACGGGGGGCTCGGGCGAGGACGAGGACCCCTGAGCCTCCTGGCGGGCGCTAGTGGTGCCCGGGGTTCTGCTCCGAGCGCTCCAAGACGAGGGAGGCCTTCCGAGGCGACTCGAGGTTGAGGAAGTCCGAGGCGTGCACCTCCAGCGCCTCCTCGTGCGAGCCGGCGCGCAGCAGCAGGTCCTCCGCCTGGCCCAGGCTCTCGTCCATCAGCACGGGCAGCCCGTAGAGGTGGCCGAAGGGGGGCTCCGCGCCCAGCTCGCACTCCGGGAAGAGGTCGGCGAACTCGTCCTCGGTGGCCAGCCTCGCCTCCGGGGTGCCGAGCGCCTCGCGCACCTTGTCGAAGTCCAGCGTGTCCGCGGCGGGGATGACGCAAATCCAGAGCTGCTGGTCCGCGGTCCGGATGATGACCGACTTGGCCACGCGGTAGCCCGTGACGTGGAGGGCCTGGGCCAGCTCCTGCGCCGTCACCGCGCGCGGGTGCCAGTGTCGCAGGAAGGGCACGTGCTGCTGCTGGAGGTAGTGCTGGATGGGCTCGGGGATCATGGGCGGCACCTCTCGTCTCGAAGGTGGACCGTCCACGTCCCGTCGTCCATGCCGGGCCGGTCGCGTGCCCGCCTGCTCGGGGGGCACACGGGCGGTCCTCGCGTCGCGAACTTCCTGGCGGGGTCTCCTGGAGAGCGTCTGGGGGAGCGCCACTTCTGGACGTCCAGAAGTGATGTGAGTAAAGGTGGGATGTTGCTTCTGGACGTCCAGAAGTGAGGCGCGGTCGGAGTGTTTTTCGCTTCCCGGGTTTCTCGGCGGGTTCTGTTACGGTGCCCCACTCCGGAGGTAGCGCGCATGAGCGGGGCCGTGGAGGGACATGTTCCGGCGGAGCGGCGGTGGGGCGCGGGGCGACCCCGGGGGCGTCGACGGGCCGGGAGACGATGGGAGCAGGAGGAGCAGCCCCCACTGGGTGTTCGGATTGGCGGCTACCAGCTGGAGGCGCGGTTGGGGGAGGGCGGTCAGGGGACGGTGTACCGGGCCCGGCGCGGTGGACGGCTCTACGCCATCAAGTTCCTCTCCCTGAGAATGGAGGAGTGGGCGTGGCGCGAGCTGGAGGTGCGGCTGCGCTTGCGACGTATGGGGACGATGCGGTTGGAAGGCCATGGTCACTGGCCCGACCAGACGCCGTGCTTCCTCTACCTCGTGGTGCCCTACGTGCGCGGGCGCCCGCTGTACGCGTGGGCCCAGGAGAACAACCCCACGGCGCGGTGGGGGGCGCACCTGATGCGGGAGCTGGCGCGGCAGTTGGAGCAGGTCCACCGGGCCGGGGTGGTGCACCGGGACGTGAAGGGCTCCAACGTGCTGGTGCGCCGCGAGGATGGGCAGCCGGTGCTGGTGGATTTTGGCCTGGGCACGTACCCCGGGGCGCCCGAAATCACCCACCCCCTCTCGCTCCTGGGGACGCCGCGCTACCGCAGCCCCGAGGCGCTGCGCTTCCGGAAAGAGCACGCGGGAGAGCATGCCCCGACGCGGCCCTCGGATGACTTGTGGGCGCTGGGGGTCGTCCTCTACGTGCTGCTGACGGGCAGCTACCCGTTCGACGTGGAGGAATGGGCGGACGAGGGCGCGCTGGCGGACGTCATCCTGAAGCAGGAGCCCGAGCCACCGCACGAGCGCAACCCGCGCGTGCCCCGGGCGCTGAGCGAGCTGTGCCTGCGCATGCTGGAGAAGCGCCTCGAGGCGCGCTACCCGGACGCGGTGGCGCTGGGCACGGCGCTGGAGGCGGTGCTGGCGGAGGCGGACGCGACGTGGGACGTGGCGCTGTGCGAGGCGTGGGGCCCGGATGACGCCACCACGCCACAGGAGGTGGCGCTGGACCTGGGGGACTGGCAGGAGCGGTTGCGCAGGCTCGCGGCGTATGCGCGGCGCCATCCCCGGCGCGGCCGGCCCGTGGCACTCGCGGAAGCCTCCACGCTGCCGCGTACCTCGGAGGCTCCACCGGGAGGGGACGAGGACTCCGGGACGGAAGCGAGTCCCGCCCGGCGGCGGACGCGGGCGCCTCGGCGACGCGCGGTGGCCTGGGGCGGCGCCCTGTTGGGAGTGGGTCTGCTGGGGCTGCTCGCCACCCTGGGGGGCCCGCGTTCCGAGCCCGAGGTGCCGGCCCCTACTCCGGGAGTGGTTTCCGTTCCCACCATTCCGGAGGTCAGAAAATCTGGCCAGGAAGTGGCGTCCCCGAGCGAGCCGCCGGAAGGTGCAAGAGGCGCGGCGCTCGAGAAGGCGGCAACCCCCGCGCCCGTCGCCAGTGCGACGCCTCGGAAGGACAGCACGCGCGTGAAGACTCCACGGCAGACTCCCCCTAGGCAGCAGAAGCAGAGCACGGTGCTCGACACCGTGGGCAAGGCATGCGTCCTGGTCTGGGTCGCGGGCGGGCTCGCGTGCGCCACCAGCCCCGAGCCCCAGGTGCGCCCCCTGGCTACCGCCACCGCGCGCCTGCCTCCGCCTGCGGAGTGCCCGGCCGGCTCCGTGGAAACCATGAGGAAGGTGTGGGGGGTGCAGCTCGGGGGAAATTCGGAAGTCTTTTTCCTGATCGACGGTGAGCTCGTCTTCAATCAACGCATCACCGTGCGTCCCGGGCGGGCCACGCTCACTCTGAATAACGACGACTTTGGGTTTCCAATCCACACCGTATTCATCGGGGAACTCTTCTTCGGGGAGGAGCGCGTCTACGGGCGCTTCACCCGGGCCCGCACCCCCGATGGGCAGACGTACTCCGTCTGCTTCGACCTCTACGACCAAACGCTGGACGGCGAACGGGGCGTGCCCATGAAGCCCGGCAGCCGGCTGGACGCCGCGATCATCTTTTCCCAGGTAAACCTCCAGGCGGTGAAGCGCTTCGACTAGGGACACCGGGCGGATCAGGAGCGGGAGAATGGCTGGGTCAACCTGGGAGGTCCCTGTTAACATCTCCACTCCCGAGGTCGCGTTCCCATGCCCGCTCCGTTCCCCATCGTCGCCCTGCTCCTCCTCCTCCATTCGAACGCTCCGGCACCCGTTCAGCCCGCCCCTCCTTCCTGGGACATGACCGGCGCGCCCCGTTTCACGGTGACGGCAGTCACCGCGGATGAAGCACGTGAGGTGCCCATCAGCCCGAATCGCGCCCTCACGTTCGTCTTCAACACGCCCGTTCAGATCGGGGGCGCCGTGGTGGAGGCGCGTGAGCATTTCCGCCAGGTCTCATTGTCGGAGGATGGGCTCATGCTCAATCTGCTGCTCTCGGATGAGCTGCGGTGGGGCAAGGGGTTGAAGTTGACGGTGCGCTTCGCGGATGGGGCAACGCCCACGAGCATGGACTTCATGCTGGTGGTGTCCCCCCGGGCCGAGCCGCAGGTGGAGGTCTACCGCCACCTGCGCCCCGGCGATTCCTACCGGCAACAGGCCGAGGAGGCGGAGGCAAGAGTCCAGCAGTGCCAGACGCAGTTGGCGCGGGAACGGGCGGAGCGGGATACGCCTCGGGGCCTTACGGGTCTACTCGCCATGAACC
>NZ_DASVSO010000285.1:0-12531 GCF_036388035.1 Archangium sp.
TCTATCCCTGGCTCATCCGCGAACGGCCCTCGGGTTTCGACGCCGTGCGCGCACTGGAGATGCCAGACCCGAAGCAGCCCACCATCAATGCCTGGGTCTCCGCGCTCACCACCGCCGTGGGCACGACGCCCGCTCCAGGGACCGTGCTCCTGGGGCACAGCGTCGGGTGCCAGGCCGTGCTGCGCTATCTCGCGACGCTGCCTCCGGGCAGCACCGTGGACGGCGTGCTGCTCGTGGCCGCCTGGTGGAGCGTGGACACGCCGTGGGACAGCCTCCGCCCGTGGACGGACACGCCAGTGGACCTCGCTCGGGCCCGGGCCGCCTCGCGCCGCTTCGTCGTCCTGTTGTCCGACAACGACCCCTTCACCTCGGACTTCCAAGAGAACGGCCGCCTCTGGCGGGAGCGCCTCGGGGCCGAGGTGGTGCTCGTGCCCGGCGCACGCCACTTCAACGGCGTGCAGGAGCCTTCGGTGCTCAATGCACTGCGCTCCTCCTTCCAGCCACCCGCCAAGCCCTGACGAGCCGTCAGGGCGGCCCCTGGTGGGACGTCCCCTCCCCGACGCCCTGCCGCCATGCAGGCAGGGCTCGGGCCGCGCTTGGTTGACCGGCCACACGCTGGGTCAAAGGATTGAGATGTCATGAGCACGCTAGAGCCGAAGATCGTCGTCACGTCGTCCGACCTGGAGCGGCTGCGGACCCTCATCGACACGACCGCGGGCGACCGGGCGGACGTGCTCGATTCGGAGCTGACGCGCGCCGTGGTGGTCGAGCCCTCCGAGGTTCCACCGGACGTCGTCACCATGAACAGCCGCGTCGTCTACATGGACGAGGACTCCCACGAGACGCGGGAGGTGACACTCTCGTACCCGAAGGACGCCTCCCTTGAGCAGGGGCGGGTATCCGTGCTGGCGCCCGTGGGCGCGGCGCTGCT
Organism: Archangium sp.; assembly: GCF_036388035.1. Taxonomy (GTDB): domain Bacteria; phylum Myxococcota; class Myxococcia; order Myxococcales; family Myxococcaceae; genus Archangium. The sequence goes on from NZ_DASVSO010000285.1 coordinate 932, forward strand.
CGGGCTCTCGGTGGGACAGGAGATCGAGTGGTTGGTGCCCGGGGGGAAGCACAAGCGCCTGCGCATCGTCTCGGTCCCCTACCAGCCGCAGGCCGCGGGCCACACCCACCACTGAGCGGGACGGGATGAGGGGCCGCGGCCCCTCGGGTTGAAGCCTGGCAACCGGATCCGTGGCGCGAGCAGGAGCGCGGAGCGCGAGCCCGGCTCCTCTGCTACAAGCCCCCCGCGCATGTCGGTTCCCCTCTCCCCTCCCCCGTCCCCGCTGTCTCGTGAGCGCTTCGAGGCCCTTGTGGCGGAGGGCTACAACCAGGTGCCCCTGGTCCGCCGGCTCGCGAGTGGCGGACCGCGACCGCTGGATCTGCTGCGAGCCCTGCCCCCGGGACATCGCTTCCTGCTGGAGAGCACCCGCACCTCCACCGAGGGCCGCTACTCCTTCGTGGGGGCGAAGCCCTTCCTCACCTTCCGGGCCAAGGGCTCGCGGTGCGAGGTGAACGGCGAGCCGCACCCGGGCGGGCCCCTGTCCACCCTGCGCGAGCAGCTGAAGCGCTGGCGGGGCGTACGGCTGCCGGGGATGCCCCTCTTCTGCGGCGGCGCGGTGGGCTTCTTCGCCTACGAGGCCGCCCACTACTTCGAGTCCCTCCCGCGCCACCCGAACGACGACCTGGGGCTGCCGGACATCGCCCTCGACTTCGTGGACACCTTCGTGGCGGTGGACCACCAGGAGGGACACACCCTGGTGGTGGCCACGGGCGACGACTACGACGACTGCACCCGGCGGGTGGAGGCACTGGAGCACGTGGTGCGCGAAGTCCTGGCCACCCAGCCCCCCGCCCCCTCGTGGCACCTCGCGGACGGGCAGACGCCGGACGTGGCGTGGCGCTCCAACTTCACCCAGGAGGACTACCTGCGCGCGGTGGATCGCGTGCGCGAGTACATCCGCGCGGGAGACACCTACCAGGTCAACCTCTCGCAGCGGTTGGAGGTGGAGCCGCGGCTGCCCGCGCTGGCACTGTACGAGGCCCTGTCCACCCTCAACCCGGTCCACTTCGCCAGCTACCTGGAGGTGGACGGCGTCGAGGTGGTGAGCGCCTCGCCCGAGCGGCTGGTGCGGGTGGAGGACGGCCAGGCCATCACCCGGCCCATCGCGGGCACGCGCCGCAAGGGCACGCCGGAGGAGAACGCGCGCTTCGTCCACGAGCTGCGCACCAACGAGAAGGAGCGCGCCGAGCACGCGATGCTGGTGGACCTGGAGCGCAACGACCTGGGGCGCGTCTGCGCCTACGGCAGCGTCCAGGTGACGAAGCTGATGGAGATCATCGAGTACGCCCACGTCATCCACATCGAGTCCGAGGTGGTGGGCCGGCTGGCCCCGGGCGTGGAGCCGCTCGACGTGGTGGCGGCGGTGTTTCCGGGCGGCACCATCACCGGCGTGCCAAAGATTCGCACCCAGCAGATCATCACCGAGCTGGAGCCGCATGCCCGAGGGCTCTACACGGGCTCGCTCGGCTACCTGAGCTTCACGGGCGAGCTGGATTTGAACATCGTCATCCGCACCCTGGTGCTGAAGAACGGCCGGGCCTACGTGCAGGTGGGCGGGGGCATCGTCCACGACTCGGAGCCGAGGCGCGAGTACCAGGAGACGCTGCACAAGGCACGCTCGCAGCTGCTCGCGCTGTCCGCGCGCCCGGTGGAGGACGCGGCATGATGCTGCTCATCGACAACTTCGACTCCTTCACCTTCAACCTCGTGCAGGCGCTGGGCAGCCTCGGGGCGGAGCTGAAGGTGGTGCGCAACGACGCCCTCACCCTCGCCGACGTGGAGGCGCTGCGGCCGGACCACATCGTCATCTCCCCGGGCCCGTGTACGCCGAACGAGGCTGGCATCTCGCTCGATGTCATCCGCGCCTTCGCGGGCCGGGTGCCCCTGCTCGGGGTGTGCCTGGGCCACCAGTCCCTCGGGCAGGTGTTTGGCGGGCGCGTCGTCCGGGCCCCGGTGCCCGTCCATGGCAAGACGGCCGACATCCACCACGATGGTCGAGGCGTCTTCCGCGGCCTGCCCAACCCGTTCGTCGCCGCGCGCTACCACTCGCTGGTGGTGGACCGGGCGAGCCTCCCGGACTGCCTGGAGGTGTCGGCCTGGTGCGGCGAGCTGGTGATGGGTCTGCGCCACCGCGAGTACCCGTGGCTGGAGGGCATCCAGTTCCATCCCGAGTCCTTCCTCACGCCGCACGGGAACCAGTTGCTCGCCCGGTTCCTGGAGGCGCGGCTCGGATGATGGAGACGGTCGCGGTGAACGGCGAGGTGCGGCGGCTGGAGGAGCTGCGGCTCCAGGACTTCCTCCAGTCCTTCTTCTTCGGCGCGGGGTTCTTCGAGACGCTCCTCGTCACCGAGGGCGCTCCGATGTTCCTCGAGCGGCACCTCGCGCGGCTGCGGGCGAGTCTCGCCGCCCATCACGACTGCGTGCGGCCTCCCCCGCCCGAGGCCCTCACCGCCGAGGCCGTCCGCGAGGCCCTGTGCCGGTGCCTGGAGGCGGATGCCAGCCTGGGGCCGCGCTTCAGCGGTGTGGGCAAGCTGGTGGCGGGAGATGGCCGGCTGCTGCTGTCCTTCCGTCCCCTTCCGGCCGACCACGAGCACACCGTGCGCGAGGGCCGCGCCCACGACGAGCTGGAGCGCCAGGGCTACCGGCGGGGAGACCCCCTGCTGAAGCACAAGAGCGTCTCGTACCTCCGGCAGTACGCCCACCTCGGGAGGGGAACCGTCTTCTGCAACGAGCTCGGGGAGCTCTGCGAGGCGCCGAACGGGAACCTGTTCTTCCTCATGGGGGACGCAGTGGTGACGCCGCCGCTGGAGGCCCCGTGCCTTCCGGGCATCATCCGCTCCGTGCTGCTGGAGGAAGGGCGACTCGGCGCGCTGCCCGTCGTGGAGCGCTCGGTGGCACTGGAGGAGGTGGAGGACGTGCGCGGGTGTGTCCTCACCAACTCCGTCAGCCTCGCGCTGGCCGTCCCGCGACTGCTCGGACGGGAGCTGCCCGCGAGCCAGGAGCTGGCCGAGCGCGCTCGGGCCGTGGTGCGGGCCCAGGCGAAGCGAGAGGGCTGAGACCGGCCCTCGTCCGAAGGGAGCGAGGCCTTACGCGGGCCCCCCGAAGTCGAGCCCCTGTCGCACCTCGGCGTCCGTGAGCAGCCGGCAGGTGCCCTCCGGCACGTCGAGCGTCACCTCGCCCACGGCCTCGCGGTGCAGTGTCCGCACCGGGTGCCCCACCGCCGCCAGCATCCGCTTCACCTGGTGGTGCCGCCCCTCGGTGAGCACCAGCTCGACCCGACTGGGAGCCAGCAGCCGAGCCCCCGCCGGCCGAGTAGGTCCATCGTCGAGCCCCACGCCCTCCCGCAGCCTTCGCAGGGCCTCCTGCGAGGGCTGTCCCTCGACTTCCGTCACGTACCGCTTGGACACGTGCGTCTCCGGAGAGGTCGCGTGCGCCACCAATCGCTCCTCGTTGGTGAAGAGCAGCAACCCCGTCGTGTCCCGGTCCAACCGCCCCACCGCGTACCACTCGTAACCGCGCAGCTCGGGCGGCAGCACCGCGCGCAGCCGTTCGAAAACCGTGCCGATGCCCTCCGGGTCGTGCCCCGCCACCACCACGCCCGCGGGCTTGTGGAACATCAACGCCAGCGTCCGCGCCTCCAGCGAGCGCGGCTGCCCCTCCACCCGCACCGCGCTCCCCGCGTGCACCGGTACGAAGGGGTCTCGCTCCACGCGCCCGTCCAGCTCCACGCGCCCCTCCTGGATGGCCTGCTCCGCCTCGGCCCGGGGCAGCACTCCCGCTCGCCCCAGCGCACGGGCGAGCCAGTCCGCGCGGCTCCCCTCCGGCACCGGCTCCTTGCGCCGACGCGCGGCCTCCAACCACCGGGGCGTCTTCGGCTTCCTCGCCATCCCTCCTCCGTCTTCCGCGTCTTCTATTTCTATTCCCCGCCCCCGCTCGTGCCCCTCCGCTGCCCGCTTCGCGAGCGCTCCCGACGCATTCCCTGGCACCCGGCCACGCGTGCCTACCTTGAGGGATGTGTGGGTCATCCCCGCATGAGCAGCATCCATTCCCAACCTACTCGGAGGAGACCGCATGGCAAGCGTGACTGAAGGAGGAATCCAGGGCAGCACCTATACCGGTAGCACGGTCGGCACGACTCTAGGCTCCAGGGATGTCTCGTCCCAGCAGTCGGGCACCGGCATCACCGCCCAGGGCAAGGAGCAGGTGAAGCGCTTCACCGGCGTGACCCGGGATCGGGTCTACCAGCAGGTGGACAGCAAGAAGGGAGAGCTCATCAAGGGCCTGCAGGGCTTCGTCTCCACGCTGGAGAATGCCTCGCAGAACGCCGATGGCGTCTCGCAGCAGGTGCTGGGGAGCGCCGTGGGCTACATCCGCAAGTTCTCGGACCGCATCGAGAACGACTCCACCGAGGAGCTGGTGCGGGACGCCCAGCAGTTCATCCGCGAAAAACCCGTGCCGTTCTTCGCCGGCTGCATCGCCGTGGGGTTCCTCGCTGCTCGAATCCTGAAGGAATAGGGGAGACACGATGCAGCCCTACAACACGGACAACAAAGGCAGCTACGACTACGAGGCTCGCACCGTCCCGGGCGATGGCACGTCGGGCCGTGAGTTCGGCTCGCTCCTGGGTGAGTTCTTCGACCAGGGCAAGCGGCTGATCCGCGCGGAGGTCACCCTCGCGAAGACCGAGCTGCGCGAGGAGATGACGAAGTTCAAGGCGGGCGGCGCGATGTTGGGCGCCGGGGCCGTGCTGCTCTTCATCGGTGGCATCGCCTTCATGCTCTTCGCCTGCGCCGCGCTGGCGGAGGTGATGCCCTGGTGGGCCGCGACCCTCATCGTCACGGTGCTCTTCCTGGCCGTCGGTGGAGGCATCGCCTACGTCGGCATCCAGCGCATGAAGCAGCTCCACGCACCCGAGAAAACCATCCAGACCCTCAAGGAGGACAGCCAATGGGCGAGCAGGACGTTCCAATCCGTGAAATCTCAGATGCACGGGCACGCATGAGCGAGCTCGCCGACGAAATGGCCCGGCGCATGGAGCCGGAGCACCTCAAGGCGATCGCCGCCGAGAAGGTCTCCGACCTCAAGGAGCAGGCCCGGGAGCGAGCCACTGAAAAAGTCGATGAACTGAAGACGCATGCCAAGGAGGCGGTGATGCACAGAGCAACGGAGATGAAGGACAGGGCGGACACGCCCAAGGGCTGGAGCATGCTCGGAGCCATTCTAGGCGCCGGGGTCGGCTCGATGCTGATGAAGAAGGCCTTCGTCGTGCGTCGCGAGTCGGGCTGGCACATGGGCAACCAGGGCCGGCGCATGTACAGCGGCTACGACATGAACACCCCGGAGCTGGTGCCTGCTCCCGAAGGCGGCCTGATGCGGCCCACCGGCGACGTGCGCGGCTCGCTGGGCAGCGACATCGGCGTGCGGACCAGCACGGACGTGGGCTACGTGGGCAGCACGGACACGGGAGACGGTGGCCTGAAGGCTCGCGCCTCGGACGTCATGGACACGGCGAAGGACAAGGTCTCGGGTCTCAAGGGGCGCGCGAGCGGCCTGGTGGACCGGACCCTGGACAAGGCCCAGGGGCTGCGTGAGCGCATCCCGGATCGCGGCGAGATGAAGCACCAGGCCACGGACCTGTATGGCACCGTGTCCGACAACCCGGTGCTGCTGGCCATCGGCGGCCTCGCCATCGGCGCGCTGTTCGCCAGCTTCATCCCGGTGACCAACCGCGAGCGCCAGCTCATCGAGCCGGCCAAGAGCAAGATGCGCGAGAGCATCTCCCAGCTCGGTGACCAGCTCGAGAGCAAGCTCTCGGGTCAGTCCGAGGACGAGAGCGGCCAGGAGGACGAGTTCCAGGCGTCCGCCGCCTCGGAGAGCGAGAACGAGCGAGGCACCATCCCGCCGCTGCCGCCGCTCGACGACTACACCTCCGTGCACTGAGTCGGGGAACGGAGCGCACGAGGCCGGACGGGGCGAACACCGCCTCGCCCGGCCTTGCTCTATCCGCCGTCCACCGGAGCCGCGGCGCGCGCCCGCCACTCCCGATCGAGGAGGGCGTAGATGAGCGAGTCGCACCACTCGCCCTTGATGAAGGCGTTCTCGCGGAAGTGGGCCTCCCGGCGCATGCCCAGCTTCTCCATCACCCGGACGGAGGAGGGGTTGCGCGGGTCGCAGTCGGCCCACATGCGGTGCAGGCCGAGCGTCCCGAAGCCGAAGTCCACGAGCGCCTGTGCCGCCTCGGGGATGTAGCCCCGGCCCCACTCCGAGCGGTCGAGGACGTACCAGAGGGTGGCCTCGCGCAACTCGGGGTCGGTGATGTTCATGCCGCAGCGCCCGATGAGCTGGTTGCCATCACGCAGCACCACGGCCAGGTCATAGATGCGCCGGGGCGTCTCACGCGCCAGGGCCATCACGCGGCGGATGTAGTCGCGGCTCTCCTCGGGAGTGCGGACGTCGTGGGACTGGTAGCGCACCACCTCCGGGTCGGACTCATAGGGGTGGGTGGCTCGCCAGTCATCCTCCTCGAACTCGCGCAGCAGCAGGCGGGGCGTGGTCAGTGGCGAGGTGAGCAGCATGGCGTCAGGACTCCTGGGCCGGGGCCCCGGGGAAGAAGGCGTGGGCCTTGCCCTGGGCGTCGATATAGCTGAAGTCCTGGAAGCGCGCGGCATCGGGGGCGTCCGGGTGCTGGCGCGCCTCCACGAGTCGCGCGTGCGACAGGGAGGCGATGTCCTCCTCCTTCACGCCCGCGAGCGCGAGGAATCCGGGGCGGCTGTCCCCATCGCGCAGGAGCGTGGGCCGGTGGCCCTTGAAGTCGAGGGCGGTGGACACCCGCTGGAGGGCGGCATGGGCCTGGGAGAGCTGCTTCGCGGTGCGCAGCCGCAGGGCCACCTCCTCGCGGCTCTGGCAGCTCCCGTCCGCATGGGCGCTGACCCGCAGGCTGTCCTCGGTGAGGGAGAAGACGAGGACGCGGCTCTTGGGGAGCTCGCGGGAGAGGGCGGTCGCGGCCTCCTCGGCGGCCTCTCCCTCGGCGTGGGGCCATAGCCGCAGCGCCTTGCCCGGACCGGCGGCGAGGAAGGCCGACAACTGGCGGGAGCCGAGCCAGCGCTGCACCTTGGTGCGGGCCGCTCCCAGCACGATGAATCCCTGCGCGGAGTCACTCATGGGGCGCAAGAGCACGTCGAAGCGGCCTTTTCGTCAAGAGGCAGGGACGATCCGCCATGCTTCGGTGCCCTTGCCTTCCTCTGCAACCATCCGGACCGGCCTGGCCTCGACGAGTCCCGTCTCCTCGAGCGGGTATTCTTCGATGGGCTTGTCCACCATCACCATGAGCCGCAGGAGCCTCTCGGCGGGCTGACCCATGGGTGCCGGAGCATCGACGCGCTCCCATTTGGAGACGGTTGTCTTGTCGACGCCCATCTTGTCCGCGAAGTCCTTGCTGGAAAGCCCGAGGTACTTCCGCAGGAAGCGAATCTCCTTCGGGCCGAGCTTCTCCCGGCGCCGGGCCACCGTCATGGCCAGACGACGGTGCAGCTCTTCAATCTTGTAGATGCCCACTTCGCGCTCGCCGCACTTGGGGCACCGGTAGACCATGACCCCCTTCAAGGTGACGTTATCCAGTCCGATGAGGTCATCCTTGATGTTCTCCCGGGTCCCCTTCATGGGCGTGCCGCACATGAGACACTTGTCGTTCACCGGTTCCTCCGCATGGCGGTCACCACTACGGCATGAGTGCTGAAGAAGACCCATCCGCCCCTCAGGACGGTCTTGAGTAGCTTTTTCGCGTCACCTGCCCGGAGTTGACCTGTAACATCGTACATTGGGAAAATACCAACTCTTGGAGAAACCTCAACCACGCTCGTTTGCTCTCCGAGCGGTCTGCAAGCTGCTCGCCAGCTCGAACCCCGAGGGATTTCGGGTCTTTGCCGTACTGCACACGGCTCGCGCTTGAGACGGGTGGACGCATCCCCGGACGCTGACCCGAGGGCAGGCTGGCGGCGAGCCCTCATGGAGGCTTCGTTTGACTCCCCCGGGGGCCTCTGCCATGTGCGCGCTGTGCTCCCCGCGGAACATCTCATCGCGTTGCAAGAGCCTCCTCCGATGCCGGCGGTGGCGTTCACGCTGCGACTCGGGCAGGCGCTGCATCGCTACGGCACTCCGGCCCACCAGCTGGAGGAGCAGATGCGGCTGGTCTCGCAACGGTTGGGACTGGAGGCCCGCTTCTTCTCCACGCCCACCTCCATCTTCGCCTCCTTCGGTCCTCCCGAGGCGCTGCGCACCAGCCTCATCCGCGTGGAGCCGGGGGAGCTGGACCTCGGACGGCTCGCCCACCTGGACGCACTGGCGAACTCGGTCATCCGCGGGGAGCTCTCCCCCGAGGAGGGCGCGGAGCGCGTGGAGGCCGTCCTCTCCGAGCCCCCTCGCTACGGCAACGCCCTCCACCTGCTGTGCTGGGCGCTCGCGGCGAGCGGCGCGGCCCTGCTCTTCGGCGGTGGCCTCCGCGAGATGGGCGTGGCGGCGGTCATCAGCCTCCTCATCGGTGGGCTGGACCTGTGGACACGGCGGCAGCCCTCGACGGTGTGGGTGCTGGAGCCCGTGGCCGCCATCCTCTCCTCGGCGCTCGCGGTCGTGGCGGCGAGCTTCGTGGGGCCGCTGTCCGTGCAGATCGTCACGCTCGCCGGCCTCATCGTGCTGCTGCCCGGCCTCAGCCTGACGGTGGCCATCAACGAGCTCGCCACACGCAACCTCATCTCCGGCACCTCCCGCCTCACGGGAGCCGCGCTCGTCTTCCTGGAGCTCGGCTTCGGCGTGGCGCTGGGCACCCGGTTGACGGAGCTGCTTCCCCTGCCCGCGAAGCTCGGCCCGGTGCCCGCGCTCCCGGCGTGGACCGAGCCGCTGGCCCTCGTGCTGATGCTGTTCGGGGTGAGCATCCTCTTCCGGGCCCGGCCTCGCGACTGGGGGTGGATCGCCCTGGCGGGGACGCTCGCCTACGAGGGCTCCCGCCTGGGTGCCCAGGTCCTCGGGCCGCAGCTCGGCGCGTTCCTCGGGGCCCTCACCGTGGGGCTCGTCACCAACCTGCTCGCGCGGGCGCGCAACCGCCCGGCCGTCATCACCCTCGTGCCCGCAATCATGCTGCTGGTGCCCGGCAGCATCGGCTTTCGCAGCATGGAGTCCCTGCTCGCCCGCGACGTGCTCGCGGGCGTGGACACCGCCTTCTCCATGCTCATGGTGGCAGTGGCCCTGGTGGCGGGCCTCCTGTTCGCCAACGCCCTCTACCAGCCACGCAAGGTGCCCTGAGCCGCCTCAGCGCGGCGCGGCCCGGGCCAGCTCCACCGCTCGGAGGATGGCCTCCGGAGTGGCGGGGGAGGCCAGCGCCACCGGCGTGCGCGGCGGCCCGAAGGCGGCGATCGCCTGCCGCAGCGCCGTCACCACGCCGATGGCCAGCATGAAGGGCGGCTCTCCCACCGCCTTGCTGCCGTGAATGGAGTTGTCCTGCGGCGCGCGCTCCAGCAGCGCGACGCGGAAGTCCTCGGGCGCGTCCCCCACCGCCGGAATCTTGTACGTGTCCGGCGAGTGCGTGAGGAGCCGACCCTTGGCGTCGAACAGCACCTCCTCGCACGTGAGCCAGCCCACGCCCTGGATGAAGGCGCCCTCCACCTGCCCCTTGTCGATGCTGGGCACGAGCGAGGTGCCCACGTCGTGGAGGATGTCCACGCGCCGCACACGGTGCTCGCCGGTGAGGCCGCTCACCTCCACCTCCACCACCGCCGCGCCGAAGGCGTAGTAGTGGAAGGGCTTGCCGCGTCCGATGTCCCGGTCGTACGTGATGTCCGGCGTGCGGTAGTAGCCGGTGGCGGACAGGGACAGCTGCGCATGGTACGTGGCGTGGACCACGTCGGCGAAGCGCACCGTGCGCTCGGGGCTCGAGGGGTGGAAGACGTCTCCTCCGACGAAGACGAGCTCGGGCGCGAGGAGGCGCTCGGCCGGGTGCGGGTCCTTCCTCAGCGCGCCGCCCTGCTGCTCGAGCGCGGCCACCTCCGCCACGGGCCGCTCCTGTTGCAGCTTGGAGAGGATCTCCCACTGCACCGCGGGCGTGTGCCGGGAGATGACCTCGGACACGTGCACCTTCGTCCGGGGACGCGCGGGGTTGAAGACGTGGCCGTTGTCGTAGGTGAGCCCGAGCGCGCCGATCTGCAAGAGCCGCGCGGCCACCGGACGCATGCGCTCGCGCAGCACCTCGCACGCCTCCTTCACCGCCTGGCCGTTGAGGTCCGCGCCGCTGGAGGCCGCCGTCGCCGAGGTGTTGGGCACCTTGTCCGTGGAGGTGTTCATCACCCGGATGCGCTCGGGTGGCACGCCCAGCTCGTGCGCGCACACGGCCCGCATCTTCGTGTGCAGGCCCTGCCCCATCTCCGTGCCGCCATGGTTCAGCTGCACGCTGCCATCCGTGTACACCACCACGAAGGCCCCGGCCTGGTTGAGGAAGCTCGTGGTGAAGGAGATGCCGAACTTCACCGGCTGCAGGCCGATGCCCCGCTTCGTCCAGCGCGAGCCCGCGTTGAAGCGCTCGATCTCCGCGCGTCGCCGCACGTAGTCACTGGAGGCCAGCAGCTCCGCGTGGATGCGCTCCAGGCGGTTGTCCAGGACGGGCTGCCCGTACGGCGTGGTGTCGCGGGGAGCGCCCCGGTAGTAGTTGCGCTCGCGCACCACGGTCGGGTCCAACCCGAGCCGCTCGGCGGCGTGGTTGAGCACCTCCTCCATCACGTACATGCCCTGGGGCCCGCCGAAGCCACGGAAGGCCGTGTTGGAGGGCAGGTTCGTCCGGGCCACCCGGCCGGTGAACTCCAGCGCCGGGACGAAGTAGGCGTTGTCCAAGTGGAAGAGCGCCCGGTCCAGGATGGCGCGCGAAAGGTCCGAGCTCCACCCGCCATTGGAGATGAGCTCCACCTTCAGCGCGAGCAGCCGCCCCTCGGTGTCGAAGCCCGCGTCATACCGGCCCCAGAAGGGGTGGCGCTTGCCCGTCCACGCCATGTCCTGGTCGCGGTTGAGCCACACCTTCACCGGCCGGCCCGTGTGGCGCGCGCCCAGGGCCGCCAGGCACGCGAAGGGAGCGGCCTGCGTCTCCTTGCCGCCGAAGCCCCCTCCCATGCGCGGCACCTCCACCACCACCAGCTGCCGCCCCACGCCGAGCACCTCGGCCACCAGCGTCTGCACCTCGGTGGGGTGCTGGGTGGAGCTCCAGAGGTGCACCGCGCCGTCCTCGCCGGGCACCGCCAGCGACACCTGCGTCTCCAGGTAGAAGTGGTCCTGGGCCCCCGTCGAGCACTCGCCGGACAGGCGCACCGGCGCGGCGGCCAGCGAGGCCCCCACGTCCTCGCGGCGGATGGTGTGCGGGTCCGACAGGAAGGAGCCCGCGGCCACGGCCTCCGGAATCGTCAGCAGCGCGGGCAGCGGCTCGTACTCCATCTCCACGAGCGCGGCGGCCTTGCGCGCCACGTCCGCGCTCTCCGCCAGCACCAGCGCCACCGTCTGGCCGAGGAAGTGCACCTCGTCGCCCACCTGGG
>NZ_DASVSO010000286.1:0-5587 GCF_036388035.1 Archangium sp.
TCGCCCGCTCCATCAGCGACACCTTCCCCTGCTGCGGCAGATCCATGCACAGCAGCCGCTCGTTCCACAGCATGCAGCGCCGCCCCGTCACCTGGGACTCCACCGCCGAGGCCTCCGTCGCCCCCAGCACCGGCCGCGCGAAGAAGCCCGCCAGCGTCACGTCCCCCTGGGGGCCCACCAACACATCATGCAGCTCCTTGTTCTCGGCCCGCGCGTCGTACGTCCAGTCCGGCAGCAGCGTCATCGCCTGCGGCCGCTCGCACGTCGAGCCCCGGCACTTCCCCTCTCCCTGGCAGGGTGACGCCGGCGCGCACACGAAGCCGTCCGGCGGGTTGCGCTTCAGGCACGCCCCCTCCACGCACACGTCCGCCAGATCGCACCCGCGCGCCTCGCCACAGAAGGTGCCGTTGGCCGCCGGCCTCAGCTGGCAGCCCTTGCCGGGATCGCACCAGCCCTCCTGGCATGCCCCGTCCCCCGGGCACGGCGGCGCCGGCACCGACTGGCACCCGTCCAGCGGGCCGCACACGTCCGTGGTGCACGCGTTGCCGTCGTCACACAGCCGCTCGCGTCCCTTGCACCGGCCCGCCTGGCACACCGCGTCCAACACGCACGCATTGCCCGGATCGCACGCCGTGCCGTCCGCCAGCACCTCCTCCACGCACTCCTCCTTCACCTCGTCGAAGGTGAAGCGGTGGCACGTCACCGGCGTGGGGCAGGGCGGCGGCTGCTTGCCCTCGCCCGTCAGCCGCAGCGTCACCGTGCGGCCTCCCTCCTCCGTGCCCACCAGCGTGGCCTCGTACGTCCCCGCCGCCGGGGGGGTGAAGCGCACCCTCACCGTGGATTCCCCGGAGGCCTCCACCTCCTCCGGCAGCCCCTCCACCCCGAAGGGCGCCGGCACCGAGCCCCATGTCACCCGCACCGGGGCCCGGCCCGCGTTGCCCACCCGGAGATCGCCCTCCCGAGAGACACCCACGTACGTGGCCGGAAAGGCCATCACCTCCTGCGAGAAGCGCACCTGGCCCGAGGAGCCCACCAGGGGCGGCTTCTCGTCACGGCAGGCCCCCAGCGGCCCCGTGAGCAGCAGTGCCCCCAGCACCCACATCCACCCGACTGCTCTCGTTTCGCGCGCCATGCAGGGACCCCTGACCTCTCGGCTATAGCCCTCGCCTTCCCGAGGTGCGAGGGGGGTCCACCCCCTCCCGTTCACCGGGTCACCCTCGGGGCACTGGCGTTTCTACGGTCCACCGCGAGGGGAGTCCCCCCAACACCCCGCAACTCCTGGGGTTCACGGGCGGTACGAATCTCGCAAAGCCCGAAGACATGGCTTCCATCGAATCCGCTGTCTCCGAGCAGCTGGCCCAGGCCTTCACCGTCTTCGTGCCGCTCGCGCTCCAGCCGCAGATGGATCTGCTGCCTCCGGACGTCCGCCACGCCCTGCTGGGCGAGCTCTTCCGGCTGGCCGTCCAGGCCTGGCACGAGCGCAGCCTGCTGCCCCGCCAGGGCCCTGTCACCCTGGAGTTCCCGCTGGCCGGCTGTGACGTGGGCGTCGAGCTGGACGCGCCCAGGGCCCGCCTGACGCTCGTCTCGCTCGCCCGGGGCTGGCACTGAGGGACCCGGTGGCCCGCGCGGACTTCCCACTGTCCCCAGGCCCCTCTGTTTCTGTACTGAGTGAATTGAGATGTAGATCAAATAGGAGCAACAGCAGGGGGTGTGGGCTTGTGGAAAAGTCCGTAACCGCCTGGAAACACGGAGGTTCTCCGAAGCTGCTACATGTGGGGAAGTTGGCGCTTATCCCCGGCCACCCACAGGGGTGGGAGCCACGGGCGGGTTATCCACAGGCAGGCGGGGGTCCGTCCACAGGCCGTCCACAGGGGTTGTGGACTATCCTGCGCCCCCATGTCCGCACCGGCCAAAGGCGCTCCGACACCCAGCTCCGCCAACCTCGACCTGCACTGGGGGCAGCGCATCGGGAAGTTCCAGGTGCTCGCGCAGCTGTCGGTGGGTGGCATGGCGGAGCTCTTCCTCGGCTTCACCTCCGGGCCGGGGGGGTTCCGCAAGTATGTCGCACTCAAGCGCATCCTCCCGGGGGCTCGCGACGACGAGCAGTTCGAGCGCATGTTCCTGGATGAAGCGCGCATCACCGCGGCGCTCAACCACCCCAACATCGCCCAGGTGTTCGAGCTGGGGCAGGACGCCGAGGGCCTCTTCCTGGCGATGGAGTTCATCGCGGGGCAGAACCTCAACCAGGTGGCCGGGGTGTGCCGCCGGCGGGGCAAGACGCTGCCCCCGGGCTTCACCCTGTCGGTGGCCCGAGACGTCTGCCTGGCGCTGCACTACGCGCACACCTTCACCACGCCCGGGGGCAAGCCCTACCCCGTCATCCACCGGGACGTGGCGCAGAAGAACGTGATGGTGACGTACGACGGGGTGGTGAAGCTGCTGGACTTCGGCATCGCCAAGGCGCGCGACGGCCGGGGGCAGACGCAGGTGGGCATGGTGAAGGGCACCACCGGGTACATGTCGCCCGAGCAGGTGCGCAGCGAGCCGCTGGATGGCCGCAGCGATCTCTTCTCCGTGGGGGTGATGCTCCACGAGATGCTCACCGGCGAGCGCCTCTTCTCCGCGCAGACCGAGCGCCAGGAGATGGAGATGATCCTCGAGGCGCCCATCCCGGTGCCCTCGGCGCGCGTGCCGTCCCTGTCGCAAGCGGTGTCGACGGTGGTGCTCAAGGCGCTGGCGAGGGACCGGGAGCAGCGCTACCCGAACGGCCGCGAGATGGCGCGGGCGATCGAAGCGGCGGCGGGCAACCTGCTCTTCGACGCGGAGCAGCGCGCCGCCTTCATGCGCGAGCACTTCCAGGATCGGATGGAGGTGACGCGCCGGCTGCTGGAGAGCGCGGACGAGGCGAGCGCGCAGCAGGTGGACTCGGGGATGGCGCGGATGCTGGGGGGTGGCGAGGCCCTGGAGTCCACGGATCCAAGCCCGGAGAGGGCGGAGACCCACCCCTCTTCCCGCGACGAGTCCACGCGGCTGGGGCCCCGCGCGGAGGCGAAGCCGCGCCCCCCGCCCCCGGCGTCCCGGAAGGAGCGCGAGGAGAGCGCACGGCCGACGCGCGGGGCGGATCCGGACGAGCCGGTGACGAGTCCGGTGGCCACGACGGGCAGGCGGGTGACGCGGGAGCAGCGGGTGGCGGCCACCGGTCAGCACGGGCAGGCGAGGCCGGTGCGCAAGGGGAAGGGCCGGCTCGTGGCGGTGATCCTCGGGGTGCTGGTGGTGGGAGGGGGCGCGGGCTTCGGGGCGGTGAAGCTGGCGGCGATGCTCGAGGCGCAAGAAGTCTCCGAGCCACCGGTGAACGTGGCGGAGCTGACGGCGATGCGGCCCATCGAGCCGCCGTCCGGTCAGGAGAAGGGGGAGCCGGAGCCGCTGGCGAGCACTCCCGCGCCGGAGGTGGCCGCGCGGCCTCCAGCGGAAGCCCCGCCCCCGGTGGAGACGCAGGAGAAGAAGGACGCGCCGGCCCCCGTGAAGAAGGAGGGCGAGGGCGAGCCACCCGTGCGGAGCGTGAAGCAGGGGGCGCTGACGCTGCTCATCCTGCCGCCGGCCGAGGTGTTCCTGAACGGGCGCTCGCTGGGGAAGACGCCGCTGTTCAACGCGCCGGTGCCGGTGGGCAGGCACCTGCTGCGCATCAAGGGCGCGGACGGGAAGCGGCGGCGGCTGTCGGTGCCCATCGAGGCGGGCAAGACGGCGAAGTTCCGGCTGGCGTTGACGGACATCCCCGAGGGCTGAGCGAGGCCCCGGGTCCGACCCTTCCGGTCGCGCGGTGCGCGAACTTGTCCACTAAGTGTACAGGTTGCGCGAGAACGTGCCCGGGAGGTCCCCCCTCCTGCTCCCGAGCCCGTGCCGTTACTTCCTGGCCGCCGGGTCCGCGCCTGGGGGCAGGCCCTCCACGAGGAGCATGTCCGTCTGGGTGCTCGCCTGACGGAGCGCCTTGGCGGGGGCGTACTCGGGAGAGTTCCACCACGCGCGGGCCCGCTCGGTGGTGGGGAACTCGAGGATGACGAACCGCGGCGGGTTCCACGAGCCCTCGAGCACCTCCACCGCGCCCCCGCGCACCAGATAGCGGCCCTCGTAGGCGGCGATCGACGGCGGCGCCATCTGCTTGTAGCGCTCGTAGGTCCGCGCATCGTGGATGGCGATCTCGACGATGACGTAGGCGGCCATGCACTTCCCCTTCCCAGGAATCACGAGCCCGTGCGTCGGGCCTCGGCGGCCGGGAGTGTACGCGCGGCGAGGCGCAGCAGCTCATCATCCGAGAGCTGCTCGGTGGCGAGCACGGAGGGGTCGGCCTTGACGCGCTCCACCCTGCCCTCGCGCAGGACGTGGAACTCGCCGGTGACCTGGGTGGGAATCTTCGCGGTGAAGTCCACGCGGGCCTCGCTGAGCATGGGCTTCATCTTCTCCAGCGAGTTCTTCTCCTTCACGCGGCCGACGAACCAGGAGCGGATGGTGTCGCGGCACTTGTAGTCGAAGTCGCCGGGGCTCTGGGTGGCGAGCATCAGTCCCAGGCCCGCCGAGCGCGCGCGCCGCAGGAGGTTCTCCATGGGCTGCTTGGTGGCGGGCTGGCGCGTGGCGGGCAGGTACAGATCGGCCTCGTCGAACATGAGGACGGCCTGCAGGGCGCTGGAGGGGTTGCGGTTGAGCCAGCGCGACACCTCGATGAGGAGCTGGGACACCCAGAAGACGACGTTGTTGTGGTCCCCGAGGAACTTGGTGCTGATGACGCTCAGGCGCGTCTTGCCCGGTTGCGCGTGGGCCCCGCGGCCGAGCAGCAGATCCAGGTCGAGCTTCTCGCCGCCGCTGGCCAGCAGCACGGAGGAGTTGAGCCGGAGCGTCTCCAGGTCCTGCACGAGCTTCTCGAAGAGCCGGGTGTCGAGCCTTCCCACGGCGTTCACCAGGCGCGGATCCTTCTCGTCGATGAAGTAGACGAGCTTCTCCAGGGAGACGCCGCCGGGCGAGAGCTGCACGAGCTGATCAATCGCCTGGGTGAGGAGGGTGCGGCAGGACTTGTCGCGCCCGGTGTGCTTGTAGTCGAGCATGCCGCCGAGGGCCTCGGCCGCGTGCTGGGTGGCCTGCTTGCGATCGAACTCGGGCAGGGAGTCGAGCCCCTCGGGGACGATGGGGATGGCGAGCGGCCGGCCATGGGGGTGCCCGGGGGTGAAGAGGGCCACGTCGAGCCGCTCGCGCAGGAGGGCTCGGCGCTCGGAGCGGCGCGGGTCATCGAGCGGGCGCGTCCAGACGGCGTCGTTGGCGTAGCCGGCGAGGTCCCCCTTCCGATCGACGAGGAGGGTGGGGATGCCTTGGAGCAGGAGCTGCTCCACCACGTTGAGCGCGAGCGTCGTCTTGCCGCTCCCGGAGCCACCGAGGAAGGCGGCGTGCTGCAGGAGCTCGCGGGGCTCCAGGGAGACGGCGTCCTTCGAGAGGCTGTCCAGCACCCCGAGGCGCAGGGGCTCGAGCTGCCGGGGTGGCTCCCTGGGCGCGGGAGCCGCGGGCGGCGGAGCGGCGGGCTTCGGCTCGGTGCGAATCACGGGGA
>NZ_DASVSO010000287.1:0-3099 GCF_036388035.1 Archangium sp.
AGTGAGCAGATGGTCCAGGACAAGGCCCGCTCGCGCCTTGAAAGCATCCATCTGCTTCTCGTCCCCAAGTTCCCGGAGTACGTGGGCCAGGGCGGGAGACGCCAGCATCATGCACTCCACATCGTGGAGATCCGTCTCAAGGATGTTGGGGGTAGGGGACTCCTGCTGATCTAGGACCGTGAAGTCCGCATCGACAATACCCAAGACACCACGAATCCCGTTCTTGTCCAATTCGAGGACTGCCTCAATGACCTTGGGCTTGCCGTGGGCCACGATGATGTGACAACTGGCTGAGTCCGTATATCGCTCGAAGAATTTCTTATCGTCCTTTCCCTCAACAAGCACAAACGTCTTCGTCGGGTATTGCAGACGCTTCATCCCGACGCTATTCGCAATATTGACCGCAGCTCGCTCCCCCTTCTGCATGACTCAACCCTCACGAGTCTCAGGCGGGCCTTTCAAACCTACAGTCAGATCCCAGTGCTCGCCGATGATCTCCGGGGAGTGCGTTGCCACTACCACGTCGATCTCGGAGAGTTTGACCACCTCCATCAAGTCCTCAAGGAACTTTTCCTGCCAAGCCACATGCAATGAGATCTCCGGCTCGTCGAGGAGGACCAGCGCGTTCTTCTGCAACTTGAACAAGAGTTCATAGAGCAGGACGAGTTCATGCTGTTCCCCCGAAGAGAGCTCAGCTGGCTTGAGGCGGGCGCCAGTGGCCGATGTGAAGACAAACCCTTCGTCACGGTGGATTTCGAGGCGCTTGAAAAGAAACCGGCCGTTGATGATTCGCGTGAAGATCTGAATCTTCGCTGCCATCGCATCGAAGACCGCCAATTTACTCTCCACGTCTTCCACGTAGACCGTCAAAACGTCTCGCTTTGTTTCAATCACCCGAACCGGTGCCTGCTCCAATCCTTGCTCAGGCTCCAGGAAACCGAGCGAGGTGAGCCGAGCGCGCTTCTGCTCCAATTCAGCCATCCGCTCGCGAAGATCCTCCGCCGTTAGCGGCTCTGCCTTCGTCGGCCCCAGTAGGCGTACAGGAAAGGTTCGATCCAGCTCCTGAGACCGGGCCGCATACGCTGCGAGCGTCTGACGAATATGGACTGAAAGCTCCTCCGAATATATCTCTACGGTTGGCTTGGGGACGATGACAGTTCCTTCTTCATCGACCTCAGTATGTTCCTCGATGTCCAAGCGCTGGGTACGAACAAGCCGGACTTTCGGACTTTCCTCAATCAACCCCTGCAACCACGGCGCCGCAGCTCCAGCCCCAAACAAGCCACTATCAGATCCTATCTTGTCGGAAGCAATCGTTGGCCCTCCCGGAGAGGAAAGATGGACCAGAAGGTCAAAGGCTCGCATCGTCTTGAGCCATGGGGATTCTCTAACCACGCGCTCGACCATCAAACGTCGCCCGTCATCGAATTCGACCGCGAACGTCCCAAAGGGAACCTCGCGGAACACGGCATACTGCCCTGAGAAGAGCGCTGCGATCATCCGCAGAATGATCGTCTTCCCGAATCCGTTCGGGCCGTGAATGATGGTGATCCGCTCCTCGCGATTGAGCGGAATCTCGTGGTCGAAGAGCCCGAAGAGTTTGGTGACGCGAACCTTCGTCAGTCGCATGGCGCCGAGCGACGCACGGGCAGTTGATCCGAGTCAATCACCTTTCCCCCATGCGTCTCGTACAGAGCCACGGAAAGGGAAGACCCTCACCCCAGTCCTCCCCAGAGGGAGCGGGGGCTTCACAGCGTGATGTGGCCCTCGAGGTACAGCACGGCCTGTCCGGCGAGGCCCACGCGCTCGCCGCGGTCCTCGCACTGGAGCACGCCGCCGCGGTGGGACACCTGGTGCGCCAGCAGCTGCGACTTGCCCAGCCTCTGCGCCCAGTAGGGCACCAGCGAGCAGTGCGCCGAGCCCGTCACCGGATCCTCCGGCACCCCCACCCGCGGCGCGAAGAAGCGCGAGACGAAGTCCGACTGCGTGCCCGGCGCGGTCGGCGCCACCGCGAAGAACTCCAGCGCGGCCAGCTTCGCCATGTCCGGGTTGAGCGCCCGCACCTGCTCCTCGCTGTCGAAGACGGCCACCAGGTCGCGCGACACGAGCGTCTCGCGCGGCTCGGCCCCCAGCGCCTCCACCAGCCCCTCCGGAATCGGGCACGGCTCGGGCGGCCGCGCGGGGAAGTCCATCTCCATCCACCCCGCCTCCCGCTCCGTCACCACCAGCGGCCCCGAGCGCGACTGGAGCTGCACCCGTTCCAGCCCCGGCGCCAGCCGCGTGAAGAGGATGTAGGCCGTGGCCAGCGTGGCGTGGCCGCACAGGTCCACCTCCTGCGTCGGGGTGAACCAGCGGATCTGCCAGCCGCGCACCTCGTCGCGCAGGACGAAGGCCGTCTCGGAGAGGTTGTTCTCCAGGGCAATGGCCTGGAGCACGTCATCCGGCAGCCACGCGTCGAGCGGGCACACCGCCGCGGGGTTGCCACCGAAGACCTGGGAGGTGAAGGCGTCGACCTGATAGAGGCGCAGGCGAGTGGGCATGGGGCGAGGATTTACCTCAACCCGAGGAGTCCTGCGAACCCAGGGCCCGCAGGAAGAGTCCGCGCACCCGCTCGGCGAGCGCCCCGTCGTCCTCCCCGAAGTCCTCCGGGCGCAGGGGAGGCAGCACCCGGATGCGCACCCGCGCGCGGGGGCTCATCCACGGGCCATCCCCCTCCACCAGCTCCGTGGTGCCCTGGAGCACCACCGGCACCAGCGGCACCCGCTCCTCCAGGGCCAGCCGGAAGGCACCGCGCCGGAAGGGCAGCAGCCGGCCCCCCTGCGCATACGTGCCCTCGGGGAAGACGAGCACCGGCACGCCCCGGCGCAGCCACCCCCGGCAGACGTCCAGCATCTCGCGCATGGACTGGGGCCGCCCGCGCTCCACCCGCACGTAGCGCAAGAGGCTCATCATCCACCCCACCAGCGGAACGCGGAACAGCGAGGCCTTGGAGACGAACTTGAAGGGGTGGAACAGGCCCATGGCCGCGAGGATGTCCGCCATGGACTGGTGGTTGGCCACCAGCACGCACGGGCCCTCGGGCAGCAGCTCGCGGCCCTC
>NZ_DASVSO010000288.1:0-6993 GCF_036388035.1 Archangium sp.
CCCAGCGCCTCGAGCGTCAGCGGCGCGGTGCCGAACACGCGCTGCATGAAGGGCAGGTAGATGAAGCCGAGCTGCAGCAGCACCAGCGTCCCGATGCCCAGGTAGACGACGGGGTTGCTGAACAGACCGATGCGCAGGACCGAGTCGAGCAGCGAGCGGCAGTTCAGCAGGTAGAAGATCTGGAACATGATGACCGTGGTGACGGCCATGGTCTGTGCCTCGCGCAGCGCCTCGGCATGGGCCAGGCCGCGCGCTACCTCGGTGTTGTACTCCCAGAGGAAGAGCCCGGTGGCGCCAGCGCACATGAGCGCCGCCACCAGCAGCGTGCGCATCACCACGAAGCGACTGAGCACGGGCGCGTCCGGCGGGCGCGGGTGCCGCTTCATCACGTCCGGCTCGCGGGCCTCGAAGGCCAGGGGCAGCGCGAGCGCTATGGTGGCCACCAGGTTGATCCACAGGAGCTGGCTGGGGAGCATGGCGAGCAGCGGCTCGCGCTCGCCGTCGATCTCGAGGATGGGGAAGAAGGCCACGCCGACGATGAGGATGAGGGCCAGCCCCAGGTTGGTGGGCAGTACGAAGGCAAGCGACTTGATGAGGTTGTCGTAGACGCGCCGCCCCTCCTCCACCGCCGCGGCGATGGAGGCGAAGTTGTCGTCCGTGAGAATGATGTCCGCGGCCTCCTTGGACACGGCGGTGCCGGTGATGCCCATGGCCACGCCGATGTTGGCCTGCTTGAGCGCGGGCGCGTCGTTGACGCCATCCCCCGTCATGGCCACCACGTGCCCCTCCTTCTGGAGGGCGCGCACGAGGCGCAGCTTGTGCTCGGGCGCCACGCGGGCGAACACGTTGGAGGACGTGGCCGCCTCGCGCAGCCGCGCCTCGTCCATGCCGGCCAGCTCCGCGCCCGTCACCACCCGGCCTTCGCCGAGGATGCCGAGCTGCCCGCCGATGGCCTCCGCCGTCTTCCCGTGATCGCCGGTGATCATCTTCACGGTGATGCCCGCCGTGTGACAGGTCTTCACCGCGCTGATGGCCTCCTCGCGCGGCGGATCAATCATCCCCTCGAGTCCCAGGAGCCGGAAGCCGCCAGTCACGTCCTCGGTCCGCAGCGCGTCGTGTGAGGCGGGCACGGACCGGCTCGCCACGGCCAGCACGCGCATGCCACGCGAGGCCAGGCGCTCCACCTGGGCGAGCACCCTGTCGGCGCCAACGCCGTCGCTCGCGTCACAGCGGCGCAGCACCACCTCGGGCGCGCCCTTGAGGAAGATGCTCCGGCCGCCCTGCCCGTCCTCGTGGAGGGTGGCCATGAACTGGTTCTCGGACTCGAAGGGGATGGCGTCCACACGCGCGTGGCGGCGGCGCAGCTCCTCCAAGGACAGGCCCGCCTTCTCGGCGGCGACGAGGAGGGCCCCCTCGGTGGGGTCTCCCGTCAGCTCCCAGGTGCCGTCCTTGGAGCGGACCGAGGCGTCATTGCAGAGCGCACCCGCCACGAGCAGCGCGCGCGCGTCCTCGGGAGGGGCGCTCAGCGGCTGCTCCTCGCGGCGCAGCTCGCCCTGGGGCGCGTAGCCCACGCCCGACACGGTGTAGTCGCCGGAGGGCGTCCACAGCGCCTGCACCGTCATCTCGTTGCGGGTGAGCGTGCCCGTCTTGTCGGAGCAGATGACGGTGGTGCTGCCCAGCGTCTCCACGGCGGGCAGCTTGCGGATGATGGCGCGGCGGGCGGCCATGTACTGCACGCCCACGGCCATGGCGATGGTGACGATGGCGGGCAGGCCCTCGGGGATGGCGGCCACGGCCAGCGTGAGGGCGGCGAGGAGCGACTCGGCCACGCCGTAGCCGCGCACCAGCCCCACGCCCAGCAGCACGGCGGAGATGACGAGGATGGCGATCGTGATGTAGCGGCCGATGACGGCGAGCGCCTTCGTCAGCGGCGTCTGCAGGTCCACCGCCTCGTGCAACAACTGGGAGATGCGGCCGAGCTCGGTGGCGCGCCCCGTGGCCACCACCACCGCCGTCCCCGTGCCGTAGGTGACGTGGGTGCCACCGAAGGCCATGCTCGTGCGGTCTCCGAGGCCCGCGCTGGCGGCGACGGGCTCCACCCGCTTCGTCGAGGGGACGGACTCGCCCGTCAGCGCCGCCTCCTCCACCTGGAGGGTGCGCGCCGAGAGGAGCCGCACGTCCGCGGGCACCTTGTCCCCCGAGGCGAGCAGCACCACGTCCCCGGGCACGAGCGAGGAGGCGGGCACCGTCACCTTCTGTCCCTCGCGCAGCGTGGTGGCGTTCTCCGGCACCATCCGCGTGAGCGCCTCGATGGCCCTGCCCGCGCGGAACTCCTGCACGAAGCCGATGAGGGTGTTGAGCACCACCACCGCCAGGACGATGAGGCCGTCCGTCACCTTCCCCAGGGCGATGGCCAGTCCGGCCGACGCGAGCAGCACCCAGATGAGGGGGTTGTTCACCTGGCGCCAGAGGAGCTTCCAGGCCGACTCGCCGGAGACCTGTTGCAGCACGTTGGGGCCGTGGCGTTCGAGCCGGGCGCGGGCCTCGCTCTCGCTCAGGCCGTCGGGGTGGGTGGCCAGGGCCTCGACCACTGCCTCGGGCGACAGCGCGAACCAGGGCGGGCGCTGGGGAGAGACTGGCGGCGGGTCATTCGTGGGCGAATTCATGGAACGCTCCTCACGGGCAATCTGTAGCCCGCCGCATTCCTTGTCCAAAAGAGAATCTGGCCCCGGACCTTCGAGAAAATCGAAGCGGAGGCACGCCCCCCTCAGGCGAGGGCGCCGGCAAGCGCCCGGCTCACAGCCCGTAGAGGTGGTGCTCGCGGGCGTAGGAGAGCACCGCGCTCGGCACGAGGTCCGAGGGCAGCTCGCCGCGCATCAGTCGATCCCGGATGTCCGTGGAGGAGACGAGCGCCAGCGGCGGCCCCACGACCTCGTCGGCCGGGTAGCCCGCGCGGTACAGCACCACCACGCGAGACATGCGCTGGATGCGGTCGAAGTCCTTCCAGCTCGGCAGGTCCTTGAGGATGTCCGAGCCGAGGATGAGCGTGAAGCGGTGCTCCGGGTAGCGGGCGAGGAGGAACTCCAGCGTGTCCACCGTGCGCCCGTCCTTGCCCACCTCGCTCTCCACCCGCGAGGTCTTCATCCACCCCGTGGCGTCCTGGCACATCAGCTCGCACATGCGCACGCGGTGCTCGAAGGGCGCCGTCACCTTGCCGAAGGGATGGCGGAACGTGGGCATGAACCACACCTCGTCCACGCCCTGGGTGGCGCGCACGTAGTGGGCGGCGAGCAGGTGGCCCACATGGGGCGGGTTGAACGAGCCTCCGAGGAGCGCGACCTGCACGGGGGGCCTCACTTGATGGACAGCTTCGTCTTACGGTCCACCGCCAGCGTCTGCGGCTCCAGCACCGTCTTCCCATCCAGCCGGAAGGCGGAGAAGCGCAGCTCGTTGTCCTCGCGCTCCAGCAGGGCGCACGTCTGCTCCGCCGCCCCCGCCAGCCGGCCGGGGGTGAGGAAGAAGCGCGGGCCGATCTGCACCAGCTTCGGCTCGGACTCCCGGCCGTGGATGAAGATGAGCGCGTTGAGCAGGTCGTCCCGGTTCAGGTCGTTCTTGTCGTGGACGAGGCAGCACAGCGTGTCGCCCACCATGTCCAGCACCTTCCGGGGGATGCTCGGGTCGCGGTACTGGAGCGAGTCCTTCTCCGGGGTGCGCAGGAAGTGCTCCCGGACGAGCAGCGGATCTCCCTCGAGGCTCTTGAGCGCGTCATCCGGGATGGACAGCGAGCGCGGGCGGGGCTTCTGCTCGGTGACGGCCAGCCAGCGCGCCACGTCCTCGATGAAGTCCGAGCCCGAGTACTCGCGGCCTCCCCGACTGCGCTCGCGCCGATCGAGGATCCACTCGTCCAGGTCCGTGTAGCGGCCCCCGAGGAAGATGAAGCGCTGGGCGCCCTTGCCCCGCAACAGCTCATAGGCCGCGTCGAAGGCGGCCAGATCTCCGTGGCTGTCGGCCAGAATCCCGATGACGTCTTGGCTCACGACCCTTGAGCGTACAGCAGGTGACGCTCCCTCCGCTTGGTGAACTCCCGAGCCTGGGCCTCGAAACCCTCCAACAGGCGATCCAGCGGCCAGCCGGCCTCGATCCCCTTGCGCACCTGATCGGTGCCGCAGAGCAGGTCGAAGGCGGGCACGTCCTCGACGAACTCGTAGGCGTCCTCCCGCCAGGCGAACTTCCCCCCCTGCCCCAGCTCGTAGAGGGCCTGGAAGATGGCGATGCCCGTCCGCAGGGGGAGGAAGGCCTTGCGATCCGTGACGTGCATGAAGGCCCCGTTGCACGACTCGCCCTTGTACTTGTCGAAGGTGGGCGTGAAACCCACGGCGCGGAAGGTGACGCCGGGAAGTTTCTCACGTTCCAAGCGAGCGAGAAGCGCGTCCGTGTCCACCCAGGGAGCGCCGAACTGCTCGAAGGGACGGCAGGTGCCGCGGCCCTCGGAGACGTTGGTGCCCTCGCCCTGGCACATGCCCGGGTAGACGAGCGCGGTGTCCGGGGTGGGCATGTTGGGAGACGGCGGGATGAAGGGCAGCCCGGTGTCGGACCAGAAGTGCTCGCGGCGCCACCCCTCCATGGGCACCACCGTGAGGTCGCACCCGAAGCCCTGCTCGTCGTTGAAGAGGCGGGCCAGCTCGCCGGCCGTCATGCCGTGCCGGTTGGGCAGGGGGTAGAGGCCCACGAAGGAGCGGTAGCGGTCACCCACGAGGTTGCCCTCGACGGTGACGCCGTTGAGCGGGTTGGGCCGATCCAGCACGTAGAAGGGCACCTTCGCCTTGCCGGCGGCCTGCATGGCCAGGGCCATGGTGTAGACGTAGGTGTAGTAGCGGCTGCCCACGTCCTGGATGTCGAAGACGAGCGCGTCCAGGCCCTCCAGCCACTCGGGGCGGGGCGAGAGCGACTCGAAGGTGGAGCCGTAGAGGCTGTGCACGGGCACGCCGGTGCGCCGGTCGCGCGCCTCCCCCACGGCCACCATGTACTGGGCCTCGCCACGCACCCCGTGCTCGGGGCCGAAGAGGGCCGCCAGCTTCACCCCGGGCGCCTGGGCCAGCAGGTCCGCCAGGTGGCGGAAGCCCGAGTCCACGCTCGTGGGGTTGACGATGGCCCCCACCCGCTTGCCCTTCAGCGGCGCGAAGCCCTGCTCCACCCAGACATCCAGTCCCGTCTTCACCCGTCTCACCATGTCGTCCCCCTTCACGAGGTCCTCATGTCTTCGAGCTGGCCCGCGCGCCTCAGCGCCCGAGCCGCTCCAGGGCCCGCTGCGCCGCCTTGCGCGAGTTGCACCCGAAGAGCGGCATGCCCGGGTCCTCACCGGGGCCACCGTCCTCGGCCAGATCCTCCAGCTCGCCGCGCGCGGACGCCAACTTGAGGTCTCCCAGCGCATCGGCGGCGCTGGAGCGCACGCGGCACTCCGAGTGCTCCAGCAGCTCGATGAGCCGGTCCTCGGCGTCACCGTGGTCGGCCTTCACCGCGGTGCGGTAGTGGTCCACCGCCCGGCCGAACGAGCCCGTGGCCTCGTCGAGCTGCCCGAGGAGCCAGGCCCGCTTGCCCGCGTTCTTCTCCTCGGAGATGAGCCTGCGGGCCTTCTCCGCCAGGGCGGACTTCTGCTCGGAGGAGGCCGCGGCCACGTCCTCGATGGCGTTCTCCGCGGCGCTATCCCCCAGCACCAGGCCGATGCCGAGCAGCAGCGCCAGCACCCCGACGACCACCGCCAGCGTCCGGGGCTCGAACGGCAGACGCCGCTCCCCCGTCCTCATCGACTGGAAGGCCGAGCGGGTGCGCGCCACGAGCTGCGCGCCCAGGGGGCGGCCACGCGCCAGGAGCTGCCCGCTCACCGTGCGGGTGCGCTCCACGAGCTGCCCGCCCACCGTGGCGGCGACGTTGCCCAGGGCGGCCGCGGTGGCGGCGAAATCCGGACCCGGCGCGAGCGCCGACTCGGGAACGCGCGAGAGGGCCAGGTTGGCGAAGGGGGGTTGGTCCTGCGTGGCCGGGGCCTCGGTCCCGGGCATCAGGTGCACCACGACGGGCGCCTCCACCCGGTAGGGCGCGCGAGGCACGTGGAAGACACGAATCTTCCCGGGGATGCCCTTGAGCTCGAAGGAGCCCACCTCCTGCGAGGGCACCTCGGCCTTGTTCATGGCGAGGTAGACGGCCTCGGTGAAGTACACCTCGCCGGCCTCGGCGATGGACTCCACGCGGGCGGCGATGTTGACGGGCTCGCCGAAGACGTCGTTGGACTCCAGCCGCACCTCGCCCACGTTGATGGCCACGCGCACATCCAGCCGCTCGGCCTCGGGGGCGCCGCGGTTGTACTGCCAGAGCCGGTCCTGGATGGCCATGCCACTGAGGACGGCTTGGGTGGGCGACTCGAAGGTGACGAGGAAGGCGTCGCCGATGGACTTGATGATGCGCCCGCCGAACGCCTTGAAGACGGGGGCGAGGAGGTTGTGGTGCGTCCGCAGCAGACGCTGGTTCTCCTCGAGGGTCTGCCGGCTGGTGCGCTCGGTGAAGCCCTTGATGTCGGTGAAAACGATGGCGAGGTTGGCGGTCTTCAAGGCGGGCGCAGTGTATGCAGTGGCGCAGGGGGCGCAATCGGACAGGGAACGAAAGGTTCCCTACCGACGCGACGGGCGCAGGGGGCGCATCTTCTTCGAGGGAGCGGGGGGCTCGAGGCTGGCCCGCAGCTTACTGGCGAGCTGGGGTCGCCCGGTGCGCTCATAGAGCTCGACCAGCCGGCGGATGACCAGGGCATTGCCTGGCTGCTCGCCCTTCAGGAGGAGCAATTCCTTCTCCGCATCCGCCACCCTGCCCTGCTGCTCGATGACCTGGGCGAGCTGCAAGCGCACCTGCACCCACTCGGGGCGGGAGCGACTGAGGAAGCGGTAGTGGAGCTCGGCCTTGAGGAGGTCGCCCTGGGAGGCCCACAGGCCAGCGAGCCGGAAGCGG
>NZ_DASVSO010000289.1:0-10438 GCF_036388035.1 Archangium sp.
CTGCGCGGCGATGCCCGGTGAGTCGCTCGGCCTGATGGTCCTCGTGGCGGGCTGGCTTGCCCGTCGGAGGAACCGGAACGCGTGAGCACCGTGGAGGCACTCCTCGCCCCCGCCGACGCCCTGCGCGCGAGGCTGTACCGCCTCGCCGCTCCGTGGGCCGCACCGCTCTTCGCCGACCGCGAACGGCGCGTGGCGTGGCTCGGCGGGGCCGGGGTGGCCTTCTCGTTCCTGCTCACCCTCGCCGTGCCGCTCTGGAGCCTCGCGCTCGGCCCCGTGCTGCTCGGCGTGCCTCACCTCGTCGCGGATCTGCGCTACCTCGTCGTGCGCCCCGGGTTGCATCGCCGCACCGCTCTGGCCGTGCTCGGGGGCGTGCCGCTCCTGGCCACCTGGGGCGGTGCTGGCCCGGCGGTGGGGCTGCTCGCGATGGTGCCGGCCATCCTGGGCGCCCATGGCTCGTGGTGGCGCAAGGCAGGGGTGCTCTCGGGCTGGGCCGTGCTCACCGTGCTCGCCCTGGGCTTCCCCACGGGTAGCCAGCTCGCCCTGCTCCACGGGCACAATGTGCTGGCGGTGGCGCTGTGGTGGTGGGCCTGGCGGTCGAGGCACTCGCGCGCCTGGGGCGTGCCGCTGCTCGCCGCCGGGGGGACGGTGGCCCTGCTGCTCGGTGTGGCCGAGCCCGTGATGACGGCGCTCGGTGCCTGGACGGCCCCGGCAACGGGCACGTCCTTCGGTGAATTCGTGGAGCAGTTGGCGCCGCTGAAGGGCCACCCGGCGCTGGCGCTGCGGCTGGTGCTGACCTTCGCGTTCCTCCAGTCGGTGCACTATGGCGTGTGGTTGCGCCTCGTCCCGGAGGAGGATCGGACGCGCGCGGCACCGAGACCCTGGCGGGCGACGTGGCGGGCGCTGGTGGAGGACTTCGGGGTGCCAGCGCTCGTGCTCTTCGGGGTGCTCGCGCTCGCCGTGGCCACCTCGGGGCTGATGGACCTCCGGGAGGCGCGGCTGGGCTACCTCCAGCTCGCGGCGTTCCACGGCTACCTCGAGCTCGCCGTCGCGGCGCTCTGGCTCGTCGAGGGCCGGCGGACATGACGCGGTGGCTCGCCGCCTTCGTACTGACCCAGGTGCTCGAGGTGCCCCTCTACCTGCGCTCCGGCGCGGGCTGGCGCACCGCGTTGCTGGCCAGCACCCTGACCCATCCGGTGGTGTGGTTCGCCTTCCCCCTGCTGAGTCGAGTGGGTGTTGGCTACTGGGGCATGGTGATCGCGGCGGAGACCTTCGCGGTGGGAGTCGAGGCGCTCTGGCTCTCCGCCAACGGGGTGCGGCGCGCGTTCGCGTGGAGCCTGCTGGCCAATGCAACGAGCGTCGCTGGCGGTCTGCTCATCCGCTCCCTGTTCGGCTGGCCCTAGGTTTCGATCCCGCGCACGCTATGCTGCCCCCTTCGCGGAGCCCCGCCCGTCCACCATGCACCTCTACAGCGCTTCCGTTCCCGACTTCGTCCAGGCCGTGCGTGACGGCCGACTCGTCTCGAAGCTCGTCTCGGCCTTCGAGCAGAGTGAGCAGGCCCCTCCCTCCGAATCCGAAGAGACCTCGTGGCGTCAATCCCTGCCCGCGCTGGCCGAGGTCCTGGATGATCCGGCGTTTGACCGGGCCCAGGTCTTCCTCGAGCTACAGATGCCCTTGTGCTCGCGTCGGTGCGACGTGCTCCTCGTGGGCCAGTCGGCTCGCGGCGTTCCCGCGGCTGTCGTCATCGAACTGAAGCAGTGGACGCACGCGGGAAGGTCCGCCATCCCCGACACCGTCTCGCTCGGGAACCGGACCCTCCTCCACCCGAGCGCCCAGGCCCGGGGGTATGCGAGCTTCCTGCGCCACTACCACTCCGCCTTCACCCAGTCGGACGCGGAGGTCCACGCCTGCTCCTACCTCCACAACCTGGAGGTGCCGGCCACACTCAGCCTCCTGCGGGATCCGTTGCTCTTCGGCCCGTCGACTCGGGACGTCCCCCTGTTCGCCCGCGCCGAGGCCACCCGGCTCCAGGAGTACCTCCGCGGATGCGTCGGGGCCGGTGACGGCGAGGCACTCGCCGAGGCCGTGAGGAAGGGGAAGGCGCGTCCCTCCGAGAAGCTGATGGATCTGCTCGTCCAGGCGGTGGAGGGGTCCTTCGAGTGGCGGCTGGTCGACGAGCAGCTCGTCGCCTTCAACTCCATCATCGCCAAGGTGGAGGAGGCGCAGCGCACGGGCAACAAGGCCGTCCTGGCCATCCGCGGTGGACCGGGGACGGGCAAGAGCGTGCTGGCCATCCAGCTCCTGGCGCATGCCGCGCGCCAGAAGTGGCGCATCGCCCACGCCGCCGGCTCCAAGGCCTTCCAGACCGTGTTGCAGGGCAAGACGGAGGAGTTCGCCACGGACATGCTCAAGCGCATCTACAACGTCCGTTTCCAGAATCAGCTTCCGCTCAAGGAGCTGTTCTCCACCTTCGCGGACATCGCGCGCCTGGGCGCCGAGCAGGAGAACACGCTCGATCTCCTCGTGGGAGACGAGGCGCACCGGCTGTGGAACTTCCGCCGGGCCAAGTTCCAGAACTACGAGAAGCGGCTCTCGGACACGCCGATGATCGACGAGCTGCTCCGGGCCTCCCGCGTCACCGCGCTCTTCCTGGATGACAACCAGATGGTGCGCGCGGACGAGATCGGCACGGTGGGGCACATCCGGATGCATGCCGAGTCCGCGGGCATCCCCTTCACGCTGATCGACCTCAACGCCCAGTTCCGCTGCAATGGGAGCAAGAGCTACATCGAGTGGGTGGACCACGCGCTCGGCTTCCCCTCGCCCCGCTCCCTCCAGTGGCGGCGGTACCAGGGCTACGACTTCCAGATCGTCGGCTCGATGAAGGAGATGCAGGACCGGCTCGAGCACCTGCGGCTGGCCGGCAACAAGTGCCGCATCCTCGCGGGCTTCTGCTGGAAGTGGTCCAAGCCCAACAAGGCCAACGGGGCGCTCGTCCACGATGTGCACCACCCGGCCTTCAACGGGTGGAGTGCCCCATGGATCGAGAAGACGGGACGAGACCTGGCCCCCACCCAGCATCAATATTTCAAGTGGGCCACCGACGAGGCGTACTTCTCCCAGGTGGGCTCCATCTACTCGGTCCAGGGCTTCGAGTTCGACTACATCGGCCTCATCTTCGGCCCGGATCTGCTCTGGCAGCTCGAGCAGTGGCAGGCCGATCTGAAGGCCAACCGTGACGCGGCCTTCAAGCGAGACCTGAAGAAGTCGGGGACCGACGCGACGGAGCGGCTGCGCAACATCTACCGCGTGCTGCTCACCCGGGGGATGCGCGGCACCTTCGTCTACTTCGTCGATGAGCAGACCCGCGCCCGGTTCGAGGCGCTGCTCCAGCCATGAGCGAGGACGAACTCCAGCGGTTGCTCGAGGAGCTCCGGCGCTTCAACGCGGAGCGGGAGTGGGGCCAGTTCCACGACCCCAAGAACCTGTCCATGCTGCTGGCCTCCGAGGCGGGGGAGCTGCTCGCGCTGCTGCGCTGGGTGCCCAACGCCGAGGCGGACCAGTACGCCCGTCAGGCCGTCCCGCGCCAACGGCTCGCCGAGGAGATTGGCGACGTGGGCATCGCGCTCCTGTTGCTGTGTGATCGGTTGGGGATCGATCTCCTCGAGGCCATGCGGAGCAAGCTGGAGAAGAACCGCGCCAAATACCCGGTGGACAAGGCCCGGGGCCGCTGGACGAAGGACGACCCCTGAGTCAGTCTGGAAGGATGACTTCGCCAGGCAGGATCGACTCGTCCATGGGAAGTCTCAGGGGCGTGGGAAGGTAGGGATCGAGCTCGCCGGGCTCGAAGCGGCAGAGGCCAATGGCGTGCCAGAACACGCTGGCCGTACCTCCCTCGCTCTTGAAACCCCCATCGGGACGGAAGGACACCCAGCCGTCCGGGAGCTGGAGCAGCGTGGCGAGTCGGGCGCCGCTGCCCACATGCCAGAGGCCCACCGTGCCATCGGCGGAGCCAGAGGCCAGGAGCCTTCCATCCGGGCTGAAGGCCATGCTCCGGATCTGACCCGAGTGTCCTCGGAGCACATGGAGCAACACTCCATCCCTGGCGCGCCAGATCATGAGGGTGCGATCCGCCGAGCCGGAAGCCAGGAGCGTCCCATCCGGGCTGAAGGCCACGTTGGTCACGGAAGCCTTGTGCCCCCGAAGAACGCGCGAGGCGCCTCCCTTCCTCAACTCCCACAGGGTCACGCTCCGGTCGTTGGAGGCGGAGGCCAGGAGGGCTCCATCCGGGCTGAAGGCCACGCTGCGGACCTGGTCCGAGTGTTCCTGGAAGATGCGCACGGGTCGGTCCTGGCCCACGCGCCAGAGGGCGACCGTCCGGTCCGTGGAGGCGGAGGCCAGCATCGTGCCATCCGGGCTGAAGGCGACGTCGAAAACGGCTCCAGAATGCCCACGCATGACGACGCGCGGCTCCCACCCGGACTCGAGGCTCCAGAGGGTGACGAGCCCATCGTTGGAGCCGGAGACCAGCCTCCTACCGTCCGGGCTGAAGGCCATGTTGGAAACGAGCGCGCCGGAGCCCTGGAAGGTGCTCCGGGAGTTGCCCGTGCGGGTGTCCCAGACATGGATGATGCCGAGCGCATCGACCGTGGCGACGAGGTTCTCGTCCGTGGGGCTGAAGACAATGCGTTCGGCCGAGTGGTCCCTGATCACATCCAGGGGCCTCGCCTGATCCACGCTCCAGAACATCAGGGTCTGGTCGTTGGAGGTAGAGGCCAGGGTCGTGCCGTCCGGGCTGAAGGCCACGCTGGACACGGCGCCTTGATGGCCTTTGAGACTGCGGAGGGGATGCCACTGCTCGGTACTCCAGAGCACGGTGACCCGATCCTCGGAAGCGGAGGCCAGGGTCGTGCCGTCCGGGCTGAAGGCCACGCCCGAGATGGAGTCCGCATGCCCCTTGAGGACGTGGATGGGCAGCCCGCTCGCGGTGTTCCAGAGCATGAGGGAGAGATCCGCCGAGCCGGAGACCAGCATCTGCCCGTCCGGGCTGAAGGCCACACCGAGCACCGCGTCCGTGTGCCCTCGAAGCACGGTGGAAAGATTTTTGCGTTCCACACTCCAGAGCATGACGGTCTGATCCGCCGAGCCGGAGGCCAGCATCCGTCCATCCGGGCTGAAGGCCATGCTGCGCACATGCTCCGCATGGCCGTGGAAGACACTCAGGGGTTTCTCCTGGTCCTCACCCCAGAGCAGGATGGTCCCGTCGCCCATGCCCGAGGCCAGCAGCGAGCCATCCGGGCTGAAGGCCACGGACCGAACGAAGGACCTGTGGCCCGACACGGTGCGCAATGGCCGTCCATCCTCGACGTTCCAGAGCCTGACGGTCTGATCATCCGAGGCGGAGGCCAGCACCGTTCCATCCGGTTTGAAGGCCACACCGAAGACGGGGCCCTGATGGCCTTCCAAGACGCGAAGCAGCCGTCCATCACCCACGCTCCAGAGCGTCAGGGTCCGGTCGGACGAGGCCGCGGCGAGCCGGGTCCCATCCGGGCTGAAGGCCACGCCGCGCACACTATCCGAATGCCCCTGGAAGACGCGCAGGGCCTTGCCGGTGGGGGCGTCCCAGAGCCGGACGGTGCCATCGGAATGCCCCGTGGCGATGAGGTCGCCATCCATGGGGCTGTAGGCGACCGCCTGGCACGGTGAGGCCAACGACAGGCCGGGCTCGACCGTGGTGACATCGGGTCGGGCCGCGCCGAAGAGATCGCCCCCCTCGAGCGAGTCCACGAGGGCCCCGGTGAGCTTCGCGCCCCGCAGCCTCGTCCCCTGGAGCTTCGCGCCACGCAGGTCGGCGCCGAGGAGCCGGGCTCCCGAAAGATCGGCCTCCGTCAGATCCGCGCCCTGGAGCGAGGCCTTCGTGAGATCGGCCCGGGAGAGCCGCGCACCCCGCAGGTGCCCACGCGAGAGGTCGGCCTCCGCCAGGGTCACCCCCGAGAGGTTCGTGCCCTGGAGGTTCGCCCCACGCAGATCGAAGTCGGACAGGTTCTGACCTCGCAGATCGCTGTTCCCGAGGTTCTTCACGAACTCTTGGAAGTTCTTCAGGACCTTTTCACCGAGGTCCGAGAAACTTTCGAGCACGACATCCCTCACATGGATCGCGAGCGTCTGCCCCGGCTTCGCCCCAGGGAGCCGGCCCACGATGCGCAGCGCGTTCCGCTTCGCGAGGTCATCCCCCGAGACGGACATCGCTCCGACCCACTGTCCCACCGCCTTCGGACCCGCGAGGGCGATGAAGAAGTCGGCCATCAGGTCGCTCATCTCGCGACGGCCCAGGACCGTGGCCTCGCCTCCCGCCTCCAGCTCCTTCGCCGCCGCCTCGGCTACCAGCCACTCCATCACCGACTGGTGGACGAACGAGACGCGGCCCTCCTCATCCCGCACGAGCAGTGACCCGGAGCCGAGCTGGTGCCGCATCACCTCCGTATCGAGAACGTGCTCTCCCCGCGCGTTCACCGCCGCGAACAACCCCTCGGGCAGCTCGTTCGCGCTCACCGCCCGATCCATCCGCTCCCAGAGGAGCATCGCCAGAGCGGTGGCCGCGCTCCGGAGCTGCTGCCGGCTGAGCCCCTTGGGTGCACCCGCGGGATTGACCCGCTCGTGCTCGCTCCCGAGCCAGCGGTCGATCAGCAGCTCGTAGAGCTTCGCCGAGGAGATCTCCCCGGAGCCGGTCCGCGCCGACTGGAGGGACTCCGCGTCCAGGTCGGCGATGAAGCTCAGGAGCCGGGGGTTCTCCGACAGGCCGAGCAGATCCCGGATGCTGCGCAGCAGCTCCAGGCGCTCGTCCGCGGCTTCCTGTCCTCCCAGTCGGTTCAGCAGGAAGTGCCGGATCTGCTCCTCATTGAAGCGCTCGAGCTTGATGAGCCGGTAGCCCGGCAGCGACTCCGCCCGCTGGGCGAGCTCGAGCCGGACCTCGTGGTCCGTCAGGAAGTGCTGCGTCCGGCTCGTGATGACGACCTTCGCCTTTCCCTGCGCGGCCTCCATCAACGTGCCGAAGTGCTCCATCACCCGGTCATACGTGACGCGGAGCGCGAGCTCGTCGAAGCCATCGAACAGGAGCACGATCCGGCCCTCGCGCAGCATGCAGAGGAACCGCTCCATCTCGAACCGCTCCACGTCCGCGGCGGCGAAGTGCTGGGCCACGAGCTGACGCAGCGTGCGCTGCTTCTGAAGCGAGCGCATCTCGATGAGCACGGGCACCTGAAGCGAGCCCTCCTTGGCCAGCCTCCGCGCCAGCTCGTGGAGCAGGAACGTCTTGCCCGTCCCGAAATCACCGAGCACGAGCGCGAAGCGCGGGTGCGGTGAGTCGAGCAGCTCCAGGAGCGTCTGGAGCACGTCCTCGGTGCGGTCCGCCTCCCGCCCGCCGATGCTCACGCGGGCCCGCTGCTTCACGTAGAGCGACGGGGGGTAGACGCGATCGCTCTCGAGCCTCGCCGTCTGCTGCTGGAGGTAGTCGGAGAAATTGATGAGCCCCAGGTACTCCGCGAAGCTGACGAGGTCGACGCGCTGGGTCTCGGCCTTCCGCCGCAGTGACGGCGGAGCGGGCGGCCCGAGGTGCACGAGCCGCGAGCCGAAGGACTGATAGTCTCGCCGGTAGCGTGCGTGGATGCCCTTGACGAAGGCCTCGAGCAGCTCCTCGGTGATGGGCTGCTCGAGCGCGGCGACCGGGAGGATCCGGGAGAGCCCTCCATCGAGCACCGACACCTCGAGGAAGGTGGCGAACGGCGGCTCATCCTGGCGGCGGACGATCTCCGTCCCCACCGGCTCGTGCAACCGGCAGAGCCGCTCGACGCGCACGAGGAACTCGTCCGAATCACCGCCCCCGGCGTCCACGATCTCGAACGAGCGCCGGCCTCCCCTTCCGCCCACCTGGGATGCACCCACCTTCTCCGGGTGCAGGTGCTTCCGGAGGAACCCCAGCAGGAACGCCGCCGAGGCGTGGCACGCGAAGGAGCGGTAGGCGTCGTCCTTGTCGTGGTCGGCGTAGTCGGAGACGGCCTTCGCGATGATGGACCGGCGTCCGTGCAGCTCGGCCACGAAACCGATCGCCGACGCCTCCATCTCCGCGCCACGGACCTTGCGGATATGGCGGCTCAGCCGGTCGAACAGCTCCGGATCCTCGCGGACGACCTTCCCCGTGGCGATGGGGGCGACATGGACCTGGAAGGGGGGATCTCCCTTCAGCCCGTCGGGATCCAGCAGCCGCGCCTCGCCGACCTCGTTCTGGCCCTTCTCCGTCAGCTTGAGGGACTGGCGGACGCTCTCGACGAGGCCCTCCTTCCGGAGCGCCTGGACACACACACCCCAATCCGGGCACCGCGACTTGCGCTCGGGATGCGCCACCGGCTCCGGGCCCCCACCGTTTTCGTGGGCCTCCAGCGCGAAGAGGAGCCACCGCCGCTGGGCATCCTTCGAAGGAGGTCGCTCCTTCGTGAGCCGGGGGGCTCGCGTGAAGTCCTCGGCGAAATACGTGGCATCCAGGATCCACTGGTGCTCGAGGTTGTACGTCTTGAGGTCGTTGAAGAACTGATCGCCCCGCCCGTCGACACTCGCGATGAGCTTGCCGTGGTCGTAGCTGAACAGCCGGTCGGCCACGATGACGTCACCGAGAAACACCTTGCCCCGCCAGCCCGCGCAGATGCCGCACATCGCGAGGCAGCCTGGGTCCAGATCCTTGATCAACCCCACGGCCCGGCTGGTCGCCGCGGTCTCCCCCATCTCCCCCGACCAGGCCGCGGCCACTCGGAGCAGCTGCCCGGCGTCGTTCGGGATCTCCCGGACGTGGTAGAGGAAGCCGCTCGGGTCGCGAGCATCCTTCCAGCCATCCCGGCCCTTCCCGTCGAGCTCGAGCTCCAGGACGGCCTGCAACTCCTCTTTCAGTGCCGTCACGATGAGGACGTCGACGTGGGCACTTCGCATGCACGAACCCTCGCTCGCGAGTCACACACGCAGGCGTTGCGTCCTGAGACACCGGAGGCCCGACAGATACCATGGGCCTCGGCCCTGGAGCATGGCCGGGGCCGGAGCGGATGGGGCTAATGGGAGCCATGCGTCCCGAGAGCGGCCAGGCCGCCATACCCAGGAGTATGGAAGGGGGCGGCAGGATAGATGTCCAAGTCCGGACGTTTCATGGGAAGATGGAGCCCCCCCCGAATTCCGTACGCCTCCGAATGGATACGCCAGGTAGACCCGGCCCACCCCAGCCGCCGCTCGGCTCCGATGAGGAGCTGCGACAGCGCCTGTCCCTCCTCGCGCCAGCGCACACCATGCGCGGGCTCTTCTTCAATTCCGTGCTGGAGGTGGTGCGCAACCTGGCGGATCAGACCGCCGTGCAGCGCTGCCTGGCCGCCAGCGGGGAGACGAAGTTCCAGGATCTCGCCAGCTACCCCACCGGCACGTTCCTCCGGATGCTCTATACGGCGGGCCATGTCCTGAGCGGCAAGTTCGGCAGCTTCGAGGGAGCCCTGCGGCCGCTGGGCTCCCGGACGATGATGAAGTTCCTCGCCTCCGCCGCGGGCAAGGCCCTGCAAGGGGTGGCCGAGGACGATCCGCAGCGGCTGATCGCCAACATCCCGCTGGTCCACAAGATGGTGTTGATGGGGGGAGACTGCACGGTGAAGTCGCTGGGCTCCAACCGCAGCCTCCTCGTCATCGAGCGCATCTCCACCCCCGCGGCCTTCATCGAGGGCGCGCTGCAGATGACGCTCGAGGCCGCGCGGGTGCGGGGTGTCCGGGTGACCTCCCGGCAGACGGGGTCCCTGGACGCCGAGTTCGAGGTGTCCTGGACGTAGGCCCCGGCGCGCGGGTCAACCCCCGAGCACGGTCGCCAGCGCCCGGTACTCCGAGCGCAACATCCGCTCCGCCTCGCTGCCGGCCACGACGACCGGGAGCATCGCGTCCTCCAGCCCGGCTTCGGCCGCGAGCCTCACGGCGATGGGGGCCATCACCGTCGCCTCGATGAGCCGCTTCAACGGCCGGGCGCCCAGCTTCGGATCATAGCCATGGCGTGCCAGCCAGGCGCGCGCCCCCGGGTCCACCACCAGTCGCAGCCGGCGCCGCAGGAGCCCCGCCCGCGAGGCCGCCTTCTCCAGCTCCAGGTCCACGATGCGCAGCACGTCCGCCTCCGTCAGCCGCCGGAACGGGATGACGTGGTCGATGCGGTTGAAGAGCTCCGGCCGGAACGCCTGACGGATGGCCCGCATGAAGTCCTCCGCGCCGCGCTCGGCTCCGAAGCCCGCCGGCTCCGACTGCTCGACGCCGAGGTTGCTCGTCATGCAGACCACCGTCATCCGGAAGTCCACCAGCCGCCCGAGGCTGTCGGTGAGCCTCCCCTCCCCCAGGATGCCGAGCAGCAGATCGAAGACGTCCGGGTGGGCCTTCTCGA
>NZ_DASVSO010000290.1:0-2856 GCF_036388035.1 Archangium sp.
CGTGAGCACCTGCACGGGGGTGGTGCGTGAGGTGTTGGAGCCGTCGCCCAGTTGGCCCCAACCGTTGCCGCCCCAGGCCCAGAGGGAGCCGTCCTGCTTGATGGCCAGCGTGTGGCCGGTGCCCGCGGTCATGGAGGAGACGCCCGTGAGCACCTGCACGGGGGTGTTGCGTTGCGTGGTGGAGCCGTCTCCCAGCTGGCCAGCGGAGTTGTAGCCCCAGGCCCAGAGGGAGCCGTCCTGCTTGAGCGCCAGCGTGTGGGCGAAGCCCGCGGCTACGGCGGAGACGCCCGTGAGCACCTGCACGGGAGCGTTGCGTTCGGTGGTGGAGCCGTCACCCAGCTGGCCATAGGAGTTGTTGCCCCAGGCCCAGAGAGAGCCGTCCTGCTTGAGTGCCAGCGAGTGGGCGGTGCCCGCGGCCACGGCGGAGACGCCCGTGAGCACCTGAATGGGCCTGTTCGAGAAGTTGAAGCCCCAGGACCAGGCGGTGCCATCCTGCTTGAGCGCCACTGAGTGGCGCTCGCCCGCGGCCATGGAGGAGACGCCCGTGAGCACCTGCACGGGGGTGTTGCGTTGGGTGGAGGAAAGGTCGCCCAGCTGCATGTAGTAGTTGTAGCCCCAGGCCCAGAGGGTGCCGTCCTGCTTGAGCGCCAGCGAGTGGTTGGCGCCCGCGGCGGCCTTGATGATCGGGCTGGCACACGGAGCGTTCACCGAGACGGAGAAAGCGTGGGAGCTCGAGAGGCCCAGGGCATTGGTGACCGTGAGGGTCACGCCGGGCGTGGAGCCTGACGGGACGCACGCGGGGGCCGTCCACACCACCTCGCTGGAGTCGGCGGTGGTGGTGGGCGTGCCATTCGAGCCCGTGGTGGGGGCCCAGGAGAAGCTCAGGGCGCTGCCCTGGGGGTCCACCGCCTTCACCCGGAAGGTGACGCTGCCCTGGCCGGAGGTGGAGGCCGCCGACTGGAACGTCTCGACAATGTCGGGCGCGAAGGCGGCCGTCCTCTTCGGGCCCACGCAGAGGGAGAGGGTGCCCGTCGTCCGACCGCCGATGGGCTGCCCATTGCGGGAGTCGGTGACGGTGACGGTGAGGTCGCAGTTGTTGCACGTGCTGCTGTCAGGCAGCGCGGTGGCGGTGAAGCTCGCGGTGGCGGAGGTGGCGTTGCTCCAGGTGCCCGCACAGGAGGCCGCCCAGCTGTAGGCCAGGGCGTCGCCATCATTGTCGGAGGCGGTGGCGGAGACGGTGGTGGACTCATTCACCTCGAGGGCCGTGGCGGTGGCGGAGAGGTTGCTCACCTGCGGCCAGGTATTGAGGGAGGCGTTGACGGCGGCGTCCCCCTTGCCCGAGGTGACGTTGACGTTGAAGGTCACCTTTCCCTTGAGGCCCTTGGAGTCCGTCACCGTGAGCGTCAGGGGCACGGTGGCGGCGGAGGCGGGCGCCGTCCAGGTGGTGGAGAGGCTGGAGGCCTGGGCGAAGCTGCCCGAGGGCGCGCTCCAGGCGTAGGTGAGGGTGTCGCCGGGGTTGGCATCGGAAGCGGAGGCGGTGAGCGTCACCGCGCCTGAGGGCTCGACGGTGCCGGGCGCGGCGGACAGCGAGGTGATGACGGGTGCGGCATTGGTGAAGGGGGTGGCCGGGCTGACTTCCTGCAGGGTGATGGACACCGCGGTCGTCTGCTTCGCGAGGATGGTGACGCCGGTGGCCTCACCGGCGTACAGCTTCGTGCCACTGCCATTGAAGGCCTCGGCGGAGAAGGTGCGAGCGGTGCCCGCTGGCAGCTTGCCGATGAGGCCGCTCCACTGGTTGTTCGTCTTGACGAGCTCCGCGGTGCGCGCCGGCATGTCGGCCGCGGACACCGTGACGCGCACCAGGGTGACGTCCGCGGAGGAGATGGCTTGCGCCGTGATGCCGAACAGCTGGGCCGAGCCTGTGGTGTCCTCCTGCTGTTCAGAGGGAGCGCCACAGCCAGCTGCGAGGGTGAGGAGGGTG
This sequence comes from Archangium sp., assembly GCF_036388035.1. GTDB lineage: Bacteria > Myxococcota > Myxococcia > Myxococcales > Myxococcaceae > Archangium. The sequence continues at coordinate 1,982 of NZ_DASVSO010000290.1, forward strand.
GCTGTCACGTACAGCCACACGTGCTTGGTGATTCGCGTCATGGAAACCCTTTCCGAGAACCCGGGGACGGGACGGCGAGTCTCAACGCAGTTGCAGGGAGCGCAAACAATCCGCCGGAAAGCCCAAGCGCGCCGGTGGAAGGGCGAGGAGGACCCGCCGAGGTGTCAGCACCCCTCCAGTCACGGGCAAGCGGTCGCCTGTTCCAGCACTGTCCGCGAGCGCGCGCCCGCTGGCACTGCTACCTCCCTGGGAGCCCTCTACAGGCCCGAGCTGCGGCTGCCGCGCGCCAGGGCGCCTCTTCACTCCTCTTGCGGAAGCCTCTTGGTCACTTCCAGGACCGTGAGGCGTCTGCGCCCGGCATCGACGCTGTACAGCACGGCGAAGCCCTCAACGATGGAGGCCCTGGCGTCCACGCTCGCTGGCGTCGGCAACGGTGGTGGCTGCGCTGCCGTCAACTCGTTGGCGAGTGCATCCAGCTTCGCGCGGATGCGCGCGTAGTCATCAGCCGGCAGCGTCGCGAACTGCTTCCAGGCTGCCGGGCTGATCTCCACCGTGTACGCCGTGCCGGGCTGTTTATCTCGGGGACTCCGCATTCCGGGCAGGCATATAAGCACGGTCCAACCTAGAAGCCCTGCCTGGCTCCCGGCTGATCGGAGAGCAGGCGCAGGAGAGTCCTCTGGCGAACTGCCGCAAGGGATGCCCCTTGGAACGTGGCGATCTCCTTCACCCGTCCCGCCCGAGCATGGGCTGCCCGCTGCGTTGGCGCTCGCCCCGGCCCGAGCGCGGCTGCCGTGAGCCGCTCCCTCCGTGCTCGTTCGTGGCTGTCGGGGCGCGATGTCATACTCCGAACGGCCCCGCGAGGACCCGCCAGGCCC
>NZ_DASVSO010000291.1:0-6772 GCF_036388035.1 Archangium sp.
CGGTAGGCGCGCCACACCTTCTCGCGCGCCTTGCCGTCGCGCGCGTACGTCATGAAGGGGAAGTAGTCGGGGTAGTTGGAGGTGAGGACCACCTTCCCGTTGGCGCCCGGCTTGTGGGCCTCGAGGAAGTCCTGGGGCAGCCCGGCGAGCTCCTTCGGGTCCAGCTCCACCTTGCGCACGTCCTCGGCGATGTTCTGGTTGAAGCCCTGCCCGAGCTTGAGGATCTCCTCGTTGAGCGTCTTCACCCTGGCGCGCGTGGCGTCGTCGCGGTCCACGCCGAGACGGCGGAAGTCGAGCAGGGTGCGCTCCATCCAGTAGCGCGTGGCGGCGTCGGACTGGGAGAGGTCCACGGCGGAGAGGGCGTCGTAGACGCCGCGGTCCTGGGAGATGTCGACGTTGAGGGCGTCGGCCTGCTGCTCGCACGCGCGGGCGGCGTCGCGGAAGGCGGCGTTGGGGTGGACCTCGCGGGCGACGCTGGAGCGGTTGAGGGCGGCGCTGAGGGCGGCCGTGGCCTCGTCATAGGCCTCGAGGACGGCCCGGCCGTCGGTGGCGGGCTCGAGGGACTTGAGGACGGCCACCTGGGCGCGGGCCTTCTCCAGGTCCGCCGTGCAGGCGGCGTTGAAGGCCTCGAGCGAGCCGGAGAGGGCCTTGGCCCCCTCGGGAGGAGGCAGGGACTTGCGGGCTTCGGCCTGGACGGAGGAGGGCTCGGTTTTGGGCATGGTGGAGTGGGAGCAGCCGCCCAGGGTGAGGGCGGCCGCGAGCGAGAGCACAGCGATTCTCAAGACGACTCCTTCTGCGGGTGTACGGGGCGGCGGACTCTAGCGCGGGTCTCGGGGCCGGTCAGGGAGGAGCCGAGGGTAAAGAGCCGGGGTAGAAGGGGCCTGGTTGGACCACCCCTGAAAGACAAGGCATGTTCCCCTCGAAACCCCACCGAATCTCCCTCGGTGTCGCGGCCCTGGTCGTGACACTGGTTTCCGTTGTCGCTCTCGCTCAGGCGGGAGGCCCGGGCCGCTGGCCGTATGCCGGCGCCGACCTCCACAACACGCGCAGCGCCGAGCACGAACGGCGCATCAGCCCCCAGACGGCGCCCAACCTGTACGTGAAGTGGGTCTTCACGGCCGAGGGCGACGTCTCCGCCACTCCGGCCGTGGATGGGGCCGCCGTCTACTTCCCCGACTGGGGCGGCTGGCTGCACAAGGTGGAGGCCGCCACGGGTGCCCGCATCTGGTCCCGACAGATTTCCGAGTACACGGGCGTGCCCGGCAGCCGCTCGCGCAACACCCCGGCCCTCCACGACAACACGCTCTATCTCGGCACGCTGAACGGTGACTTCCTGGCCGTCGACGCACGCACCGGAAGCCTGCTCTGGAAGACCCATCCCGAGTCGCACCCGACGGCCGTCATCACCCAGTCGCCCATCGTCTTCGGCGACCGGGTCTACGTGGGAATCTCCTCGTACGAGTCGAACTACGCGGCGGACCCCTCCTTTCCCTGCTGCTCGTTCCGCGGGAGCGTGGTCGCGATGGACGCGCGCACCGGCGCGGTGGTGTGGCGGACCTACTCGGTGCCGGAGGGGTACGCCGGCGGTAGCGTCTGGGGCAGCACGCTCGTGCTCGACATGAAGCGCAAGTCCCTCTACGTGCCCACCGGCAACAACTACGACGTGCCCGACGCGGTGCGCGCGTGCGTGTTGAACGCCCCGGACGACGCCACCCGAGCGGCGTGCCTCGCGCCGGACAACTACTTCGACTCCATTCTCTCGCTCGACGTGCGGACAGGGGCCATCAAGTGGGGCCGGAAGCTCCATCCGTATGACATCTTCATCGTGACCTGCCTCATCCGTCCCGAGGACTGCCCCCCTCCCGGCGGCCCGGATTATGACTTCGGCCAGGGCACCATCCTCTTCCGCGCGCAAGGCCCGGACGGTCGCCAGCGCGAGCTGGTGGGCGCGGGTCAGAAGAGCGGCATGTACTGGGCACTCGACCCGGACACCGGAGCCACCGTGTGGAGCACCCAGGTGGCGCCCGGCTCGGTGGGCGGCGGCATGGTGTGGGGCTCGGCCATGGCGGACGGGCGCATCTACACGGCCAACGTCAACTTGGACAACCTCCCCTACCCCCTCCCCAACGGTGGGACGAGCTCCTGGGGCAGCTTCGCGGCCCTGGACGCCGCGACCGGGCAGAAGCTCTGGCAGACGCCGGATCCGGTGGTGGGCTCGCACGACCTCGCCCCGGTGTCGACGGCGAATGGCGTCGTGTTCGGCTGCTCCATCGACCCCCTGGGCCACATGTACGCGCTCGACGGCCGGACCGGCGCCGTCCTGTGGACCTTCGTCAGCGGCGGCTCCTGCAACGGGGGCGCGGCCGTGGCGAACGGGACGGTGTACTGGGGCTCGGGCTACTCCAACTTCGGCGTGGGCACCCCGAACAACAAGCTCTACGCCTTCACCGTGCCGTAGGCGCGGGAGGCCTCGAAGCGGCGGGTGCGCGAGCCCGCGCCCCGCGCGCTCCGAGGTCCGCAGCCGGCGAGCGGCAGGGCGGGCGCGAGGAGCAGCAATCGGGCGACGGTACGGCGGAGCTTCCGGCGGGTCGTGGTCATGTCGTGGTGTCTCGAAAACCCGCCGGCCCCCAGGCAGGGCGAGTCTGGCACGCGGCGTCGGGGCGCGTACAGGTCCAAGGCGTGCGCCCCGTCCACCCGGCTCGGTGCTTCGAGCTGTTGCCCTCCGAAGACGGGCACGGGAGAGTCCCCGCCGGGTCGGCCCCAGCTCACGAGGGCACCAGGAGGCACACAGGGTGAAGCTGCGAAGACTGGGGCGATCGGACATCGAGATCTCCGCCGTTGGGTTGGGGTGCTGGCAGTTCTCCGAGGGCTTCGGCCTCGCGGGCGGCTTCTGGGAGGCGCTGCCCGCCGAGACGGTCCAGGAGATCATCGACGCCTCGTTGCTCGGGGGCATCAACTGGTTCGACACCGCCGAGGCCTACGGGAATGGCCGCTCGGAGCGTGCGCTCGCCGCCGCCCTCACGCGTCTGGGGAAGAAGCCCGGTGACGTCGTCGTCGCGACGAAGTGGTTGCCCATCCTGCGTCTCGCCTCCAACCTCGGGAAGACGATCGACGAGCGGCTCGCGTGCTTGAGTCCCTTCGCCATCGACCTGCATCAAATCCACCAGCCCTTCGCGCTCGCCACGGTCGCGGCCCAGGCCAACGCGATGGCGGACCTCGTCGAGGCGGGGAAGATCCGAACGGTGGGGGTCAGCAACTTCTCCGCGAAGCGGATGCGCGCGGCCCACGCCGCGCTCGCGCGCCGGGGCATCCCGCTCGTCTCCAATCAGATGCCTTACAGCCTCCTCGACCGGCGCATCGAGTCGAGCGGGGTCATGGCCGCCGCCAAGGAGCTCGGCATCACCCTCATCGCGTACTCCCCGCTGGCGCAGGGCCTGCTCTCGGGCAAGTTCCACGATGACCCCTCCCTCATTCGCGGCCGCACGGGCCCACGCAAGTACCTGCCCGGCTTCCGTGCCAAGGGGCTCGAGCGCAGCCGCCCGCTCGTCGACGAGCTCCGGAAGATCGCCACCGCCCATGGCGTCACCGCGTCGCAAGTCGCGCTCAACTGGCTGGCTCACTTCCACGGGGACACGGTGGTCGTCATCCCAGGCGCGACGAAGCGGCGCCACGCCGAGGAGAACGTCGGCTCGATGGGATTCACCCTCTCGCAAGCCGAGCTGGGCCGCATCGACGAGCTGTCGCGGCAGTTCCGCTGAAGGGTGTCCACGCGGATGCCCACACCGCTCGAAGGGGGGCCCGCCGGGCTCGTTCGTCAGCAACTTGTCCACTTAGTGTACAGGTTGGTGAAGCTCGAGGCCGGGAGGGGGCGGTTTTCGGGGGCCGTGGCGGGGGCAGGGCGGACGCCCTGGCGCTGTTCGTCGCCCCTGCAGGACTTGCTTCGGAAGACGATGGCTTGGAGTAAGGGTCTCCTCATGCCCATGCGAATTGGCGTCATCGGAACGAAGTGGGGCCTGATGCACGTGGGGGCCTTTCGCGCGGCCGGAGCCGAGGTCGTCGCGCTGTGCGGCCAGAACCTGGACCACACGCGCGAGGTCGCCGCACGGGAAGGCATCCCCCTGGCCACGACGAGCGTGCGAGAGCTGTGCGCGGTGGTGGATGGGGTGGTGGTGGCGAGCCCGGACGCGCTGCACCGGGAGCATGTGGAGGCGGCGCTGGACGCGGGCCGGGCGGTGCTCTGCGAGAAGCCCCTCACGCGCACCGAGGCGGAGGCGCGGGCCCTGGTCGAGAAGGGTAGGAGTGCGAAGCGCCCCTTCGCGGTGAACTTCCCCTACCGGATGCTCCCGCCGCTCCAAGGGCTGCGGGCGTGGCTGTCGGAGCACCCGGCGCGCCACCTGGTCATCACGGTGCGCAACCACTTCGTCCCCACGGACGCGCTGGAGCCCGGGGCCCATGTGGGGCGCTCGGCGGACTTCGGGGGGCTCTCGCACCTGCTGGACGCGGCGCTGTGGCTGACGGGGGCGTCGCCCACCTGGGTGCAGGCCTCGCTGTCCGGCCGCCCGGTCCACACGGCCGCGCTGCACGTGGGGCTCTCCAGCGGCGCCGTGCTCGTCCTCACGCAGGCGGCCTCCCCGGAGCCGGGCTTGCACGGGGGCTGGTCGCTGCTGGGCGAGGACTGGGAGGCCGGTTTCTCCGGAGGCTTCGTCCCCGCGCGCGAGGGCTGGTGCGTCTCGCCCGTGCGGTGCTTCGAGTCCGGTGCGTGGAGAGACCTCGCTCCGGGCCTCGAGCCCAGGCCGGGAGCGCGAGAGCCCTGGGCCGAGGCCCACGTGGAGACCGCGCGCCGCTTCCTCGCGATGCTCGCGGGGACACCCACCCCGGCGGTGGGTCTGGGGACGGTGGAGGAGGCGGCCACCGTGCAGCGCCTCCTCTCGGCGGCGATGGCCTCGGAGGACGAGGGCCGCCGCATCCCGCTGGACTGAGTGCGAGGGTCCCGTCCGCCCACGTACACTGTGTCGAGCCGTGCGCTTCCGGCTCCCTCCGGAGGCTCCGTCCGGTGCTCACTCAACAGGGCGGCGTCTCTCTGGCCACGACATGTTGCGCGTGGCGCGTCCCGACCCCCAGTACTCTGCGCTCTCAACTCCTGGCGCAGATGTGCTTCAGGCATACACACACCCGGGGTTGAGGCCCTCTCGGACTCAGAGAAGAAGGGGTTTCTTACAGCACAAGTTCAGGTTTATACTGCTACTCAAGCAAATCGTGAGCGGGTGTGCTGCCTGTAGGGACACATCGCACAGAGAGGTGCCCATGCTCTCCGCCGTGAAGTCGTTCTCCGCTGGTGAGTCGTTCTCGTCGAGAGAGGTGCCTGTCCTCCAGGGTCCCAGCCTGTCGATGCTGCGGATTCCCGCCACCTGGCCCTCGGCGCCGAGCATGCACGCCCGGTCCATCGAGCGGACCACCCGGGCCCGGGCGCTGGAGGTGAAGCTGCTGCCGAGGGTGCCGTCGGTGCTGCGACGCTTCGATGCGAGCCAGTTCGGCCTGCTCGCGGCCTACGCCTACCCGAAGGCGACGCGGGAGCGGCTGGAGCTGTGCAACGACTGGCACGTGTGGCTCTTCCTCTTCGACGACGAGGCCGACGAGTGCGCCGAGGTGGGCCAGCGGCCGGCGTACCTCCAGGAGTACATGGAGGCGTGCATGGAGGTGCTGCGCGGCGGGGCCCTGCGCACCCGGGCCCGGCCGCTCGAGCGCTTCACCTACGACATCCGCCGGCGCATGGAGCGCCTGGCCAGCGAGTCCTGGCTGTCGCGCTTCGCCGATGACGTGGAGAGCTACCTCTTCCAGGGCACGCTGGAGGCCTCGCGCCACTGGACGGCCGGCACCGTCCCCGACTTCGACGCCTACCTCACCCAGCGCGCCGAGGACTCGGGCATGTACACGTGCGTGGACCTCGTGGAGTTCGGCCAGGAGGGGCGCGAGCTGCCCGAGAACCTGCTGGCGACTCCCGAGCTGCGGCGGATGCGCGAGCTGTGTACCCGGGTGGTGGCGCTGAGCAACGACCTCTTCTCCTACGAGAAGGAGGTGCTCTGGAGCCGCAACCCGAACAACCTCGTCCACGTGCTGCAGGTGCACCAGGGGCTCGGCCTGGAGGCGTCGGTGGCCGAGGCCATCCAGGTGGTGAACGCGGACGTGGAGTGCTTCCGGGCGTGCGAGGAGCGGCTGCTCCAGTTGGGGCTGCTCGACGATGCGCGGGTGGCCTTCTACGTGGACGGGATGAAGGCGTGGATGCGGGGCAACGTGTGCTGGTCCCTGGTGACCGGGCGCTACTGCTCGCCGACCTCGCCCTTCCCCGAGCTGCGCCGCCCGTAGGTCCGGGCCGCTGCTCAGGCCGTGGGCAGGTGCTCCCGCACGACGCCGAGCCAGTACTCGCGTCCGTAGTACTGGCTCATCTTCCCGAGCCGCTGGCCATCGCGGAACAGCAGGAAGGTGGGGATGCCGTACAGCCCGAAGCGCCGCGCCAGCTCCTCGTGCTCGTACGCGTTCACCTTCACCACGCGCATCCTCGCGCCCTCCAGCTCGGAGAGCAGCGAGGGCTCCGCCGCCGCGTAGATGTCGCAGTTGGGGCAGCCGGGGCCCCAGAAGTCCACCACCACCAGCTCGCCCCGGGGCTCCAGCACCAGGGCGTCGAAGTTCTCCGGCGTCGCGTCGTAGCTCACGGGATGTGCCATGGCCCCTCCCAGTAACGGGGTCGCGTGCGCGCTTCAACTCACGGGACGAG
>NZ_DASVSO010000292.1:0-9796 GCF_036388035.1 Archangium sp.
CGTGGCTCTCCCCGTCGCACGCGCGGGGCGTGCGGCGGTTCGTGGAGGTGGCCTGCGAGGTGCTCTACTACGTCGGCTTCCCCGTGATGTTGGCCGTGCACTTCTTCCTGTGAGCCAGAGGCGCTCTACACATGGAACGGAGTTTCGACATGCATCCGTCGACGCGAAGATCCAGGAGTTCAAACAGCTCGAAAAGCGGTTCCTGAAGGAGATGCGTACCGCTGCCGGAAAACGGCAGGTGCAGAGTCCGCCGAATAGTCCTCAGCTCGCGCGGCGCTTCTTCTCGCGCTTCGACTTGCCCGCGGGCTTGGGCGGTGGGGCCGTGCCTTCCGAGAGCAGGGCCTCGGCGGACTTCGTGGAAGGGAAGGGCGTGCCATCCATGAGCACCGGCTCCGGGAGCTGGGCCGGCTCCGACGGGGGGGCCGGCAGGCGGATGATGAAGGTGGCGCCCTCGCCCACCTTGCTCTGCACCGAGAGCGTCCCACCGTGGTTCTTCACGATGCGCTGGCAGATCGCCAGCCCCAGCCCCGTGCCCTTCTGCTTCGTCGTGTAGAAGGGCACGAAGATGTGCTGCTGCTGGTCCGGCGGAATCCCCGGGCCCGTGTCCGTCACGTGGACCTCCACGAACGAGTCCCCCGTGGCCCGGAATTCGGTGAAGCGATCCGGCCGCACCGTCTTCACGGTGATGCTGCCCCCCGTGTCCGCCAACGCCTGCATCGCGTTCTGCACCAGGTTGATCAGCACCTGCTTGAGCTGCTCCGCGTCCGCCTCCACCTTCGGCAGCGCCTCCTCCTGCTCCACCTTCAGCTCGATCCCCTTGGGAATCTCGTTCTGGATGAGCCGCACCGTGCGCGTCACCACCTCGTTCAGGTCCGTGGCTCCGAAGCTCTGCTTCAGCGGGCGTGCGTAGTCGAGGAACGCCGACACCACCCCGTTGAGGCGGTTCACCTCCTCGACGATGACCTCCAGGAACTCGCCCTCCTCACCGGGCAGCCGCTTCGGATCCAGGCACTGCGCCGCGCCCTTGATGGCGCCCAGCGGGTTGCGGATCTCATGGGCCAGACCCGCCGCCATCTCGCCCAGGGCCGCCAGGCGGTCGCGCTCGCGGATGCGCTCGTACAGCTTCGAGTTCTCCAGCGCCGTCGCCAGCCGCTCGGCCACCTCCAGGATGAGGGCGATCTCATCCGAGGCATATGCCTCCGGCACGCGCTCGTCCCACAGGTTGAGGAAGCCGATGACGCGGTCGTTGCCCAGCAGCGGCACGGTGATGCCGCCCTTCATCTGCAACAGCGCCGCGCGCGTGTCGTTGAGCCGCTTGAGCTCGTCCCGGAAGCGCTTGCCCTCCACGGCCTGCTGCCGCATCACCACGATGCGTCGCTCCACGTTCTCCAGCAGCACCGCCTTCTGCCCCGAGGCCACCGCGAACAGCACCCCGCGCGCCGCGCCCGTATCCAGGAAGCTCACCGGCGCCGGCCCGCGCGCGTCCAGCAGCCGGTAGCCCGGCCGGTCATCCGCGAGCAGGTACAGCGACGCATGGGTGATGCGCCCCGACTCGTGCAGCGCGTCCAGCACCATGCGTGCCAGCTCGGAGATCTCGATGACGCCCGCCATCCTCGCCCGCACGCCGCCGAGCACCCGCAGCAGCTCGAAGCGCTCGCGGAAGAAGATGGCCACCACCTGCTCCTCCACCTTCGCCCGCAGCGGCTCCAGGAGGATGAGCACCACGAAGGCCGCCACCACCGTGTTGAAGAGGAAGAGCGAGGTGTTGTTCTCGTCCACCCACACCGTCAGCACGGTGAAGACGGCGGCCAGGATGGTGGCCAGCACCGTCTGCGAGGCGATCTTCCCCAGCAACTCGTGCAGGTCCATCAGCCGCAGCCGCAGCAGCGTCTGCGCCAGGAAGAAGAGGTAGAGCGTGGTGAAGACGGGCCCCAGGCTGGGGATGGGCAGGCCGTAGCGCCCCAGCAAGTCCAGCGCGGAGAAGAGGATGGAGGCCCCGGCGCCGATGGCCAGGTAGGTGAGCCGCAGCCGCTCGATCCGCGACTCGGTGGTGCTCATTCGTCGGAGCAGCAACGAAACCGAGGCCAGCAGGGCACCGAGCACCCAGGCGCCGATGGCCACGCGCGCCCAGCCCTTTTGTGCGAGAGGCGACACCGCGACGGCCAGGCCAAAGACGGCCGAGAGGACAGCGAGCCGCCGTCCGAGCAGATGCGTGCCCTTGCTCACCCCCAAGAATTCAAGGAAGAAGGCTACTGCCGCACCAGGAACCAGCGAAGCCAGTAGAATGGTGGCGCCCACCGTTACCCGCGACACCCACGGGTACTCGGTGCGCGCGAAGAGGCTGTGGAAGAAGCTGGACAGGTAGTACCCGCCCACCGTCAACGAGAAGACGGAGTAGAGCGTGAGCACCCGCGGACGCCCCGCCCTCAACAGGATGGACACACCGAGCGCCAGCCCGATGATGGATGCGAGGAGCGCGCTCTGGGTTCGAATGTCCATGCGTGGTGGCCACTCTAACCTTCGTTGCCTCTCGGAAATTTTTTCCCCACTTCCGGTTGTCTCCGGGGCTGCCCCGGCGCATCACCTGAGGGCCCTTCCCGTATGAAAGCCTTCGTCCCCCTGCTCGCCGCCGCCGCCGCCGCCACCTCCCTGGCCTTCACCCAGGCTCCGCCCGCCGAGGAGCCCTCCGCGGCTCCCCAGGCGCAGACGGAGAACGCTCCGTCGGAGGCCCAGCTTTCTCCGCCGCCGGACTCGGAGAAGGTCCTGGTGCCTCCCGGGTTCGTGGAGGTGCTCAACCCCGCCTTCCCCAATCAGGCCCCGCCGCCGCCCGTGGCGCCCAAGGTCTTCAAGGGTCCCAGCTACGATCTGAAGGACCTGGCCCCGTACTTCGCCGAGGGCAAGCGCAAGGAGGCCAAGCAGGCCTTCGACAAGGGCTTCTACACCCGCGCCCGCGAGCTGCTGGCGAAGGAGGGCGACTCGCTCCCCGTGCGCTACCTGCGCGCCCTGAGCGCCGTGCGCGCCGGGGATGACGCCCGCGCCGCCGCGGAGATGAGCGCCCTGGCCGAGGACTACGCGCCGCTGCGCGACCGCTGCCTTACCCACGCGGGCGTGGCCCTCGAGTCGCTCGGCCGCTTCCCCGACGCGGCCGTGCTGCTCGCCCAGGTGCGCGAGGACTCCCGGCTGTACCCCGACGCCCGGCTGGCGCTCGGCCGCGTCCTGCGCAAGGCGAAGGACACCGACGCCGCGCTCGCCGCGCTCGCGCCTCTGTCCAACCGCTCCTCGCCCTCGTGGGGCCGCAACGTCGCCGCCGAGGCCCTCCTGGCCAGCGCCGACATCGCCGCCGAGAAGAAGGACAAGGCGCGCGAGCGCGAGTTCCTCTGGCGCCTGTGGGCCTCGCATCCCCTCACGCCCCTGGCCAAGCAGGCCGAGAAGCGCCTCAAGGGTCAGCAGGCGCCCCTGGAGATGAAGGTGGTGCGCGGCGAGCAGCTCATCGAGCTCAACCGCAATCGCCAGGGCCTCGACGTGCTCGAGCCGCTGCTGCCCTCGCTCAAGCTGCCGGACGCGCTCGCCTGCCGCGCCCACTTCGCCTACGGCAAGGGCCAGCGCAAGGAGCGCCAGCACACCCGCGCCATCGCCGCCCTCTTGCCCGTGGTGGACAAGTGCCAGGATCGGGATCTGCTGCCGCGCGCCCTCTACGTGCTCGGCTCCTCGCGCTCCATCGTGGACCAGGGCCGGGGCCCCGAGACGTACGAGCGCATCGCCCGGGAGTACCCGGACCACTCCTTCGCCGACGACGCGCTCTTCTACGCCGCGGACCTGTACGTGAAGACGGGCCGGTTGGACCTGGCCTCCCAGCGGCTCAAGGAGCTGGCGAAGCTCTACCCCCAGGGCGACTTCCTCGGCGAGGCACTCTTCAAGGACTTCTGGATCTCCCGCACGCTGAAGGTCGAGGGCGGTGGCATCGCCCTGCTCGAGGAGATCGAGAAGCGCTTCGGCGACGCGGACGAGACGTATGACGTGGAGCGCGCGCAGTACTGGCGGGCGCGCACGCTGCAGGACAAGGGGGAGACCCGGGGCGCCGCGGACCTCTTCGAGAAGCTCGCGGTGGAGCACCCGGCCACCTACTACGGACTGATGGCGCGCATGATGCTGGGCGAGCTGGATCCGACGCGCATGCCGCGCGTGACGCCCCAGCTCGACTTCACGAAGCAGGAGCGCCGCGGCCCCTGGCCCCTGCACGCGGGGACGCTGGAGAAGGATCCGCACTTCCTGTCGGCCGTGGAGCTGCTGCGCCTGGGCTTCCCCGAGGCCGTCTCCTCGGAGCTGCTCGCCGTCAACCGCACGAACCTGCCGTCCGAGAACGTCCGGCTGCTCGTCCACCTGCTGTCATACGTCGGCGACGAGCGCTCCGCCCATGCGGTGGCCCGCGTGGCGCTGCGCCGCGACCTGAGCGGCCGCATCACCCCGGAGACGCGTCCGGTGTGGGAGGTGGCCTACCCCAACGCCTTCCGCGAGCTCATCGAGAAGCACACCTCGGCGGCGGGCGTGGAGCCGGACCTGCTCCAGGCGCTGATGCGCGAGGAGAGCGCGTTGGATCCGAAGGCGCTCTCGTGGGCGGGCGCGCTGGGCCTCACCCAGCTCATGCCCTCCACGGCGCAGGCGGTGGCGCGTCAGCTCAAGCTCAAGAAGGTGACGACCCAGTCCCTGCTGGAGCCGGACATCAACATCAAGCTGGGCGCGCACTACCTGGGCTCGCTCATCAAGGGCTTCTCCGGGCACACCCCGTTCGCGGTGGGTGGCTACAACGCCGGCCCCAACGCCATCAACCGCTGGCGGGCGGAGCGTCCGGGCATGCCGCTGGACGCGTGGGTGGAGGAAGTGCCCATCGCGGAGACGCGCGGCTACATCAAGCGTGTGCTGCGCTCCTACAACACCTACCAGCTCCTCTACGGGCGGCCCGCCAAGGTGCCCGTCGTGCAGGCGGGCCGGTAGTCCTAAACCCGTCTGAAGGGGAGGGGGGTTTGCTGGCGCGGGCGCCCCCGCCCTCTTACACTTCCGGGCGTGGGTGCACCCTCGACCGAAGACGGGGGGAAGAACGCGCTGCTGCGCGCGCTCCCCTCCATCGAGCAGCTCCTCCGCCGTCCCTCCCTGGAGGCGCGGTTGTCGGCAGTGCCGCGTGCCCGGGCGGTGGCGGCGTTGCGGCTGGCGGTCGCGCGCGTGCGCGAGCGGCTGCTGCGGGGGGAGCTCCGTCCCTTCGAGGACGCGGACGTGGACGAGGCCCTGCGCACCCTGGCCACGCCCAATCTGCGGCCCGTCCTCAACGCCACGGGCGTGGTACTGCACACCAACCTGGGTCGCGCCCCCCTGGCTCCCGAGGCCGTGGCGCGCGTGGCCGCCGTGTCGCGCGACTACTGCAACCTCGAGTACGACCTGGACGAGGGAGAGCGGGGCAGCCGCTACGCCCCGGTCATCGGTCTGCTCACCCAGCTCACCGGTGCCGAGGACGCCCTCGTGGTGAACAACTGCGCGGGCGCGGCGCTGCTGGTGCTGGCCACGCTGGCGGCGGGCCGCGAGGCCCTCGTCTCGCGCGGGGAGCTGGTGGAGATTGGCGGCGGCTTCCGGGTGCCGGACGTGATGAAGCAGTCCGGCTCGCGCCTGGTGGAGGTGGGCACCACCAACCGCACCCGGCGCTCGGACTATGAGTCGGCCCTGACGCCGGACACGGGCGTGCTGATGAAGGTCCACCGCTCCAACTTCGCGCTCGTGGGCTTCACCGAGGAGGTGGAGGTGAAGGAGCTGGCCGGGCTCGGCCGCGCGCGCGGGGTGCCCGTGTTCGTGGACCTGGGCTCGGGGGCGCTGGTGCCGCTCACCGGCGAAGGCCTCACGGGCGAGCCCACCGTGCCGGACACCGTGGCCGCCGGAGCGGACGTGGTGGCCTTCTCGGGCGACAAGCTGCTGGGCGGGCCGCAGGCCGGCATCATCGTGGGCCGCGCCGCGCTGATTGCCCGCATCAAGAAGCACCCACTCACCCGGGCGCTGCGCATCGACAAGATGACGGTGGCGGCCCTGGAGGCCACCCTGGAGCTGTACCGGGACGGGCGGCCGGAGGCGGTGCCCACGTACCGGCTGCTCACCCAGCCCCCGGAGGCCCTGCGCGCCCGCGCCGAGCGGCTTCATGCCCTCCTGTCGGGGAAGGGACTCCAGGCCCGCGTGGCTTCGACTTCAGGACAGGTAGGCGGGGGAGCGATGCCCTTGGCCCGGTTGCCGTCCTTCGCTTGCGTCCTCACTGTTGGGGAGCCGGCGGCCTTCCTGGAATGTCTTCGGGAGGTGGACGTTCCGGTGCTTGGGCGGATCTCGGACGGCGAAGTGCTGCTCGATGTCCGCTGCCTGACGGAGGAGGACCTCGGATCGGTCGCCCATGCCGTAGGGGTGGCCTCACAGGGAAGGCAGCCATGTTGAACAGCGCCGTGCTCGTCCTGAACCGGAACTACCAACCGGTCCATGTCACCTCGGTGAAGCGCGCCCTCTCGCTGCTCTACCTGGGGGTGGCCAAGGCCATCGACGCGCAGTATCGGCTCTATGAGTTCGAGGACTGGGCGGCGCTGAGCACCGCTACCCACGACTGCGTCCACACCATCGACCGGCCCATCCGTGTGCCCCGGGTGGTGGTGCTGTCCGCCTACGAGTACCTGCCGCGCGGCCGGGTGCGCTTCTCCCGCCTCAACATCTACGCGCGCGACCATGACACCTGCCAGTACTGCGCCCGGCGGCTGCCGCGCTCGGAGCTGAACCTGGACCACGTCGTTCCCCGCTCCCAGGGAGGCAAGACGAGCTGGGAGAACGTGGTGTGCTCGTGCGTGCCCTGCAACCTGCGCAAGGGCGGGCGCACGCCGGAGCAGGCGCACATGCGGCTCCTCAAGGTGCCCGTGCGGCCCCGCTGGACGCCCCTGTTCCGCGGCGCCTCCCGCCGCATCACCTACCGCGAGTGGCTGCCGTTCCTGAACCTCGCCGACGCCTCGTACTGGAACGTGGAGCTGCACGACGACTGACGCGCCCCTCCGCGTCCCTCAGGGCTGTAGCTTTATAGAAGCCCTGTAAAGAGTGGCCATTGAGTCCATCGACGAGTCCCTCTCACGCGTGGACAATCGCCGCGTGTGTGTCGACGTGGCCGGGCTCTCGCTCCGAGGTGAGCCTGGGCCGGCCCGTCACCGAGAGGGAGTCACTCGTATGCGGGCAAATCGTTGGTTGCTGATGGGGGCCCTGGCGGTCGCCATCAGTCTCGTGGGATGTGATTGTGGCGGGGTTCAGGTCGACCCGGGTGACGCCGGGACCGAGCCTGTCCAGGACGCCGGGGAGACTCCCCCGTTGCCGCCCGAGCCGGACGGCGGCGTGTCGGGGAACCTGCCGGATGGCGGTACCAGCGGCGTGGAGCTGGATGGCGGTTCAGGCTCCTTCTGCGTGGCCGCGGGGGCCGTGTGTGATCGCACGCAGGGCGCCGCGTGCTGTACGGGCGTGTGCGGTGCGGACAACCGGTGTCCCGAGCCCAACAACCTGTGTCGCAGCGCTGGGGAGGCGTGTGCCGCTGGCGGGGACTGCTGCAGCAACTCGTGCCTCAACGGCAAGTGCTCCTCCACGCTCTGCCAGGACGTGGGCGGCGCGTGCTCCACCCCCGAGCAGTGCTGCACGAAGACGTGTACCAATGGCACGTGCGCCCCGCTGGCGGACACCTCCAACGGTGCGTGCAAGGTGCTCGGCCAGTCCTGCACCGAGGCGACCGAGGGCGAGTGCTGCTCGAAGAACTGCCAGAACGGCGTCTGCGCCCGCTCCTATACCTGCAAGGCCTACGGCGACCTCTGCACCCGGGACAACGAGTGCTGCGGCAACGACTGCACGGCGGCGGATGGCGGTGTCGGTCGCTGCAATCAGATCAAGGGCGGTGGCGGTAGCGGTTGCACCCAGGATGGCAACCCGTGCTCGGGCGGCAGTGGCTGCTGCTCGCGCACCTGCGTGGATCTCGGCTACGGCACGACGGTCTGCCAGCCGGTGGGCGGCTGCAAGCTGACGGGCAATTACTGCACCGGTGACGCCATCTGCTGCGGCAGCGGGACGGTCTCCAACGTCACCTGCAACGAGGGCCGCTGCGGCAACGGCAATAACTGCCAGCCCACGGGCAACATCTGCGGCTCGGGCAAGATGCCGGACGGTGGCGTCATCAACATCAACGCCCCGGAGAATTGCTGCGATGGCCAGAAGGATGTCTGCAAGGTGGACTCCTCCGGCGTGCCTCGCTGCTTCGGCGGTGGTGGCACCACGACCTGCCCCAGGGGCTACGAGGCCAACAACCCGAGCTGCTGCATCCAGGTGGAGAACTCCTGCCAGTTCTCCGACCAGTGCTGCAACGGCACCCTGTGCCTGCCGGATTCGGCTGGCAACCTGAAGTGCCGGGCGCCCGGTGGTGGGACGGGCACGGATGGGGGGAGCACGGGTGGGACGTGCTCGCCGGTGGGCACGCGCTGTGACACGGACGCGGGCGTCGCCTGCTGCGCGGGCACCGAGTGCCGTGCCAACTCCGAGCTGACCAAGGCCTGCCAGCCCATCTACACCCCGCCGCCGCCTCCGGCCGATGGTGGCACCGGCACAACGGACGCTGGGACTGGCGGTACGACCGATGCCGGCTCGGGCGGCGGCACCTGCTCGGCCAATGGGGCCAACTGCACCGGCGGCACGCAGTGCTGCTCGGGCATCTGCACCGGCGGCAAGTGCTCCGCTCCCGCGGCGTGTCAGCCCCAGAGCGGTCTGTGCACCACCAATGCCGACTGCTGCTCGGGCCTGACCTGCGACGTGCCAGCGGGCAGCAACGTGGGCTCCTGCCAGCCCGGGTCTACCTGCTCGTCGAGCGGCCAGGCGTGCTCGCCCACGGTAGGCTGCTGCTCGGGCCTCTCCTGCCGTAACACGGCGGGTGTGCTCTGCGATGGCACCTCGGCCTGCACTTGTCGGGTGGTCATCCAGTAACGGTGGCCAGGGAGTCGACGCGGAGCGCAGGACGGGTTTTGATAGAGGGGCCTTGAATCCCGCGAGTCCCTCCTCCGCGTCGCAACCCGCTCGTTCGTCCTCGCCCGCGCAGCCCGCGGGCGGGGCCGTGCGCCCGGACCCCGATTCTCCGGGGCTCGGCGCACGCACCCGCCCCCACCGCATCATCGCGGTGGGAGGTGGCAAGGGTGGCATCGGCAAGTCCCTCGTCTCCGCCAACCTCGGCGTCGCGCTGGCCAGTCGGGGTCAACGCGTGCTGCTGGTGGATGCGGATCTGGGTGGCGCCAACCTCCACACGTGTCTGGGTGTCGGTCAGCCCACGGCCACGTTGTCGGACTTCATGCTGCGCCCCAAGGCGCGGCTGGAGGACGTCATCGTGCCCACCGGCGTGCCCAACCTGTCGCTGATCGCCGGCGCGTTGGACGTGCTGGACGCGGCCAACATCAAGTACGCCCAGAAGCAGCGGCTGCTGCGCGGCCTGCAGACCCAGTCGGTGGACTACCTCATCCTCGACCTGGGGGCGGGCTCCAGCTTCAACACGCTCGACTTCTTCATCATCGCCGACCACTGCGTGCTGGTGCTCCTGCCCGAGCCCACCTCCGTGGAGAACGCCTACCGCTTCATCAAGGCCGCCTTCTACCGGCGGCTCCAGCAGGTGGAGGCGCAGTACGGCATCGAGAATCTGGTGGAGCGCGCCCTGTCCACCCGCGAGGGGGCCGCGCGCACGCCCTTCGAGATCATCCAGCACGTGCGCCAGCAGAACGCG
>NZ_DASVSO010000293.1:0-4511 GCF_036388035.1 Archangium sp.
TGGGACGGGCTCATCCGCCCCTACACCGGCTACTCGCGCGAGTTCACTGTCAACTGACGGGGACGGCCTCCGAGACACCGCTGGCCGGGAACTGGGCGGACGCCGAGCCCACCCCGGTCAGCGGACCTCCAGCTCCTGGAAGAGCACCCCATCCAGCTCCAGGCGCCCCACCGTTTCCACGAAGCGCTCGTTGGCGACGATGAGCATCCACGCCTGCCTCAAGCGGAAGAGGTCGAGCTCCGTGGGGAGCGAGGCGGCCTCCAGGACGATGGGGTCCGGGCGCTCGCGGAACTCGTTTCCGCACGTAGGACAGGGGGGCCTGCGGTTCGGCGGCAGGCAGTCGGGATGATACTGGCCTTGCGTCTGCAACTGCATCTCGAGCAGCTCGGGCGCGTGTTTGGTGCGGAACCGTATCTGGGTGGGGCAGCCCTGAAGGCCCCGCATCCCCGCTTCTCGCAGCCGCTCCAACGCCTCGCGGCGCATGTAGAGCACCCAGGGCTCTTGCATGAAAAGCTGGCCAAAGTAGCCCAACCCCGTCCCCACCAACGGGCCGAGCATTGTTCCTGGCTCGAGCCGGGTCTCCGGGGGAACCAATGGCCGAACCACCTCACGCAGTCGCTCAATTTCCTCGCGCGTTACGGGCCAGGGGTCAGACAGCTTCTTCAGCTCATGTGGAGGCAGGCTCGACAGATCCACGCATGGATATTCGACCCCCCACCCTCCTCCTGCCTTGCAGGTCGGGCAGGGCTCCACACCGGGCAGCCCCCACTTGTGCGAGGCGTTCAGGTAGCCCGTATAGCGGGGCGATGGATCCTTCGTGAGTTGATAGAACTTCATGCGCTCGTGTCTCAATGACCCGGTTGTCCAGCGACAGCAAGCCGAGAGGCGGGAAGGTCCTGGACATGTGACCCTGGAGTCTATCCTCCCCGGTCCCGGTACCTCCTGGAGGTAGAGTCCTCTGCCTCCGGAGGGCCCGCATGAACGGCACGCTGTACGAACGATTCCACACCCTGGGAGAGCGCTACCGTGCTGAACGCACGAGAACGGGCCGCCAGCAGCGGAAGGCAGGCCCTCCCCCTGAACCACTCCCCATGGGACTGGACCGCACGGCGTTCCTCCGGCTCGGTGAGGCGGGGATGTTCCGCGCGGCGCTCGACCCGGCCCTCGGGGGCGAGGGGCTCGTGGGCGCGGTGCATGCGCTCGGAGGCTTCGCGGCGGGCTCGGGCGACCTCGGGCTGGCCACCTCGCTGCTCGCGCAGCTCGTCTGCGTGCGCCTCCTGGCCCACGCCGGCACCGAGGCCCAGCGCACCCGCTACCTTCCCCGACTCCTCTCCGGCGAGTGGGTGGGCGCCATCGCCAACTCCGAGCCCCGTGCCGGCACCGACATCCTCGCCCTGCGCGCCCGCGTGGTGCCCACCGCGGACGGCCTCCGGCTCGACGCGCGCAAGTCCAGCATCACCAACGTGGGCCCCGCGGACCTGGCCATCGTCTCCGCGCGACTGGCCGGCGTGCCCGCCTCCCACGCGATGAACCTCTTCCTCGTGGAGACGGCCCTGCCCGGCGTCCACGCACGCCCGGTGACGGACCTCACGGGCCTTGGCACCTCCGCCACCGGCCACCTCCTCGCCCGCCGGGTGGTGCTGCCCGGGGACGCGCGGCTGGGCGAGCCGGGAGACGGCGTGCGGCTGTTCCGCACCACCTTCACCGAGGAGCGGCTGCTCACCGGGGTGCTGTACCTCGCGGCGGTGCGCCGCGGCCTGGAGCGCGGGCTGGCCCATGCGCAGGAGCGCCGCACCTTCGGCGAGCCGCTGGGGCGCCACCAATACATTCAGGAGCGGCTGGTGCGCATGCGCGTGGCCGAGGAGACGCTGGAGGCGCTGCTGGACTCGGCGCTCGGCGCGCTCTCCCGGGGCGAGGACGTGTTCGGCACCCTCTCCATCCTCAAGCTGCACGGCGTGGAGGCGGCGGTGGACGCGGCCCAGGGCCTCATGCGCGTGCTCGGGGGCAAGGGCCTGCGCCGAAGCGAGGGCGCCGAGGGCCTGCTGCGCGACGTGCTGTGCCTCTCCGTCTTCGGCGGCACGGTGGAGCTGCACAAGGTGGTGCTCTACAACGAGACAGTGAAGGCGCGCGGCCGGGTCCGGCCGCCCCCCGAGGAGCGGGAGTCGCTCGAGGTCCACGCCACCGACGCGCTCCCGCCCGGGCTGGAGGCGGAGCTGTGCGCGCTCGTGGCCCGCGCCTTCCCGGGAGAGCACCCGCTGACGGACCGCTACTACTACGACACGCGGCCGGACGTGGTGGTGACGGTGCGGCGCGACGGGGCGCTCGCGGGCTTCCGCGCCGTCACCTTCCGCGAGGTGCTGCTGGGAGGCCGCCCGGTGAAGGTGGCGGGCCTGGGCATCGCGGTGGCGCCCGAGCACCAGCACCAGGGCCTGGGCACCCGGCTCACCCGGCGTGCGCTGGCCCTCCTCGCCGAGCGCGGCGTGGAGCTCGCCCTCGTCTTCCTCATCACCCGCTCCGCGGAGAAGCTGCTGCGCGCCTTCGGCTTCTCCCGCCTGTCCGCCCCGGTGACGTACCTGTCGCGCGAGGACGGCCGGCTCGTCACCGAGTCCATGCCCGCCTACGGCCTGGCGCTCGGCGGCTCCGCGCTCCTGGAGGAAGTGGAGGCCCGCGGCGGGCTGCACCTCGGCGTGGGCACCTGGTAGGCCGCTCGCGGTTTGTACCGCAAACGGGTTGTTGACACCGAGCGGGCAAGCGCGTTACCTCTTGGTTTGTAACGCAAACCTGTCTGCCCACCGAGGGCGGAGGCCGCCATGTCCGAGCAACAGCTCCAGCGCATCCAATTCGTGACGACGTACTACGACTGGCTCCAGGGCCTGCGCTTCGTGCCCTTCGGGCTGGTGCAGCTCGGCTTCGCGGCATGGCTGGCCCTGCCCCAGCCGGAAGGGACGGACACCAAGGCGCGCCTGGCGGTGGCCTCGCTCGTCATGCTGGGGGGGATGCTGCTGGCCACGGGGCTCTACGCGTGGGCGGGGGCGTACTACCGGCGGCGCTTCGGAGAGGTGCGGATGAGCGCCTCCACGCGCCAGCGCATGCAGCGGGCCATTGGAGTCTCCCTGTTCGCCGGGCTCATGCTGGGGCTGCTCACCGCCTTCATCCGCAAGTCCACGCAGCTCACCGACGCGCCGCTGTCCGGCTCCCTCTTCCTCTCGGCGCTGGCCCTCGTGTGGTACTGGCACTGGAGCGGCCGCGTCGCGCACCACTACCTGGGCGTGGCCGCCGGCTTCGCCACCCTCGCGCTGCTGCATGCGATGGAGGCCAGCCCGGTGTATGCCCTGCTCCGCTCGCTGCCCTTCACCACGGACAGCCGCGCCGGGGCCGTCACCCTGGCGGGCACCTGGGGCGTGGCCGTCGTGGTGATGGGCGCGCTGGACCACCGGCTGCTCGCGCGCACGCTGGGGAACGAGCCCGAGCCGGAGAGCGAGGCGGTGCCGGAATGAAGGCCCCCTTCGAGGAGCTGGCGACGCTCGACCGGCTCATCCACGAGCCCGCGCGGCTGGCCCTGCTCACCGCCCTCACCTCGTGCGAGAGCGCGGACTTCCTCTACCTGCAACGCCTCACCGGGCTGTCCAAGGGCAACCTCTCCAGCCACCTGTCCAAGCTGGAGGAGGCGGGGTTCGTCTCGGTGGAGAAGCAGTTCAAGGGCAAGACGCCCCTCACCCGCATCGCCGTCACGGACACGGGGCGCGAGGCGGTGGAGCAGCACTGGCGGCAGCTCGAGCAGCTGCGCAGCAAGGCCCGGCGCTGGGTGCCGCAGGGCTCCGACTGAGCAGGGAGTCATTCTTCGCAGGGGGAGGGACACACCATGATCGAAGCGCGGAAGCTGACGAAGCACTACGGAGGTTTCACCGCCGTGAAGGAGGCGAGCTTCTCGGTGGCCGCCGGAGAGGTGGTGGGCCTGCTCGGCCCCAACGGCGCGGGGAAGACGACGCTGCTGCGGATGCTGGCCGGCGTGCTCACGCCCTCCGAGGGCGAGGGCCTGGTGGCCGGGGCGAGCACCGCGACGGACGCCTTCCCCATCAAGCAGCGGCTGGGCTTCCTCTCCGGGGACACGGCGCTGTCCCAGCGGCTGACGCCGCGCGAGGTGCTCACCTTCTTCGGCCAGCTGCACGAGCTGAAGGGGGCGGAGCTGAAGCGGCGCACCGAGGAGCTCCTCGCCCGCTTCGAGATGGGGCCCTTCGCGGACAAGCCGTGCGGCACGCTGTCGGCGGGACAGAAGCAGCGGGCGAACGTGGCGCGGGCGTTCCTGCATGATCCACCGGCGCTCATCCTGGACGAGCCCACCACGGCGCTGGACGTGCTCTCCGGGCGCTTCCTGCTGGACGCCATCCGCGCGGCGCGAGACGCGGGCAAGGCCATCCTCTTCTCCACGCACGTCATGGGCGAGGTGGACTACCTGTGCGACCGGGTGGTGCTGCTGCACCAGGGGCAGGTGCTCGACCAGGGCCCCAGCG
>NZ_DASVSO010000294.1:0-7017 GCF_036388035.1 Archangium sp.
GCGCTTCCGCCCGAGCGACTCGAAGCGCTCCTGCGCGTGCTGGAGCCCGCGCGCACCGTCATCTTCGACGGCGCACTGGTGTCCGTCTCGAGCGAGCCCCTCCTTCCGCGCGTCACCGTGGAGGACCGCGGCGAGCAGACGGTGCTCAAGGTGGAGAAGGACCCGCGCATCACCGAGGTGGTGAGCCCCGGGCTGGTGATGTGCGGGGGCACGCTCTGCCGGCTCGGCGAGCAGGCCCTCACCGGCGCTCGACTGGAGCACCTGCCGCAGGAGCGCGTCTTCTCGCCCGCGCAGATGGGGGACCTCACCGGGAAGGTGCTGCCGGACTTCGCGCGCCGCATGCCGGTGGACGTGAAGAGCCAGCGGCTGCCGCCCATCGACCGCACCCTCAAGCCGCGCATCTCGGTGGAGCTCAACCAGCTGGACTCCGGCCTCTCGGTGCTGCCCACGCTGGTGTACGGCTCGCCGCCCTCGGTGCGCATCGACAACGGGCGCATGGTGTACCTGAAGGGCGCGGTGCCCGTGCGCGACGAGGCGGCCGAGCAGAAGCTCATCCACGAGCTGCGCGACGAGCTGAACATGGTGCCCGGCCGGCGCGTGACGGTGCAGGGCCCGGAGGCGGTACAGCTCGCCGACAAGCTGCGGCGCTGGCGCGGCGGCCTCACCGGGGACGCGGCGCGCGTGGTGAGCCCCCACGTGCAGCTCCGCCCCACCCTCTCGGTGGACGCGGGCGCCACGCAGGCCGGCGTGCCGCGGGTGGGCTTCTCGCTCGACTTCCAGGTGGAGGGGGCGGAACCGGGCGCGCCACGCTCGGTGGACGCGAGTGCGGTGATCCGTGCGTGGGAAGAGGGGCTGGGGCTGGTCCCCCTGGAGGGCGGCGGGTGGGCGCCCCTGCCCACCGCGTGGCTGAAGACGCACGGCCAGCGCGTGGCGGACCTGCTGGCGGCGCGCGGGACGGACGGGCGGCTCGCCAACCACGCCATCCCGCAGCTCACCGGCCTGTGCGACGCGCTGGAGCACCCGCCCCCGCCCGGGCTCGAGCGGCTGGCGCCCCTGGTGCAGGGCTTCGAGAAGCTGCCGGACGTGCAGCTCCCGAAGGACCTCACCGCGACGCTGCGCCCCTACCAGCTCCAGGGCGTGAGCTGGCTCACCTTCCTGCGACAGGCGGGCCTCGGCGGCGTGCTCGCGGACGACATGGGCCTGGGCAAGACGCTGCAGACCATCTGCACGTTGGGGCCGGGCACCCTGGTGGTGGCCCCCACGAGCGTGCTCCCCAACTGGGAGGCGGAGGTGAAGCGCTTCCGTCCCTCGCTGAAGGTCTCCGTCTACCACGGCCCCGGCCGCACCCTGGACGAGACGGCCGACGTGACGCTCACCACCTATGCGCTGCTGCGCCTGGACGCGGAGCTCCTCGGGGCCAGGGAGTGGGACACGGTGGTGCTGGACGAGGCCCAGGCCATCAAGAACCCGGACAGCCAGGTGGCGCGCGCGGCGTACGGACTCCAGGCCGCCTTCCGGGTGGCCCTGAGCGGCACCCCCATCGAGAACCGGCTCGAGGAGCTCTGGAGCCTGATGCACTTCACCAACCCGGGGCTGCTCGGGGGGCGCAAGGAGTTCGACGAGCGGTGGGCGCGGCCCGTATCGGACAACCAGAAGGGAGCGGTGGAGCGACTGCGCGCGCGCATCCGCCCCTTCGTGCTGCGCAGGCTCAAGCGGGACGTGGCGCCCGAGCTCCCGCCGCGCACCGAGTCCGTGCGGCACGTCACCCTCAACGAGCGGGAGCGCGCCGTCTATGACGCGGTGTACGCCGCCACGCGCGAGGAGGTGGTGTCCCAGCTCGAGGAGGGCGGCAGCGTGCTCAAGGCGCTGGAGGCCCTGCTGCGACTGCGTCAGGCGGCGTGCCACCCCGCCCTGGTGCCGGGCCAGCAGGCCAAGACGTCCTCCAAGGTGCAGGCGCTGGTGGAGGCGCTCGGCACGGCGGTGGAGGACGGACACAAGGCGCTCGTCTTCTCGCAGTGGACGTCCATGCTGGACCTCATCGAGCCGGAGCTGAAGGAGGCCGGCATCGGCTTCATCCGGCTGGACGGAAGCACGAGCAACCGGGGCGCCGTGGCCGAGTCGTTCCAGGACCCGAAGGGCCCGCCCGTGATGCTCATCTCGCTCAAGGCGGGCGCCACGGGGCTCAACCTCACGGCGGCGGACCACGTCTTCCTGGTGGACCCGTGGTGGAACCCGTCCGTGGAAGCGCAGGCGGCGGACCGAGCGCACCGCATCGGCCAGCAGCGGCCGGTGATGGTGTACCGGCTGGTGTCTCAGGGCACGGTGGAGGAGAAGATCCTCACCCTCCAGGACAAGAAGCGCGCGCTCTTCGAGTCCGCGCTCGGCGGGGCCTCCGGGGCCGCGGCCATCACGCGGGCGGACCTCATGCAGCTGCTCGACTGACACAGGCCCGCTTGTGAATCCGCCCCCGCTTGTGGGCGCGAGCCGGCAGAAAGCGAATGCCGGCTCGCACCTCAACAAGGCGCGCTACGACGACTCAGGGCTTGTACTTGCAAATGTTTCCGGTGCGGAAGAGGTCGTTCGAAGTCCAAGGATAGGCAGCATCCAAACCGCAGAAGAAGTCCTCGGCATCTGAGGTGATGTGACCACCGTTCGCTTGGACTTCCAGGACTTCGGGGTGTGCTTGAAACGCTGCGCGGTAGCAGGCGTCGTATGCTGGAGTGTATTTGCCATACACCAAGCAATAATTGCCCGAGTCATCGCTATGGTATCGCCCGAGCCAATACTCGAGCCCGCCGCGATCCGGGCATCGTTTGAGATCGCCCATGTACCAGCCGATCCACAGGACAGACTCGGTATCCGAGCCGCGGCACACGATTTTTTCGTCGGGGATAATTTTTGTTTTGCCGTCACAGGATGCTCCTCCCTCGGTCCTCCATGAGCCATTGTCACAGGTGAATTGGGCCCTGCCGACGCGACCCGAGCTGGTCGTCTCGACCGTAACGGGGAGGCTGCCATGGCTGGCCGCGGGAACAGTCCCAGAGCAGAAGTAGGCTCCCTGGGTGGCTGGATTGCTTTTCCAGGCCGGCTGCCACTGACCCCAACTCTTCGTCATGCTTGGGCAGTTCGCGGGCGGGCTCTCACATGTGCCCGCTTCGCAAATCCGCCCGGAGCCGCACGAGGAGCCATCTGCCGCCTTGCCATCGGCCGGGCAAACGCCGCCAGAGCAGTACTCGGCGACGTCGCAAACACCGGCAGCGCGACACTGTACCCCCGCCGTGCTGCGTGTACACGACTCCGTGGTCTTGACGGTAGTCGCCTCACACTTCGCCGTGGCGCAGTTGTATTTGTACGTGGTCTTGGTGCGCAGTCGAGTGCCCGTCTCATCGCAGGTGTTACTAAACCCACCACAGGCATCCACGGTCTCGGAGCCCACGGGGCATGACGGCACCTGCGTCATCCCATTGCAGGAGCCTGCGCCGTCGCACTTGTCACTCGTGGTGCAGGTGTTGCCGTCATCACACAGGGTACCAGCTGGCGTCTTGCCATCGGCCGGGCAAACGCCGCCAGAGCAGTACTCAGCAACATCGCAAGCAAGGTGGGCAGCCGCACGGCACTGCACCCCCGCAGTGCTGCGTGTGCACGTCACCGTGTCGTTGACGGTTGTCCCCTCACACTTTCCCGTGGCGCAGTCGTATTTATAGGTGGTCTTGGAGTGCGCTTGAGTGCCCGTCTCACCGCAGACGCCATTGAACCCACCACAGGTACCCCAGCTCTCGGAGTCCTCGGGGCAGGGCTGCGGCCCAGGTGGCTCCCGCGTACAACTCCGCGTCTCCGTGCGGGTGCTCGACGGCGCGCACGTCCCAGCCCCACAGGTGGAAGCCGTCACGGTCCTTGACTCCGTCCCTGACGGGTCGCAGTAGTCACTGAATCCTTCGCAGCTACCCCATTCTCCGGTGCTCGTGCCGCAGTCCGCCTCGTCGGGGAGGTGCCTATCCGGAGGGCAAGCCTTGCTCGAGCCATCACAGGCTTCCGCCACATCGCAGCTTCCTGAACCCGCTCGGCAAGAAGCGCCGGCCTCGGCCACCGCGTCCGCGGGGCAGGCCGCTTCCGCTCCCGTGCAGTACTCCGCCACGTCGCAGTCGCCCCCCGAGGCCCGGCACTTCACCTCCGAGGAAACCATGCTGCACATGCCCTTGTGCCCTTCCAGGTTGCAGGCGTCACATTCCCCGTCGCACGCCGTGTTGCAGCAGAACCCGTCCACGCACTTCTCGCTGTCGCACTGGTTGTCGCTGCCGCATGCGACTCCGAGCTCCTTCTTCTCCTCGCAGGTGCCATCGCAGTAGGCGCTGGCCCCGCAGTCGACCCCCGCCAGCTCGTACAGCGGGTTGTTTTGGATTGAGGCCTTGAGCGTGTTCAGCGAAACGGCATAGACGCCACCGGACCAATTTCCCTCCTCGAAGGTGACCTCGGCGTTGGGCGCCAGCACCGTGCCCATCAAGCCGAAGTTCTTCGCCGTAAGGCTGGTGGCATCCACGAAGTTGTAGAGCACGCGCCGCGAGTTGGACGAGTCGATGCCACCAATGCCGACGGGGAAGGAGGCTGACTTCCCATGGATGTTGATCACCACGAACGAGCCGGCCTGCGCCTCGAGTGCCCACCACTTGCTGAAGTCGCTCGCGTTGAACTCGAAAACATTCAGGCACGAGCTCGGGCCGACCCATTTCCATGTGGCGATGTCGAAGTGGCCATTGCTCTTCAGGTTGGCCAACCGCGAGGACAGGCTGCGCAGCTCGGTGAACCGTTCCTCGAAGCCATAGGTCGCGAAGTTAGGGGGCGTGCCGTGCTTTACCGTACCCCTCTTGATAGTCACGCTCGGGGTGGGAGGGGAGCCGCTCCCATACCAGGTGTCGCCGTAAACGGTGCCACCATCGAGGGTCAAGTTACCACCCGCCACCAACGTGTTGGAGACGTTGTCGTCCGGCAGCTTCTCGCCCACCTCGACGCTGGGCATGCGGATGTTGCCACCCGCTGCCACCTTGCCCCCGACGTTGCCGACTCCGGTGTAGTCCTTGAGCAGGAACACGTTGTAGTCGCCCAGGGAGATGCCGCCGTCGCCCAGGCGGAGGTCAAGGCAGAGGGAGCAGCTGTCCCCCTCGAGCTGACGGCCGGCGGTGCTCACCTTCTCCGTCCCTTGCACGGGCTCTGGCCCGGATTCGCTCGGGCTACAGTTCAACGCGCCAAGAATCACTGCCGCCGCCAGCAAACACGTCAATCCCACACGATGCATTTCAACCGCCCCTCACCCCCACGTTTCTCCGCGGGAGCATCTTTCTTTGAGTTGCAACCATGCTGCGCGGGAGGCGCAGCGACGGGAGGCTAAACTGGAGGGAGCGGGAACTGTTAGTAACAGTACAAAAAATTCACATCGTTACGGTTTGGGCTTGCAGGTGCTGAGGCGGGCCGCTGTCACTCCTCCCCTTTCTTCAGCGGCTCGCGGCAGGTCTCTTCCAGCGCCAGGCAGCATTTGACGCCAAGCTCCTTGCGCTGGACCTTCAGCAGCCGCTGGTCGTTCCACGTCACCTCCAGCCGGGCGAGGGCGAAGACTTCGTACCTGTTGGGCGGCTCCAGAGGGGTCGTGCCCTGCGTCGGCCTCGGCTCCTCCTCGTTGTACGTGTCGCAAGAGAAGTCCTTCACGGCCTCTGCGAAACCGTCACGCAGGAGGGCCACGAATCGCTCGGGACGTTTGGGTTCTCGGATGAGGATGAGCGGGCAGAAGTCCGAGAAGAGGCACTCGAAGAAGTCGGAGCGCATCGGCAGGAACCGGCCATCCACGGGCCGGCCATCGACCTCGAGGAGCACGATCAAGTCTCCAGCCTCGACACCAGCAGGAGGGCTCCACCCCTCCCCGGGGACCTCGAAAATCTCGAGTTCGTGCCGGGGATTGGCCGTCTCTTCCGTGAGGTGGGAACCTCTCCTCATCGTCAGGAGCTCCGGGCAGGCGAGGGGCCGTGCGTCCTGGAGCTTCCGAACAGAGGGCTTCACGGGCGCGCCCAGCAGCTTTCCCATGATGCGCAGCAGATCCGTGCGAGCGCTTCCCTCCGCCACGGTGGAGCACGCGCCCATCATGACCACCCAGGAGCCGGGCCGGAGCCCAGGCACCTTCGAGGACTCCTCGATGCGAGGGTAGCCCTCCTTCGGGAAGACAAAGCCCTTCCAGGGAGGCGCTTGGAGCTTCGCCAGCGCCGCCTGTGCGGCCCTGGCAGTGGGGGCGCTCTCCCAGATGAGGAGGAAGCGCTCCTCTGCCCCGGCAGCGCCGAGCGGCAGTCCCATCAGCACCAGAACGAGCCAGATACGCGCCACACCGTCTCGCCACCCCCAGGACATCGCTCCGCCTCCTGACCCATCAGAGGGCTCCGATTATACAGAGGGGGGAGCGGTGCCGGAGGCGTGCGACGTTGCCGCCAACACGGGCCCGGATTCAACCGCGCAGGCGAGCACGAACCTCCACGAGAATCTGCCCGAGTCGATTCTTGCCTGTGCCCGTCGAGCCGCAGCCCCAGTAGTGGTCATCGGTGGTCTTCTCGATGAGCGGCTCCTCGCCGGTGGACAGCAGGACCGCCCGGGCGTCGGCGTGTGTCTCGAACTTGGCGAGCACGGCCCGGCGCATGACGTCATCCTTCACCGACTCCCAGTCCCGACGCAGGGGATGCTTCCGGCTGCGGCCGAGACGGGCGGCGATCATCGGGCTGGTGGCCTCGCGAATCCGCTCCGCGTACGCGGCATCGGTCCCAACGAACTTCTGGGCCTGGAAGTAGTGCTCGGTGGTGGGCCAGCGCTTTCCGTCCAGGGAGATGGGATGCGCGGAGAAGTTGGAGAAGCAGCCGTAGGCATCCTGGACCGAATAGAACTCGATGGGCATGTCAGGCACTCCATGTTGGTGTCCCCTATACACTGAGGTGGGCTGGAATTCCTGACGCCCGTGGAGCGGAACGTTGAGTTTCCCCGGCTTCGCCC
>NZ_DASVSO010000295.1:0-6734 GCF_036388035.1 Archangium sp.
CCTCTACGTTAGGCACCCGTCACTCGCGCGGCTTCGCGCCAGTGCTCTCCGCACGCGTGCCAGGGCGAGGAGCCACCCCCTGCCTCCCAGCTCCCCCCACCTGCCAGCCGTCGGCCATTGCCGAAGCGCCGGATGTTTCCCACTCAGAAGGAGAGGCCCGAGGTGGGACGGACCGGGTGCTCGCGAGGAGGACGCCATGGTGGGACATGAAGCGGTGCGTGAGGGAATGGTGGTGCGGGACGTGGAGGGGCGGCGGGTGGGGCGCGTGCGCGCGGTGGGGGAGAGCCACTTCGAGATGGAGCCGGGGCTGCTCTCGCGCGACGAGTTCCTGGTGGAGTACTCGGACGTGCGCCACGTGCGCGATGGCGAGGTGTTCCTCGAGCGCACCCCGCACCTGCTGAAGCTCGAGGACGATGACGGCGGCGCGCTGCCTCCCCGGCACCACTCCGGCATGGACGCCGAGCCGGTGAACGACGAGGACGTGGAGAACGAGGACCACGCCTGGCACCACGAGCTGGACGGCTCCATGACGAGCCGGTGACGGGCCCATGACGGGCCGCGGCATGTGCCCCGCGGCTCGCGTCGGCGGTGTCACACGCAGGACGATAACCCCCCGGAATCGCAAGGAAAGTGCGCTCCGGAGATGTCAGACCCGGCGTGTAGACCCGTCCCTCTCGGAACGGAGTGGGAAGGGTCATGAAAAGGGTTTCGACGTCCTGCGCCATGCTGGCGCTCTTCACGCTGGTGTTCTCGTGCAGCTCGGCTCCGCCGCCGGAGGATGCGTCGGTGGAGCGGCTGTCCCGGGCGCTGGGCACGCCGCGCAAGCTGCTGCCCCTGGTGGCGCTGAGGGACGGGCGCGTGCTGGCGGCGGGGGGACATGACGGCAACCGCACGCTGTCGAGCTGCGAGCTGTACGACCCCGAGACGGGGGAGTGGCGGGCCACGGGGGCGATGCGCACGCCTCGGCGCCACCACGCGCTGGTGGCGCTGAGGGACGGGCGCGTGCTGGTGGCGGGCGGCACGTACTCGGCCTCCTTCGGGGCGCTGGCGAGCGCCGAGCTGTACGACGCGGGCACGGGCCGGTGGACGCCGGTGCCGGACATGGCCGAGGCGCGCAACGACCCGGCGGCGGTGCTGCTGCCCGACGGGCGCGTGCTGGTGGCGGGCGGCTTCGACGTGGATCGGCACCCGGTGCGCTCCGCGGAGCTGTTCGACCCGGCGACGGGACGGTGGACGAGCACGGGCGCGCCGACGTCCGCGCGCAGCGGGACCCAGACGGGCGTGGTGCTGGCGAGCGGCAAGGTGCTCTTCGTGAGCGGGCTGCAGGCGGAGGTGTATGAGCCGACGAGCGGCCAGTGGACGAAGGCGGGGCCGGTGGGAGGCGCGGCGGGGACGCACCGCTCGGGGCACTCGGTGACGCTGTTGCCGGACGGGCGGGTGCTGGTGGTGGGCGGCACGACGGCGCGCGCGGCGGCCACGGCGGAGCTGTACGAGCCGGTGAATGGCGAGTGGCGGCTGGCGGCGACGCCGGGCACGCCGCGCGAGGCGCACGGGGCGCTCGTGTCCGAGGACGGGCGGGTGCTGGTGGTGGGCGGCTTCCACATGCTGTCGGGGGCGCTCGCATCGGTGGAGCGGTACGACCCGGCGTTGGATGCGTGGAGCGCGGAGCCGGCGCTGCGCGAGGCGCGGCGGGGCGCGGGCGTGATGCGGCTGGCGGAGGGCGGGGTGCTGGTGGCGGGTGGCTCCAATGAGCTGGCGGGGACGCTGGCCACGAGCGAGCGGTACGTGGTGCCCGAGGTGTGCCTGCCGGTGACGTGCGAGGGGGCGGGCCGGACGTGTGGCGCGATGCCCGATGGCTGCGGCGGGACGCTGGAGTGCGGCCCGTGCGAGGTGGAGGCGCGGCAGTGCGGCGAGGAGGGCTGTGGCGTGGAGCGGGCGATGTTCGACCCCGAGCTGCGGGCGCCGCGGTGCGATGGAGCGGGGCCGGGGTGTGGCTCGGGCTCGCTGCTGTCGGGGCGGGGGTCGCTCGGCCTGGAGTTGAACGCGCCCAACGCGCTGCACGGCTCGTGCGTGGACGGCGAGGGCGGCAAGAGCGCGCGGGACGAGGCGCTCGACGGCCTGCGCGTGACGACGGTGGACGGAGGCACTCTGGCGCCGGGGAAGACGGTGCGGGTGGAGGCCACGGTGTGGGCGTACGAGGAGCCGGAGGCGAACCGGTTGGACTTGTACTCGGCGGCGGACGCGCGCAGCCCGGCGTGGACGTACCTGACGACGCTCACGCCGAGCCGGCCGGGGGCGCAGGTGCTGTCGGCGACGTTCGTGCTGCCAGCGGGCTCGCTGCAGGCGGTGCGGGGCGTGTTCCGCTACGCCGGCAGCGCCGAGCCATGCCCCGGCGGCGTCTACGATGACGTGGACGACCTCGTCTTCCTCACCCGGTGAAGCGGGCGAGCAGGCGTCATCCACCGGGCATCACATCGGCGGCCAACTGCTTCTTTCCTACGGATGTGATTGGCCGCCCTGGCCCCTCGACCGGAACAGGCGCATGAACGGTCGTCGGGCTGCGGTGTGTCGCAACCGGGGGTCCGACCATGCTTCCTCCTCGCATCACCCTGCCGAGCCTTCTCCAGCTCTATCAATGGACCACCCGGCCCATCGAGTTCATGGAGGAGGCCACCCGACGCCACGGTGACTGCTTCGTGGTGCGATTCCCTCAAAACCCGCCCTTCGTCTTCCTCAGCAACCCGGAGCTCATCCGCCAAGTCTTCACCGGCAAGCCCGAGGACCTCCTGTTGAGACCCGTCAACCGGGTGACGGAGCCGCTGCTGGGGAAGAACTCGCTGGTGCTGCTCGATGGGGAGGAGCACATCCGCGAGCGGCGGTTGATGACGCCGCCCTTCCACGGTGAGCGGATGTTGTCCTACGGACGGGCGATGCGGGCTGCCGCCGACCGCGCCATCGACCGGTGGCCGCTGGACAGGGCCTTCTCCCTCCATGGGGAGTTCCAGCGCATCACCCTGGACATCATCCTGGAGACGGTGTTCGGCCTCTCGGAGGGAGAGACGTTCGCGCACTTCCGCGAGCTGTTCGTGCGGTTGCTCAACGTGGGCTCGCACCCGGCCATGCTGTTCCTGAGCGCCACGCTCCCGGCGAGCCGGGTGCTCCGGTTGCTCTCGCTGGGCAGTGAGCCCCTCCACCTGGGTCCGCTGAAGGCCGATGTGAGCCGGGCGCTGCCGTGGACCCAGTTGAGCCGCCTCATGCGCGAGGTGGACGCGTACCTCTTCGCGGAGTTCGCCCGGCGCCGGGCCGAGGGTCTCAAGGGCCGCGAGGACGTCCTGTCGATGCTGATGCAGGCGCGGGACGAGGACGGCCAGCCCATGTCCGATCAGGAATTGCGTGACGAGGCGATCACCCTCCTGACGGCGGGACACGAGACGACGGCGACGGCGCTCGCGTGGACATTCCACCATGTGCTCCAGCGGCCCGAGGTGGAGCAGAAGCTCCGGGCCGAACTCGACGGGGTGGCGGGGAGCGGGCCGGTGGAGCCGGGACAGGTGAACCGGCTGGAGTACGTGGACGCGACCTTGAAGGAGGCGATGCGCCTGCTGCCCGTCGTGCCGCTGGTGGGGCGGGTGCTGCGGCGTCCGATGAAGCTCGGGCCGTGGGAGGTGCCGGCCGGCATGGCCGTGCTGCCGTGCATCTACCTCACCCAGCGCCGCGCGGACCTGTGGCCGGAGCCCACGCGTTTCGAGCCGGAGCGCTTCCTGGGCAGGCGGCTCAACCCGTATGAGTACTTCCCCTTCGGCGGTGGGGCGAGGCGCTGCCTGGGCATGGCCTTCGCGTCGTACGAGATGAAGATCGTCTTCGCGCAAGTGCTCCAGCGGGTGAGGCTCCGGGCCGCCACGCGCTACTCGCTCCAGGTGCGGCGGCGCGCCGCTACGCTGGCCCAGGGGGATGGGGTGCCGGTCCTCGTCGAGTCCCGCGCTCACGTGGCGGACACCTCACACTCCGCCCAGACCTGCTCGGTGTAGCGGCTTCCGGAGGTTCGCATCCAGCGGCGGATTCCCTCCCCGCTGTACCTCCCCGAGGGGATGGCCAGACGAGGGGCTTGGGCTGTGCGAGGATGCGGGGGACCCCGAGGATCCTGGCTGCCCCCCTTCCAGGAGCGACCCATGAGCCCGTCCACCGTTCTGCGCTCCACCGTCCGGGACTCCCCCGAGAAGGTGGGCCCGTGGAGCGTCGGGCCCGCGGCGCCGCCGCCCGCGAGGTGGAGCCCGCGCCGGAAGATGCTGCTGCTGTTCGCCGCGGGCATCCTGTCGCAGTACTCGCTGGATGTGCTCGTGGCGGGGCTGAGCGGCTGGCCGTTGGCGATCCGCTGCCTGTGGGCCCTGGGCATGGTGGCCTCCGCGCTGCTGATGGACGAGCGGTCCGCGTCGGCGGTGCGCCTGCACTCGGCTTTCTTGAGCGCGGTCGCCAGCCTGTCCTTCATCGGGCTGGTGCTCGTCACGGGGGCCACCGGGAGCGTCTACTTCCACTTCTTCCCCTGCTTGCCGCTCATCATGTGCCTGCTCTACCCGCAGGACTCCCTGTCCGCGAGCCTGTCCGGAGTGCTGTGCAGCGTGGGGGTCTCGGGCCTGCTGTGGGTGGAGGGCCGCCCGGTGTCCGAGGTGCTGCTGTGGGCCGGCGTGGTGGTGACGGCCACGCTCATCGGCGCATACGGGGCCCGTGAGTTCCGCAAGGCCCAGCGGGCGGAGGCCGAGGGCCGCGTGGAGCGAGCGCGGCGCGAGGCCCTCGAGCAGCTCGCCATCAGCGAGCGCCGCCGGGCCCACTCGGAGAAGCTGGCCACGCTCGGGCAGCTCGCGGCGAGCGTGGTACACGAAATCAACAACCCGGTGGCCTTCATCCACTCCAACCTGGACTACCTCGAGCAGGAGGTGCTGTCCGAGACGCCCGCGTCGCGGGAGGAGCTGGCCGAGGTCTTCCGGGAGACGCGCGTGGGCGTCGAGCGCGTGCGGCAGATCGTCGCGGACCTGAGGGGCTTCTCGCGCATGGACGCGGAGGAGCCCACGGAGTGCGCGCTGGCGGACGTGGTGAGCGACGCGGCGCGGATTGCCCGGCTGCGGCTCCAGCATGTGGCCCGGCTGGAGGTGGACATCCCGGCGGAGCTGCCTCCGGTGCTGGCCGTGCGCCGGAGGCTGGCGCAGGTGCTGCTCAACCTGCTGGTGAACGCGGGGGACGCGCTGGAGGGGCGCCGCGGCGCCGAGGTGCATATCCGCGGCAGGCAGGAGGGGGCGCGGGTGCTGCTGCTGGTGGAGGACAACGGCCCCGGCTTTCCACCGGACGTGCTGCCGCGCCTCTTCGAGACCTTCTTCACGACCAAGGGGCCCGAGAAGGGGACGGGCCTGGGCCTGGCGCTGTCGCGGGAGATGGTGGAGCAGTTCGGAGGAACGCTGGTGGCGGAGAACCGGGCGGAGGGCGGCGCACGCCTGCGCCTCGAGTTTCCGGTGAGTGGATGCCCCTCCAACTCACTCCCAGAGCAAGCCGCATTCCGATGAGAATCTGGCGCGCATGCTTGCTGGGATGCTGGTTTACTTTTGGCATCAGCGGCTGTGCGGCGCCGGTGGTTGGCGGAATTCCTCCGTCCGCGTTCCAATTCCACGTCATCGTGCCCCATTCAGGTCCAGGAGCGGGTGGGTGGCAGGTCTCGCAGGTGAACGTCCTCCTGGGGAGGGTCTCCCGGCGGAATCCGGAGGGGTCGTGGTGTGATGCCGAAGTCGGCTTGCCAGTGGCGAACTGGCAAGGAACCATCTGGGACGAAGATGCCCAGGTGGCTTGCGCGGAATCCTCGAACAAGGCTGCACGCTTCGCTCTGCGGCAGCGCGCGGCCACTACCGCTGCTCTTTGCGATGCCTACCGGATCAAGATGCGCGATCTCCTGCGGGAGGTGATTCCTGGAGCCGATGTTACGAAGTTCAAGACACCTGGCATTCAACCTCAAAGCTTTCCGTAACTCGGGCCGTGGAGGTTTGACCCGTGAGCCATCCCGACGCGAGTGAACTCAGCAAGCTCGTCCGCCAGTTCTATCCTGCATCCATCGCCAGCCATGACCCTGCTTACCGGGGGGCTATCGAGACCCAGTGGCGCGAGGCTCGGAGAATGGCTGCCCAGCAAGAAAGCCTGGCCTGGCGAGGATTCCTCCAGCGCATCCAGGAAGTGATGCCGGGCTGCGGGCTCTGGGACCAACCCTCGCTCCTCTATTACCCGTGCCGCAATGTCCGGGTGTATCTGCCGCACTCCCCGATGGGGTCGAACACCCAGGATGCCGTCGTCCTACTCGTGAGCGTGCTCGGCCCCTTCCATGCGCTCTACGCCTCGCACCAGCGCTACGAGGGAAAGCGGGTCGTGGAGAGCCTGACCTGGTTCACGCAGCTCCCCGAGCGCTTCATTCTCCATTCGGAGCAGTTGGATGCGCTCGCGAGTTCCGAGCTGGGCTCCACACGCCTCACCGCCGACGTGCTCCTCACTCCCGTGCCAGACATCCAGGTGGAGAACGTTCGAGCCGGCGAGACGAAGCTCATCCACTGCCTGTTCACGAGCAATCTCTGGTGAGCCCGTGACGGCGGTGGGAAGCTGCGCGGCCATGAAGAACACCTGGATTCGTCTCCTCGTCCCCCTGTTCCTCTTCACGTCCGCCTGTGCCGCCACGGCTCCGGCCGCCCGTGCGCCCGACTCCGCTC
>NZ_DASVSO010000296.1:0-11821 GCF_036388035.1 Archangium sp.
TCGTGACCGAGCTGGGGGTGCTCGGACTCGCGCCGGGAGAGATCGGCGTCGTGCCTCGCGGCGTGCGCTTCCGCGTCGAGCTGCTCGACGGCGAGGCGGGTGGGTACGTCTGCGAGAACTACGGCTCCCTGTTCCGGCTCCCCGACCTGGGGCCCATTGGGGCCAACGGGCTCGCCAACCCGCGCGACTTCCTCACGCCCGTGGCCGCGTTCGAGGACGTCGAGCGGCCCACGCGCGTCATCCAGAAGTTCCAGGGGCGCCTGTGGAGCACCGAGATGAGCCACTCGCCGCTGGACGTCGTGGCGTGGCACGGCAACCTCGCGCCGTACAAGTATGACCTGGCGCGCTTCAACACGATCGGCACGGTGAGCTACGACCACCCGGATCCGTCGATCTTCACGGTCCTCACCTCGCCGAGCGACACGGCCGGGGTCGCCAACTGCGACTTCGTCATCTTCCCGCCGCGGTGGATGGTGGCCGAGAACACCTTCCGCCCGCCCTGGTTCCACCGCAACATCATGAGCGAGTTCATGGGCCTGGTGCACGGCGCGTATGACGCGAAGGCCGGGGGCTTCTCGCCCGGCGGCGCGTCGCTGCACAACTGCATGAATGGCCACGGCCCCGACCGCGAGAGCTACGAGCGCGCGGTGGCCGTCGAGCTCGCGCCGCACAAAATCACCAACACGCTCGCCTTCATGTTCGAGACCCGCTGGGTGATCGCCCCCACGCGCTTCGCGATGGAGACGCCCGCCCTGCAGCGCGACTACGACGCCTGCTGGTCGGACTTCCCGAAGGCCCGGCTGCCCAAGACGGAAGTGAAGCGGTGAAGCTCGCCTCGCTGAAGTCGGGACGGGATGGCCGGCTGGTCGTCGTGTCGGACGATTTGACCGGGTACACGGACGCCACGGCCATCGCGCCGACGCTGCAGCGTGCGCTCGACGAGTGGGACCGCTGTGGCCCGCGCCTGCGGGAGTTGTCCGAGGCGCTCCACCGGGGCCAGGCTCCGCGTCAGCCCTTCGTCGAGGCGGAGTGTGCCTCCCCGCTGCCGCGTGCCTACCAGTGGGCGGACGGCTCGG
The DNA here is from genome assembly GCF_036388035.1 of Archangium sp. Lineage (GTDB taxonomy): Bacteria > Myxococcota > Myxococcia > Myxococcales > Myxococcaceae > Archangium. The sequence goes on from NZ_DASVSO010000296.1 coordinate 1,077, forward strand.
CGTACGTCAACCACGTCGCGCTGGTGCGCAAGGCCCGCAAGGCCGAGATGCCCGAGAGCTTCTGGACCGACCCGCTCATGTACCAGGGCGGCTCCGACACCTTCCTCGCGCCGCACGAGCCCATCCCCCTCGCGGACGAGGCCTGGGGGTGCGATCTCGAGGGCGAGGTCGCGGTCATCACCGGAGACGTGCGCCAGGGTGCCACGCGCGAGGAGGCGCTGGCGGCCGTCCGGCTCGTGGTGCTGGTCAATGACGTGTCGCTGCGCAACCTCATCCCCGGCGAGCTCGCGAAGGGCTTCGGCTTCTTCCAGTCCAAGCCCGCCTCCGCCTTCTCTCCGGTGGCGGTGACGCCGGACGCACTCGGGAGCGCGTGGCGCGAGGGCAAGCTGCACCTGCCCCTGCGCGTGGCGCTGAATGGACAGCCCTTCGGGCAGGCGAACGCGGGGGTGGACATGACCTTCGACTTCGGCACGCTCATCGCGCACGCCGCGAAGACGCGCGACCTGTGCGCGGGCTCCATCATCGGCTCGGGCACGGTGTCCAACCTCGGCCCCGACGGCGGCCCGGGCAGGCCCATCCGCGACGGCGGGCTCGGCTACTCCTGCATCGCGGAGATCCGCACCGTGGAGACCCTCATGTCCGGCTCGCCGAAGACGCCCTTCCTCCGCCGGGGGGACCGGGTGCGCATCGAGATGCTCGATGAGGCGGGCCGCTCCCTCTTCGGCGCCATCGAGCAGGTCGTCGCGGAGCCCCGTCGGTGACTGAAGGGCGCGTGCGCGTCTACTCGACGCCACCGGGGGTGACGCTCTGCACGCTCGACGCGCTCGCCTCTCCCGGGGCGCGCAACGTCGTGCTGCAGATCGACGAGGCCTTCTTCCACGGCTTCCTGGTGCGCGTGGGCGAGGCGGTCCACGGGTACGTGGATCGCTGCCCGCATCAGGGGCTGCCGCTCGCCCAGCAGCTCGACCGCTACCTGACGCCCGATGGCTCGCTCATCTCCTGCTCCTGGCATGGGGCGCTGTTCCGTCCGAGCGACGGCCTGTGTGTGGGCGGCCCGTGCACCGGACAGCGGCTGACGCCCTGGCCCGTGACGGTCGAGCGAGGCCTGGTGAAGACGGCCTGAGCGGCGCCGGCTCAGGCCGGTGGAGGCTGGGCCGCGTGGGGATGAGGGACGGCCGGACGCAGCTCCTCCCCTTCGATCATCACCTCGTCCACGTAGCACCACCCCCAGTCCTCTCCCGGCTCGAACGAGCGGATGACGGGGTGCTTCGTGGCATGGAAGTGCTTCGTCGCGTGGTGGTTGGGGGATGAGTCACAGCAGCCCACATGCCCGCACTCCAGGCACAGGCGCAGGTGTACCCACTTCCCTCCGAAGCGCAGGCAGTCCTCGCACCCCGCCGTGCTGCTCGGGCGGACGTCGCGCAGGGCGTCCAGGTGGGTGCATCCAGAGGTGTCCATGATGGCGGCTCCTTTCCATCTTCACGGTAGGTACTCGCCAGGGGGCGTGGGTGGGAGCAGCCCGGGCAGCACGCGACCAGCCGGGCTCGTTTCTGGATCAGCACCGCGTCCTCCACTGAACAGGCAGCTGCCCCGAGCGCCTGGAAAACCGTTCACCTGGCAGCACCGGGTTGCCCCGCTGATCGGCCCCGCACTGGGGATCAGAAGCGTGCATTCCTACTTTTTCCGTGTGTCTGTCACGGGAGAGTGGAGCATGCAGGGGCTCGGAGAAGTTCAGAGCATGAGGGTGGAGCGGTCGCCCGCACCCCAGCGGCGATTGGTGTTCGAGCACACGATCGAAGGGCTCTTCCGCTTCTCGCTGCGCAACCGGCTGTCGGCGCCCGCCTGGCAGGCCCTGCGCGAGGTGGGGTTGGACCTCTCCAAGCCGCTGCTGCCCGCCTACACCCATGAGACGTGGCGGCGCGCGCTGGAGCTCACCGTGGTGGACCTCTACCCGGCGCTGCCGCGCGCCGAGGGTTGGCGCAACCTGGGGCGGGAGGTGGTCAACGGCATGGTCCACACGCTGATGGGCCGCGCCATGGTGGGGGTGGCCCGGCTGCTCGGGCCGCTGCGCTCGCTGCGCCGCTTCAACAACACCCTGCGCAGCGCGGACAACTACGTGGAGTCGCGCCTCACCGAGCTGTCTCCCACCTCCTGCGAGGTGTGGCTCAACGAGGTGATGGACCAGCCCTCCTACTACCAGGGGGTGATCGAGGCATGCCTCACCCTGGCGGGGGCTCGGGACATCCAGACGCGGGTGGTGGCGTGCGAGGGCCGCGGCGCCGTGATTCACGTGGAGTGGGAGGAGTAGCACGCGCGGCATGCGGGGGCATGCGGCGCTTTTCGGGGTGAGGTGAAGTTTACCCGCTCTGGGTGCCTGGAGACTCGGCGAGCGGGCCCCACACGGGGCTCTCGCGATCTGCGGTGCCCGCCGGGTTTCAGGCATACTCGCGCGGTAGGGGCCCACCCGGGGAGAGCGCCCTCCGCATGTCGAGTACGTCCACCAGTGTCGCCGAAGCACCAGGAGCCGGGAGGCGGGAGTCTCCGGGGCCGGGTGCGTCGCACGTGGGCCTGTCGTCCTGGGCGGTGGCGCGTCTGGACGCGTTCATCTCCGAGCCCCTGCGGCAGTCGGCCGCCGAGGAGCTCAACCGCTGCCGGATGCTGGTGGGCATCAACCTCATCCTGCTGCTGGTGTGCGTGCTGTTCCTGTTCTACGTGGTGGGGATGCCGTCGCGCTGGCCGCTGGCGCTCATCACCGCGGTGTGCGCGACGGGCTTCGTGGGCTCGCTGGGAGTCCTGCGCGGGGCGAGCTCCTCGCGGGGCCCGGCGGTGCTGCTGTGCACCATCCTCGCGGCGGGGCTGCTGGCCTCCGCGGTGCGCACGCAGGACGTGAACGTGGCCCTGCACCCCGTGTGCATGCTGATTCCCCTGGCCTCCGTCTACCTGCTGGGCGCGAAGGCCAGTCTGCCCTTCGTCCTGTCGGTCAGCCTGTGCGTGGGCTTGGTGCTGCCGCTGTACCACGCCTCGCCCGCGGGCGAGTTCCTGCGCTGCGTCTTCACCGCCATCGTCATGATGGGGGCCTGGGCGATGAGCTGGCTGCTGCTCGCCTCGAGGGATCAGACGAGCGCGGCGCTCGAGCGGGCGCTGCGCACGCTGCGCGAGAGCGAGCGCAAGCTGACGAGCCTGCTGGAGAACACCGAGGACATCGTCTGCTCGTTGGATGCCGAGGGGCGGCTCATCGCGGCCAACGCGGCGCTCAAGGAGGCCTTCCTCGAGATCATCGGGTCACACGTGCAGGCCGGGCAGCCGCTCTTCCCGGAGGGGGCTCCCGAGTCCCTGAAGCGGCGCTGGGACGAGTGCGCCCGGCAGGTGCTCGCCGGCCGGCGGGTGCGCTTCGAGGCCTCGCCCTCCAAGCTCAAGCGGCCCCGGGTGCTGGACATCTCCGTCAACCCGGTGTGTGACCCGGATGGCCGGGTGGTGGGGATGACCGTCTTCGGGCGGGACATCACCGACCGCAAGCAGGCCGAGGAGCGGTTGGGCGAGATGCACCGCAGCCTGCTGGATGTGTCGCGCCAGGCGGGCATGGCGGAGATGGCCACGGGGGTGCTGCACAACGTGGGCAACGCGCTCAACAGCGTCAACGTGTCGGTCAACCTCCTGGCCGAGCGGCTCCAGCAGTCGCGGGTGCAGGGGCTGCGCAAGGCCACGAGCCTGCTGGCCGAGCACGCCGCGGACCTCACCACCTTCCTCGCGGGGGATGCGCGGGGCAAGACGCTCCCATCCTACCTCCAGGCGCTCTCGGGGCAGCTGACCACCGAGCGCGACGAGCTGTTGGAGGAGGTGCACACGCTGCAGAAGAGCGTGGAGCACATCAAGTCCGTGGTGAGCATGCAGCAGGCGCACGCGCGCTTCTCGGGGATGGTGGAGCGGCTGGAGGTGACGCCGCTGCTCGACGATGCGCTGCGGCTGCACTCCGAGTCCTTCGAGCGCCTGGGCATCCAGGTGCGGCGCGAGTACACCGAGGTGCCCCTGGTGCGGTTGGATCGGCACAAGCTGCTGCAGATCCTCCTCAACCTGCTGAGCAACGCGTGCCACGCGCTGCTGGAGAGCGGGCGGCCGGACAAGCTTCTCACCATCCGGGTGGAGCGGACCGTCACCCAGCGGCTGCGCATCACCGTGGCGGACAACGGGGTGGGCATCGCGCCGGAGGATGCGCCGCGCCTGTTCACCCAGGGCTTCACGACGAAGAAGGACGGACACGGGTTCGGTTTGCACATCAGTGCACTGGCGGCGGCGGAGATGGACGCATTCCTCTCCTGCACGAGCGAAGGCCGTGGCCAGGGTGCTACGTTTACGATTGATCTGCCCGTCGCGGGCGAGGAGAGCAGGGCATGAGCGGCCCCATCGCAGCCAACCGCCGCATCCTGGTGGTGGATGACAACCAGGCCATCCACCAGGATTTCCGCAAGATTCTGTGCGCCCCCCCGGCCAGCACCACGCTGGATGCCATGGAGGCCGCGCTCTTCGGGGGCCCGGCGACGACGCCCGTGGACCCGGGCTTCGAGGTGGACTCGGCCTTCCAGGGCGAGGAGGGGATTGTGCGGGTGAAGGCCGCGGTGGCCGAGGGGCGGCCCTACGCCCTGGCCTTCGTGGACATCCGCATGCCTCCGGGGCTGGATGGCGTGGAGACGGTGCGCCGGCTGTGGAAGGAGGACGAGGATCTGCAGGTGGTGCTCTGCTCGGCCTACTCCGACTACTCCTGGGAGGAGATGACGCAGCGGCTGGGGCTCAGCCAGCGGCTGCTCATCCTGCGCAAGCCCTTCGACAACATCGAGGTGCGCCAGCTGGCGCACGCGCTCACCGAGAAGTGGGACCTGCTGCGGCAGAGCCACCGGCGCATGGCGGACCTCAAGCGCGAGGTGGAGGAGTGGACGCGCGAGCTGGCGGTGGCCAACGGGCGGCTGCGCCAGGAGATGGAGGACCGGGCGAAGCTGGAGCTGCGGCTGGTGCAGGCCCAGCGGCTGGAGGCGCTCGGGCGGCTGACGGCGGGCCTGGCCCATGAAATCAACAACCCGCTGAGCGTCATCATGGCCAGCGTGGGCTTCCTGCGCTCGGAGCTGGACGAGCAGATCGCCGGCAAGCGGGAGCTGGACGCGCCGGAGATGCGCGAGGTGTGCTCGGACGCGCTGATTGGCGCGGACCGCATCCTGCGCATCGTCAACGACTTCCGGACCTTCTCGCGGCTGGACGGGCAGCCGCCCACGCGGGTGGAGCTCAAGGACGTGCTGGACCACGCGCTGTCGGCCGCCAGCTACAACCTGGGCAAGACGCAGGTGGTGCGGGATGTGCCGGACTCGCTCGCCGTGCATGGCACCGAGGCGGGCCTGGAGCAGGTCTTCATCGGCATGCTGAACAACTGCGGGTACGCGCTCCAGGGCAACCCGGAGCCGCGGGTGACGCTCACCGGGCGCCAGCGGGATGACGGGTGGGTGGTGGTGGAGGTGAAGGACAACGGCACCGGCATCGCGCCCGAGCACATCACGCGCATCTTCGACCCCTTCTTCACCACCAAGCCGCCGGGGACGGGCACGGGGTTGGGCCTGTCCATCGTCTACGGCATCGTGTCCGGGTTCGGGGGCACCATCGAGGTGGAGAGCACGCCGGGCCAGGGCGCCACCTTCCGGGTGAAGCTGCCGCGCTCGACCGAGGCGGCGGCTCCGGCCTCCTCCTTCTCCTAGGGCGTATGAGCCTCTCCATCCGGCCCGCCAGACCCGAGGACGCGCCCGCGCTGGGACGCATGGGCGCGGCGCTCGTCCGCCTGCACCACTCCTATGACCCGGCGCGTTTCATGGCGCCCGAGGAGGACCTGGAGTCCGGCTACCGCTGGTGGCTGGCGCGGGAGCTGAAGCGCGAGGGCGCGGTGGTGCTGGTGGCCGAGCGGGAGGGCGCGGTGGTGGGCTACGTGTACGCCACCGTGGAGGGACGCGACTGGAACGCGCTGCTCGACGCGCACGGCGAGCTGCACGACATCTGGGTGGACGAGTCGGTGCGAGCCACCGGCGTGGGCGGGCTGCTCGCCGAGGAGATGGTGCGGCAGCTCGAGGCCCGGGGCGTGCCCCGCGTCATCCTGAAGACCGCGACGCGCAACGAGGCGGCGCGGCGACTCTTCGAGCGGCTGGGCTGGCGCGCCACCATGGTGGAGATGACGCGCGAGGTGGAGGGCTCCGAGGAGGAGTAGCGGGTGGCGTGAGCCGCGCTCAGACGGCCACCGCCAGGCGGGGCTCCTGTGCCTGCTGGGGCTCCCGCGCCGTCGCCTTCACCGCCTTCGTCACCACGTAGATGTAGAGGCAGTCGAACAGGAAGATGGAGAGGCACAGGAAGGTGAGGAAGTTCAGCCCGCCCAGCCACTCCTGCGTCATGCCAATCACGTAGTGGCACTCGATGGAGGTGCCCAGCGTGCCGAGCATCTTGCACCACGCGGCGGGCACTGACAGCCCGCGCCCGCCCTGATGCCGGCGCGAGAAGGCGAAGAAGATGAAGGTGACGCTCATGACGAGGTTCACCATGAACGCGCCCATCAGCCCCAGCATGTCGTGGTACTGCACGTAGAAGGCATACAGGCCGGAGATGGAGAGCATCACCGTGCCGGCGATGATCGGGTAGAAGTGGCGCTGGATCTCCGGAATGGTCTGCAGCTCCCGGCCGTAGCGCACCAGCTGGTAGACGATGACCAGGTCCACGAAGAACCACACCCGATCGAAGAAGAGCCAGAGCGGCACCGGATTGGGGATGACCCACGAGGCCAGGAACTCCCAGGCCAGGTTCATGGAGATGGCCACCAGCGGCAGGCCGTAGGACTTGTCCTTGAAGCTCTGCCGGATGATGAGGATGTAGGCCAGGATCCAGAAGACGCAGCCCAGCTCCCCGATGATGTTGAACCAGGCGAACGGGTCGAACGGTCCGCCGTGAACGTGCTCGAAGGAAAAGGTCGGATGCATGGTCAGGCCACCTTCTGGTTGGAAGCGAGCTGGCGGTCCGCCGAGCGCGTACCGGGTTTGAGGCGCCACAGGTCCTGCAGGTGGTCCGGGATGAAGAAGGGCGTGCGCTGACCGCCGCGCTGCACCAACAGCATCCCCTCGACGATGTCCTTGCTGACGTAGCGCAGCAGCTTCGCGGCGACGAAGGTGTTGTCACCCACCCAGTCCACCACCTCGCTCAGGCCCCTGATGGCGTGGGGGATGATGACCGTCCAGTCCGGCCGCGGCACCTCCAGCAGGTTCGCCACGTTGATGCCCTGCCACTGGTCCTGGTCCAGGAAGAAGTGGACCATGCTCGCCGGCAGCCCATCCAGGAGGCCCGGCGTGAGCTGCTGGAAGCCCTCGATGAGGGCCGCCGTCATGGCCACCCCCTCCTTCGAGTACGCCACCTGCCGCTTGCGGATGAGGAAGGTGAGCTCGCGGGCCTCGGCCATGTTGGACGGAATGAGCCGCTCGTCCACGCCGATGATGCGCCCCACCGCCTGCCACACGTAGAGCCACGCCTCCTGCTGCGCGGGGGTCAGGTCGATGCGCAGCGCCCGCATGCCCTCGAGCACCACGAAGCCGAAGGTCATCAGCGTGCCGGCCAGGTCCTCCTGGTTGATGGGCTCGCCCAGCTCCCGCGCGTCCCACGGCTTGTTCGGATCATGGCGGATGAGGTAGCGGATGGCCGCGTGCATCAGCCGCACCTTCTGCGTGGTGCGCACGCCCCGACCGTCGGGCTCCATGCCGCCCTCGCTCATCACGTCCACCACCATCTGCGCCGTCTCGAAGACGCGGCGGATGAAGCGCTTCTGCAGGAAGCCGGTGCGGTGGAGCACCTGCACGCCCTTGCGCGCCGCGTAGGAGGCCGGCAGCGAGTAGAAGCCGAGGATGAGCATCACCTCGGGGCCGAACAGCTCGAAGAGCTCCTGGCCCTGGCGCAGCTTCCCGGCGTCCAGCCGCGGCACGTCCGCCTGCGTCTGGAGGAGGTACTCCACCACGTAGGGCGGCAGCTTCTCCGAGGGCAGGTCGTCGTTCTCGACCAGCGTCCTCATCAGCCGGTTGACCCCGTCCACTTGATGTTCAGTGAACAGTCTCTCGATGACGGCATCGGCGAGCGGATCCATCTTCGTCCGCATGTCGTCCATGAAGTCCTGAGTCCAGAGGCTCGGCGGCATGGTGTGGTCTCCCCCCGTGGAGTGGCTCCGCGTGTCTTTCGAGTCCGCGGAATATGGATTGTACTCAAAGCATTCCGGCGGGCTGTGAATCGCTTCACACGCCAAGCACTTTGAGTGCCTTCTCAGGTGGGAGGCCCGGCGGACGCTCCAACACGTCGAGTGCCTGCAACGAGCCTGTCGCCCCCAGACGCTCGAAGATGCGGCGGGCATGGGCGAGGTGGGTGGCGCGGAGGGCGGCGTCCGGGGTGCGGCGGGCCAGCTCGAAGTGGGCGAGGGCCTCGTCGGTGGGCATGCGCAGGTCGCTCGCGTGGCCGAGCGCGCGCTGCCACAGCGTCCGGGCGCGCTCGGGGCGGCCCTCGAGCCAGGCCCAGGTGCCCTCGAGGCGGGCGCCGCGGCTGAGGGCGACGGGGTAGAGCCGGCTCACCTTGCGCAGCACCCGGAGGGACTCGGCGGCCAGGGCCCGGGGCTCCTGGGCGTCCGCTCCGCTGTCGCGCGCGTCCTCCCAGAGCGCCAGGCACGCCTCCACCAGCGCGGTAATGGAGGTGAGGTCCGACCACACCACCAGCGGACGACGGCGCAGCATGCCCAGCGCCTCGCGCGCGTGGGCCCGCACCTTCGCCCGCTCGCCCGTGCGCCAGGAGACGAGCGCGGCGTTGCAGTGGTAGCGCAGCACGGCGAGCGGGTCCGCCCACGCCACCACCGCCTCCGCCTCGCGCAGCCGCGCCACCGCCTCGTCCAGCCGCCCCAGTTGCAGCAGCGTGGGCGCCATCTCCGTGAGGGCCCACATGGCGTGGATGATGTTGGAGGCCTCGTTGGCCACCCGCAGCATGGACTCGCGCACGTACTGCGCGGCGCCCGGCTCGCGTGCCATCTCCAGCCCCATGCCCAGCACCTCCAGGCCGACGCACATGGTGGCCCGGTCGTTGATGTGGCTGGCCGCCGAGATGCCCTGCTCCACCAGGGCCAGGCCCTCTTCCCAGCGCCCGAAGGTGACGTGGTAGGCGCCCTGGACGACGTGGGAGTGGGCCGGGCGCGCGTCGGGCGCGGTGCTGACGCGGTGGAAGTAGCGCCGCGCCAGCCCGTGCATCCGCCCCAGGCCCGCCATGTAGCCCAGCGCGTTGTAGGCGAGGGCGGCCGAGGTGTAGTCGCGCGTCGCCTCCGCGAGGTTGACGGCGACGAAGTTGGAGGTGAGGTGCTCCAGCAGCCGGTCCGCGAAGAAGGAGTGCTCGGACAGGGTGCTGAAGATGCTGGAGGTGAGGGTGAAGCGCTCCCGCTCCTGGGGCGTCCCCGGCGCTGGCAGCCAGCGTCCCAGCGTCATGCGCGACACGTGCCGCACCAGCTCCCAGCCCAGCCGGACGCCCCAGCCCCACCGGCTCGTGGGCCGCCTGCGTCCGAGCAGGCGCAGCGCGCTGTCGCAGTGGGTGAGGCTGCGCTCGGTGTCCCCGAGGATGAAGTACGCGTGGCCGAGCCGCGCGTTCCACCGGGCCCGGCGCAGGGCGTCCACCTGCTCGGTGCCGCTCGTGGCGGCCTCCTGGGCCTGGAGAAGGAAGGCGACGGTCTCCGCGTGGGCTCCGCGCGAGAAGGCGGCCTCCGCGGCCTGCTCCAGGTGGTCCAGCGCCCGCTGGGGCTCCTCGGCCAGCCGCCAGTGGTGCGCCAGCAGGGGCTGGAGCTGCTCGCCGTGCTCCTCCTGCTCGCGCTCGTGGAGCAGGGCCACCGCCCGGTGCAGCTCCCGGCGCTGGGAGAAGGACATCAGGTGGTAGGCCGCCTCCTGCACCAGCACGTGCTTGAAGGCATACACCGGGCCGGACGGGCCGTCCTCCCGCTGCACCAGGCCGCGCCGCTCCAGCTCGGCGAGCTGCTCGGGCAGCGTGGCCCGATCCTCCTCCACCGGGTGCACGGCCCGCAGCAGCTCGAAGGAGAAGGTGCGGCCGAGCACGCTGGCCACCTTGAGGGTGAGCTGCTGCTGGGGCGTGAGGCGATCGATGCGGCTGGTGAGCAGGCCCTGGATGGTGCCGGGCAGGTCCAACGCCATCCGCTTCAGCGAGGGCTCCACCAGCCGGCACTCGCCGCCCTCGATGAAGAGGTGGCCGGCGTCGCGCAGGGCGCACGCCAGCTCCTCGCTGAAGAAGGGGTGGCCCTCGGCCCGGTCGCGGATGAGGTTGGCCACCTGCGAGGGCAGGGTGCGCACCCCGAGCCGCTGGCGCACCAGCGCCATCACGTCCTCGTACGGCATGCGCTCCAGCGACAGGTGCACCGTGCCGGGGGCGTCGCGCAGCTGGCGGTACTCGGCGGTGGCGGCCTCGCCCGGGGGCCGCGTGGAGAGCACCAGCAGCAGCCGCTTCACCCGCCGCTGCACCGCCTGCACCAGCTCCCACGAGGAGGAGTCCATCCAGTGCGCGTCGTCCAGCACCACCACGCGCGGGCGCTCCCGGGTGGACTCGTCGAGCAGCTGCACCAGCAGCTCGCGCGTATTGGCTCCGCGCAGGGGGCCGGACATCTGCCGCACCACCTCGCTCTCGGGCAGCTCCACCGGCAGCACCCCGTTGAGCAG
>NZ_DASVSO010000297.1:0-2630 GCF_036388035.1 Archangium sp.
ATCTTGAAGTGGCATGCCCCCAGCCGCGTCCATCCGCATCGACGACTCGCTGTGGCCCCTCCGGAGGGTGAAGTGCGTGGGCACCGTCACCTCCCAGAAGTTCGAGGATTACCTGGCGGACACCGTCGACCGCCTGCGGCAGGGGAGCAGGTTCGTCACCATCCTCGACATCAGCGAGGGCGGTGCCCCCAATACCGAGCAGCGCCAGCGGCAGGCCGCCTGGTTCCGTGAGCACGAGACGCTCCTGCGTGAGGTCCATCTCGGGGTGGCGTTCATCGTCACCTCGCCCCTCATCCGGCTGGCCTTGAGCGCCATCTTCTACTTCAAGCCGATGCCCAGTCCCTACTTCATCACCTCCCAGCCTTCGGAAGCGACGCTCTGGGCCATCTCCCGCCTCCAGGACGTGGGGCTCACCTTCGAGGCGGAGCGCCTCCGCTGCCACTTCGGTTTCACCTCCGAGCGGACCGACTCGCCTGCCTCCTGATAGCGCCGGCTCGGGATTGGGGCGCGGCAGGCGAGTCTCCCCTCGGCTCCAACCCTCACCCTCAACAAGGCCTCATCCCTCCTATACGCTCCGGCGGGTAGACGATGGAGACGTGGTTGCTGGGAACGCTGGGCACCGGTGTTGGAGGGAGTTCGCATGGGCACTCGTCGCTTTACTCGGTTGGACACCCTGTCGCGCGCGTTCGCGGCGCTGGTTCTGCTGGCCACGCTCGCCGCTCCACCGGCGTTGGCCGCCCGTTCAAAGAGCCCGGGCTTCTACTCCAACCCGTTGAAGCCGCACCTCCCGGAGGACGGCGTCATCGAAAGCTGTGCCGACCCCACGGTGCTGCGCGGGCCGGAGCGGGGCGATCCGTACTGGTACATGTACTGCACGACGGATCCGCTGAATGACGAGGACCGTGACGCTCAGGGGAAATGGGTGTTCCACAAGATCCCCCAGCTGCGGTCCCTCGACCTGATCCGCTGGGAGTACGTCGGCGACGCCTTCCAGTCGCTGCCCGGTTACGCCGCCGACCATGCGGGACTGTGGGCGCCGGACGTCGTCTACTCCGCGGCGCACGACAGGTACTACCTGTTCTTCGCTGTCACCGACACCACCGAGACGACGTGCACGACCGACAGCGCGATCGGTGTTGCGACCAGCGACAAACCCACGGGGCCGTGGAAGTTCTCCGACGAGCCGGTGATCCGCCCGCGCAAGGACACGGCCAGCTCGGATCCCTGCGCATTCCTTTGGACCTTCGATCCGGACGTCCTGGGTGACTCCGTCGGCACGGACAGCGTCTTGTACTACGGCAGCTACTCCGGGGGCATCTTCGCCAGGAAGGTCACGTTGACCCCCGAGGGGGCGACCGTTGGAGCCGACGAGACGCGAATCACCATCGGCAATCGCTACGAAGGTGCGAACGTCGTCTCCCGCGACGGCTACTACTACCTGTTCGGGTCGGCGACGAATTGCTGCAACGGCGCGCTGACCGGCTACAGCGTCTTCGTCGGGCGGTCCACCAGCCCCTTGGGCCCGTTCGTGGATCGCGAGGGTCAGTCGCTGCTGGATACACAGGTCGGCGGAACGCCCGTCATCAGCATGAACGGCAACCGGTGGGTTGGCGCCGGGCACAACACGGTGTTTCAGGACGCGGCGGGTCAGTGGTGGACCGTCTACCACGCCGTCGATCGGTCCGACCCGTTCTTCGAAGCGGCGCCAGGCTTCACCAAGCGGCCCGCTCTGTTGGATCCCTTGGACTGGGTCGGCGGGTGGCCGACCGTGCGCGGCGGCTTCTGGGCTTCGGACGGCAAGATGCCCGCGCCCGCGGCTCGAGACGGCTACAGCTCCCAGTACCGCACGAAGCTGGCGCGGCCGCACCTTCCCCGCGAGCGCATCGCAGCGGCGTCGGACGAGTTTGACGGGACCGCGCTGGGCGCCTCGTGGTCGTGGGTGCGACCGCCAGACTCGGGCACGTACAGCGTTGCCGACGGGACGTTCCGCTTCCAGGTGCAGAAAGCCGACATCCATCTCACCAGCAACAACGCCTCCTTGCTGACTCGCCCGACGCCCAAGGGCGACTACCTGATCGAAACCAAGGTGCGCCTCGACGTGCCGGATGACGGCTGCTGTTTCAACTACGCGCAGGCAGGCCTGGTGCTCTACGGCGACGACGACAACTTCATCAAGCTGATGAACACCTCCATGGGGGAGACGCGTCAGACGGAATTCACCAAGGAGCTGGCGTCGGCGCCGGCCGGCTGGGCGCGCAACGGCAACACGGTCATCGGCGCCCCTTCGGAGGACTGGACGTACCTGCGCGTGGCGGTCGAGCGCCTCACGGGCGAGGCGCGCCGCGCCGCTGGCGGCGACCTCGCGGCGTACACCGCGTACACGAGCCAGAACGGCGTGGACTGGGTGCGCGGCGGCACCTGGACGCACGCGTTGACCCACCCGCGAATCGCCCTCGTGGCGATGGGAGGGGGCGGCGACTTCACCGCCGAGTTCGACTATGTCCGCGTCTACGCGCTGCGAGCTGGCGAACCTGCACGGCGATGACGCCGCCATGGATTGGGACTACCCCAGGCCCCCCTCACGAGAGGCCTGGAGCGAAGGGCCAGGTCGATGCTCCGACCCGGCCCGA
>NZ_DASVSO010000298.1:0-5330 GCF_036388035.1 Archangium sp.
CCAAGCTGCCGGGCCTGGGCCACATCCCCATCCTGGGCGAGCTCTTCAAGAGCCGGGCCTTCGACTCCACCAAGCGCGAGCTGGTCATCTTCGTGACGCCCCGCATCGTCAACCCGGACTCGGACAAGATCCGGACGATCATCGAGGACGTGAAGAGCCGCTACAAGCAGGCCCGCTCCGAGGTGAACTTCAACATCTTCGACTGAGCGCCCCGCTTCCGGCGCTCCGGGCCTCGAGGCCGGCCTCGTCCCCCAGGGGGGATGGGCGCCGGCCTCGGTGCTTTCGGGGAGGCAAGCGTGGCCCGCCGCGTCGCGTCCCCTTTGAGCTGGAGGGGCCGCTTGGTAGCATCCGCGCCATGTTTCTGGTCACGCTCGAGGAAAAGGGCGGCGGTACCGAGCAGATCGAGTTCGAGAAGAACGAGATCACCATCGGTCGCCTCGCTGGCAACGACATCGTCCTCGCGAAGGGCAACGTCTCCAAGTACCACTCGAAGATCGTCGCCAAGGACGGCAAGTTCATCGTCGTGGACATGAAGTCCACGAACGGCACCTTCGTGAACGGCAAGAAGATCGCCGGGCCACAGGTGATCAAGCCGTCCGATCAGATCTTCGTCGGCGACTACATCATCAACGTCGAGCCGCTGGCCGAGCCCAGCATGACGCGCACGGCGCCTCCCGAGGAGGAGTACTACGAGGAGGACCAGGGCCACGACGACGAGCAGGGCGCCTACGAGGAGGAGCCCTACGAGGAGCCCGCGCAGGACAACGCGCGCATGCCGGCCTCGCTCGCCTCGGCGCTGGCGAAGAACAAGAAGCGGGTGGACCCCCGGCTGGAGGCCTACACCCAGCTCCAGAAGGAGATCCATGACCGGCTGATCGAGTACCTCGACCTGCGCCGCATGGACATGGACCGGCTGGGCGACGAGGAGCTGTGGCGGCGCACCGAGAAGGCCATCCGCGACATCATCGACCAGATGGAGGCGGACGGAGAGCTGCCGGGGGACGTGGACCGGGAGGAGCTGCTCACCGACGTCATCAACGAGGCGCTGGGCCTGGGGCCCCTCGAGGCGTTCCTCGCGTCGGATGAGATCAGCGAGATCATGGTGAACCACGCCAACCAGATCTACATCGAGCGCAAGGGCAAGCTCGTGATGTCCGAGAAGACGTTCAGCTCGAACCAGGCGGTGCTGGGCGTCATCGAGCGGATCGTCGCGCCCATCGGCCGGCGCATCGACGAGTCCAGCCCGCTGGTGGACGCGCGCCTCAAGGACGGCAGCCGCGTCAACGCCATCATCCCGCCGCTGGCGCTCAAGGGTCCCTGCATCACCATCCGCAAGTTCAAGAAGGACTCGCTGAAGATCCAGGACCTGGTGAAGTTCAAGACGCTCACGGCGCAGATGGCCGAGTTCCTGGAGATGTGCGTCAAGGCGCGCAAGAACATCGTCATCTCGGGCGGCACGGGCTCGGGCAAGACGACGACGCTCAACATCATCAGCTCCTTCATCCCCGACGACGAGCGCATCGTCACGGTGGAGGACGCCGCCGAGCTCCAGCTGCCGCAGGACCACTGGGTGCAGCTCGAGAGCCGCCCGCCCAACCTGGAAGGCAAGGGCGCCATCACCATCCGCGACCTGGTGAAGAACTGCCTGCGCATGCGGCCCGACCGCATCGTCGTGGGCGAGTGCCGCGCGGGCGAGACGCTGGACATGCTCCAGGCGATGAACACGGGCCACGACGGCTCGCTCACCACGCTGCACGCCAACACTCCGCGCGACGCCATCGCCCGGCTGGAGACGATGGTGCTGATGAGCGGCATGGAGCTGCCGGTGAAGGCCATCCGCGAGCAGATCGCCAGCGCCGTCCACATCATCGTGCAGCAGACCCGCTTCTCCGACGGCACGCGGAAGATCTGCTACATCACGGAGATCGCCGGCATGGAGGTGGACATCGTCACCCTCCAGGACATCTTCTATTACAAGCAGGAAGGCTTCACGGACGAGGGGAAGGTGCGCGGCCGGTACGTGGCCAGCGGCTTCGTGCCCAAGTTCTACGATGACCTGCAGCGCAAGGGCATCCCCGTCAACATGAGCATCTTCCGCGAGGACTGACCCCGTCATGCCTACCCTGGTCATCCGTCATCCCGACGGCAGCGAGAGCGAGCACGAGCTTTCTGGTGAGCTGAAGATTGGCCGCCAGGAAGGCACCAACGATCTGGTCCTCACCGAGGGCGGTGTGTCGCGTCGTCACGCCCGCTTCTTCGAGGAGGGCGGCAAGGTGTTGGTGGAGGACGTGGGCAGCGCCAACGGCACCTTCGTGGACGGCACGCGCATCACCGGCATGACGCCGCTGACGCCCAAGTCGCAGGTGGTGCTGGGTGACTACGAGATGCGGCTCAAGGCGGCGGGCCGTCCGGCCACGGCCTCGGGTGCGCGCAAGGCGGCGAAGCCCGCGGGCGAGGAGCCCGAGGCGCTGGGCGAGGGCAACTCCCGCGCCACCCGGGCCATGCCCGCGGCGAAGCGTCCGGCCCCGGGCCCCGGTGGCCCCTCGGCGTTGGCGAAGCGTCCCCGGCCCGCCCCCGCGGGCGCGGCGGCGGAGGGCGCGGGTCCCCCGGTGCTCAAGGGCCTCACCGGGCCCTGGGCCAACCAGAAGTTCCCCGTGAAGGGCAAGCTGGTGGTGGGCCGTCAGGCGCCCGCCACGGTGCTCCTCGAGGACGACTCGGTGAGCCGCAAGCACGCCGAGGTGGAGGCGACGCCCCAGGGCGTGGTGCTGCGCGACCTGGGCAGCGCCAACGGCACGCTCCTGAATGGCGAGCCGGTGGGCCCCCAGGAGGTGGTGCTTCAGCCGGGGGACATCATCACCTTCGGCATGGTGGAACTGGTGCTCGAGAGTGGCGGGACCTCCAAGCTGCCGGTGCGTGGCGGCCGCGACGTGCCCGCCCGGCGTGGCGCGGGCGACGCGGCGGACGGAGAGGGGCCCGCCGCGGGAGTCCCGGCCTCGCGCAAGAAGCTGCTGGTGGTGGCCGCCAGCGTGGTGGGGCTGCTGCTGGTGGCGGGGATCGTCAAGAACGTCAGCGGTGGCGGCGGTGGAGGCGTGGCGGGGAGCAAGCCGATGGCGCAGAAGGCCCCTCCGCCCCAGAACCCGGCCGAGCAGGTGCAGGAGATGCTCAGCCAGTGCCGCTCCTTCTCCTCCTCGGAGCTGGGCGGCGAGCCCGACTGGGTGAAGGCCGAGGCGGCCTGCTCCAAGGCGTTGGACATCGATCCGATCCACGCCGAGGCCAACACCCTCATGCGCCGCATCAAGGTGGAGAAGGAGGCCGCGGAGAACTTCTCCCAGGGGGAGAAGGCGCTCGCGCGCTCCAAGGAAGTGGATGCGCTGGAGCTCTTCCGGAAGATCCCCAAGGACAGCGCGTACTTCCGCCGGGCCAAGCCCAAGGTGCTGGAGGCGGTGGAGAAGGTCGTCAAGCGCGCGGAGGACGACTGCAAGCGCTACCTGCGCGACAGCCAGTGGAGCACCGCGGTGCCCCAGTGCGAGAAGTACATGGGCTACGCCTGCCAGAAGATGACCAAGGAGGAGCTGGAGCCGCCCATCGGCTACACCCTGGTGCTCGACAAGAACAAGCGGCTGGGGCGCACCGAGTGGCGGCCCAAGCACAAGCTCTACCTGGACTTCCTCAACGCCCGGCACCGGGTGACGCCCGACGCCCAGCCCTGGCGGTGCCCTGTGTCGGACATCTTCATGGTGGACGAGGCGGCGCCGGATCCGAAGGTACAGGTGGAGGCCGTCTTCAAGCAGCGCCTGCCCAACAAGTTCATGATCGCCGCGATGATGGACTACTACGGCGGACGCGGGAACGAGGCGATCGCCACCCTGCAGCGGCTGCGCGGCAACTACGAGCTGTCCCAGTACCACAGCGATGCGGACAAGCTGATCGCCGACGTGAACAACGTGGACCAGCTCTTCAAGACGGGCCAGGGCTACCTGCAGAAGGAGGACGTGGAGAAGGCCGAGGAGCCGCTGCTGGAGGCGCTGGAGGTGGACAAGCGCCTCATGGGCGAGCTGGCCGAGACCAAGCCGTCCTTCTACCGGCGCAACATCCAGCACGACATGGCCTCCGCCGCCATCACCCGGGGCAAGTACTGGGATGAGCGCGGGGACAAGCGCCGCTCCTGCCGCATCTGGAAGCTGGGCTTCCGCTTCTACGCTGGCAACACGGACCTCAACTCGCAGGTGGGCCGGTGCTCCACCCGTGGCCTCTCCGCCATCAAGGAGGCGTCGACCTGCGCGGATCTGGACGTCGTGCTGGACTACGCCGTCCCGGGCGATGGGCTCGATGAGCGGGTGGCGGCCATGAAGAAGGAGAACGGCTGCTGACGTCCGCACTCCCCGGGAGCGTTGACGGGTGCTCTCGGGTCGCGGCTCGGCATGGACAGCGGGCGGGGGGCTCGATTAAGGCCGGGAACCTATGGTCCCGAGCCCTTCCAGCGGCGCTCCCCGCCTCGTCCTGATCGACGCCTCCAGCTTCATCTTTCGCGCCTATCACGCGATTCCTCCGCTCACGAACCGCCAGGGCGTGCCCACCAACGCCACCCTGGGCTTCACCCGGCAGATCCTCAAGGCGCTCAAGGAGCTGCAGCCCGCCTACGTGGCGCTCGCCTTCGACAAGGAGAGCCGCGCCGAGCGCCAGAAGATCGACCCCAACTACAAGGCCAACCGGCAGGCCATGCCGGAGGATCTGGCCCAGCAGTTCCCCTACATCCGCCGGGTGGTGGAGGCCTTCAACCTCCCCGTGCTGGAGGTGGCCGGCTGGGAGGCGGATGACGTCATCGGCACCCTGGCCAGGCGCGCCAAGGCCGAGGGCTTCTGCGTCCTGGTCGTCACCGGGGACAAGGACTTCGTGCAGATCGTGGACGACGACGTCCACCTCTATGATCCGCAGAACGAGCGCTACACGAACCCCGCCGAGGTGAAGGAGCGGCTGGGCATCGAGCCCAAGCAGATGCGCGACTACCTGTCGCTCATCGGCGACGCGGTGGACAACGTGCCCAAGGTGCCGGGCATCGGCCCGAAGACGGCGGTGGAGTTGCTGAACCAGTTCGGCACCGTGGACGCGCTGCTCGAGCGGGTCTCCGAGGTGAAGAAGCCGAAGATGCGTCAGGCCATCGAGGAGCACCGCGAGAGCCTGCTGCGCGCGCGTGACCTGGTGACGTTCCGCACGGACCTGAAGCTGGACGTGTCCATCGAGGACCTCAAGCGCCAGCCTCCGCACGACGAGCAGCTCCGCCAGCTCTTCACCGAGCTGGAGTTCTCCGCGCTGCTGCGGGAGCTGCCGGC
>NZ_DASVSO010000299.1:0-4400 GCF_036388035.1 Archangium sp.
CTCGTCCCCAGGTGGATGGCCCTCATGCTCCCAAGCATGCGCACTCCGGCCGCTCGAGGTGGCCCGCTCATCCCTGGCCCAAGCTGCGCTTAAGGCGCACCTGGCGGGGGCCGGGCCTTCCCGAGCACCGAGGCGCTGCCCGCACTCGGTGTCGGCGTTAGAACGGGTGAGGCGTCCGAGCTGACGCCTCGCGTCAAGGCTTCCCCCTTGACCCTGCTTTCGCCCCAACCGTAGAAGGCCCGCGACCCATGGCAACTCCCGATCGTTTCCCCCTGCCGCAGGTATCCGAATCCACCCGGAAGCCCGAGTGGTTGAAGGTTCGCCTCCCCCACGGGGAAGGCTACGAGCGGGTGAAGTCCATCGTGCGCCGCACGAAGCTGTCCACGGTGTGCGAGGAGGCTCGCTGCCCCAACATCGCCGAGTGCTGGGGCGGGGGCACCGCCACGGTGATGCTCATGGGCGAGGTCTGCACCCGCGCGTGCCGCTTCTGCCACGTGAAGGTGGGCGCGCCCCCGCCGTTGGACCCCATGGAGCCCATCCACCTGGCCCAGGCCGTCAAGGAGATGGACCTCGAGTACATCGTGGTCACCTCCGTCAACCGGGATGACCGGCCGGACGGCGGCGCCAGCCACTTCGCCTCGGCCATCCGCGAGCTGCGCCAGCACTCGCCCCGGACGATCGTCGAGGTGCTCATCCCCGACTTCAAGGGCGTGGAGCGCGACCTGGCCACGGTGTCCGAGGCCCGCCCGCACGTGGTGGCCCACAACGTGGAGACGGTGGAGCGCCTCACCCCCACCGTGCGCGATCGCCGCGCCACCTACCGCCAGTCTCTCAAGGTGCTCGAGTACCTCAAGCAGCGCCCGGAGAAGCTCTACACCAAGACCTCCGTCATGGTGGGGCTGGGCGAGACGGACGCCGAGCTGGAGCAGACCTTCCAGGATCTGCGCGCCGTGGGCGTGGACGTGCTGACGCTCGGCCAGTACCTGCAGCCTTCCCAGTACCACCTGCGCGTGGAGCGCTTCGTCACCCCGCAGCAGTTCGAGGACTACAAGAAGCTCGCCGAGTCCTACGGCTTCCTGTACGTCGCCTCCGGGCCGCTCGTGCGCTCCAGCTACCGTGCCGCCGAGTTCTTCATGAAGGGCCTCATGGAGCGTGAGCGCCTGGGTCTCGCCGGCAACACCTGACGCCTTCCTAACCCTCAACACCCCGAAACGGACCCCCGCGAATGGCGATCTTCGAGTTCAAGCTGCCCGATCTTGGCGAAGGCGTGCAGGAGGGCGAGCTGGTCAAGTGGCACGTCAAGGCCGGTGACAGCGTCAAGGAGGACCAGACGCTCGCCGAGGTCATGACCGACAAGGCCACCGTCACCGTCCCCAGCCCCAAGGCCGGCCGGGTCGTGCAGACGCACGGCAAGGAAGGCGACATCGCCAAGGTCCACCACCCCCTCGTGACACTGGAGATCGAGGGCGCCGCGCCGGCCCAGGCCGCGGGCCATGGTGCTCCCGCCGCTCACGGTGCTCCCGCCGCCGCCGCTGCTGCCCAGCCCCAGGCCCTGAGCGCCAAGGGCGATGGCGCGCAGGCCGCCTCCAAGGTGCTGGCCACGCCGCTCACCCGCCGCATGGCGCGTGAGCACGGGCTGAACCTCGCGGAGATCGCCGGCTCGGGTCCCCAGGGGCGCGTGATGAAGGCGGACGTGGAGGCGGCCCTCGCGGGCGCCAGCGCCGCCCCGCGCAACGAGGTGGCCGCCTCCGCTCCCGCCGCCCAGGCCCGTCCCGCCGCGCCCTCGGTTCCCCAGGGCCGTGGCGACGAGCGCATCGCCCTGCGCGGCCTGCGCAAGAAGATCGCCGAGAAGATGGTGCGCTCGAAGTTCACCGCGCCCCACTTCGGCTTCGTCGAGGAGGTGGATTGCACCGAGCTGGTCGCCCTGCGCAAGCGCCTCAACGAGACCCTGGCCGCCTCGGGCGAGCACACGAAGCTGTCCTTCCTGCCCTTCATCATCAAGGCCGTGCTCGCGGCGATGAAGAAGTACCCGCACCTCAACGCCAACATGGATGAGGCCGCGCAGGAGCTCGTCGTTCGCGGCGAGTTCAACATCGGCATCGCCGTGGCCACCAACGAGGGCCTCACTGTCCCCGTCATCAAGAACGCGGACAGGCTCACCCTGCGCGAGCTGGCCAACGAGGTCGTCCGTCTCAGCAACGCGGCGAGGGATCGCAAGCTGAAGATGGAGGAGCTGACGGGTGGCTCTTTCACCATCACCTCGCTCGGCCAGACGGGCGGCATCTTCGCCACGCCCATCATCAACCACCCCGAGGTGGCGATCATGGGCATCCACCGCATGCGCAAGCGCCCCGTGGTGGACAAGAACGACCAGATTGTCGTGCGCGAGATGATGAACCTGTCCATCTCCGCCGATCACCGCGTCATCGACGGCCAGGTCGCCGCGGACTTCGTGTACGAGGTCATCAAGTACCTGGAGCGTCCGGACATGCTGTTCCTGGCCATGGCCTGACGGCCGGCCACCTGCCGGGGGCGCGTGCCTCGCCGGGAGCGCTCGCGCACCGCGCTCCCGGCCTTCGAGGAGGTTACGCTGCCCCATGGCCGAGAACGTTCGCGACGTCATCCGCGCCGCCCAGGCCGCGGAGCTCGGGGGAGACAAGCCCCGGGCCATCGAGTTGCTGCGCCGCGCCGCCGCCATGTACCGGCGCGCGGGCGGCTTCTCCCGTGCCGAGCAACTCCTGCGCTACGCCCTCCGGTTGGATCCCTCGCTCACCCAGGAGTTGGAGGAGGAGATCCGCCGGCTGTCCGAGGTGACGCAGGCCACCTCGGATGTCCGGGCGTGGGCCGGGGACGAGTCCTCGCCGGATACGTCCTCGCCCGCCCCCGATGAGGACCCCGAGAGTGGGGTGTGGGTGATCCAGGAAGACACCTCGGCCGGTGCCCTCCAGAAGGCCCTGCGCGAGGCCGAGCTGGCCGTGGGTGTGCGCACCGACCCCGTGGCCGTCGCCGTGGAGGTCGTGCGCTCCGCGGTGCGCTCCGCGGAGGCGGCGGAAGTGCCTTCCGTGCCGCCACCGGCACCCGTCACGGCTCGGGTGGAGGAGCCCTCCCGTGAGCCTCCCGAAGAGCCCCAGACGGCTTTCGTCGAGCGGGGACCGACGCGGGCCGATCCCTCGCTCGAGGCGTGGTGCTCCTTCTGTTGCCGGCCTCGCTCCGAGGTGGGGCCGCTCGTCGCGGGTCCCGCTGGCGCATTCATCTGCTCGGCCTGCACGGGTGAGTCGAGCACGCTGCTCGGTGGCGTGGCGCCGAGGGCTCCTTCCCCGCGCAACCGGACCGCGGCCGCCCGAGGGCCCGTCCCCTTCGAGCTGGTGGGCCAGGAGGCGGCCCGAGAGCAGCTCGAGCGCGCGTGGGAGTCCGGCGTGCGTCACGTGCTGGTGCTCGGGCCCGAGGGCTCCGGCAAGAGCACCTGGATGCGGGCGCTCGCGGAGCAGGGCAGGGGCGTGCTCGCCGTCCCCACGGCCCTGGACCTCGCTCCCCTGGAGAGCACGCTCCTCGTGGAGGACGTGGACCGGCTCCCGCCCGCCGAGCAGCTCGTGCTGGGTGCCTTCCTGGCCCGTCACCCCGAGCGCACCGTGCTGATGACGGCTCGGGGCACGCCGGTGGCCTCGGGGGTGGTGCTCCTGTCGGACTCGGGCCGTCTGCCCGTGCTCACCACCGCCGCGCTCTCCGAGGCCGTGCGGGGCGCGCTGCCCATCACGCTGCTGGAGCGGGTGCAGCTCCTCGTTCCGCTCGAACAGCCGAGCATCGAGGACCTGGTGGAGATGGCCCGGCGCGGGCTCGCCTCGCGCGAGGACTGCCACCTCTTCGACGAGGTGCTCGTCGCCCTCGCCACCGAGGCGTCCCGTTCGCCCCGGGCCGGGCACGAGCTGCGGGCCCTCCTGGCCCGAGTGCCCCCGGGCACCTGGCGTCTGGAGGCCAAGAAGGGCAAGCCGAAGCCGGCCCGTCGCGGTCGGCGGAAGGGAAAGTCGTGAGCACGCTGACGGTGTACCGGCTCGGCCGGGTCGAATACGAAGACGGCCTCCAGCTCATGAAGCTCTTCGGCGAGGCCCGCCGCCAGGGGCTCTGCGGGGACTCCCTGCTCCTGCTCGAGCACCCGCCCGTGCTCACCCTGGGTCGCGCCGCCAAACGTGCCAACATCGTCGCCAGTGACGCGCGGCTCGCCGCCGAGGGCGTGGAGGTCTACGAGACCGACCGCGGTGGCGACGTCACCTACCACGGCCCGGGGCAGCTCGTGGGCTACCCCATCTTCCTGCTCCCCGAGGGCCGCCAGGACGTGCGCCGCTACGTGCGCGATGTCGAACAGTGCGTCATCCGCACCCTCGCCGAGTACGGCCTCACCTCCG
>NZ_DASVSO010000300.1:0-5070 GCF_036388035.1 Archangium sp.
ACCGGCAGCTCCAGCATCTGGTTGAAGTCGCAGTCGTAGAGCTGGCCGTCCCAGCCCACCGAGAGCGTGTTGCGGCACATGACGCCCCGGGCCGCGGCCGGGTTGAAGGCCGTCACCAACCGGTGCAGGTAGCCCTCCAGGTTGTCCGACTGTTGCAGCCATTCGAGAAAGCGGCTGATGGGCATGTTGGTGAGGGCGAAGAGGTTGTCGAAGCGAATGCCGTGGTTGCGCAGCAGCTCGCGCTTCCATTCCGCTTCCATGGAGGCCTGATTGGCTGGCAGGAAGGCACCCACGGGGTTCGTCACCAGCACGAGCCGCAGGCCACTCGTCCCATCTCCATAGCCGAGCACGTTGAGGCGTTTGAGCGCGCGGATGGACTGCTCGTAGACGCCCTCGCCGCGCTGCTTGTCGGTGTTGAGCGCCCGGTAATGGGGCAGCGAGCACACCACCTCCACCCGGTGCTCGGCGAGGAACGCGGGCAGCTCGTAGTGGGGCTTCGTCTCCAGGAGGGTGAGGTTGCAGCGGTCCATCACATGCCGGCCGAGCTTCCGCAGCTCCTCCACCAGCCAGCGGAAGTGCGGGTTCATCTCGGGCGCGCCGCCGGTGAGGTCCACCGTGGGGATGGACGTCTTCGCCAGGGCCGCGAGGCACAGCTCCATCGTCTCGCGGCTCATCACCTCGCGCCGGTCCGGCCCCGCGTCCACGTGGCAGTGGCGACACGTCTGGTTGCACATCTTCCCCAGGTTCATCTGGAAGATGTCGAGCCGCGTGGGCCGCAAGGGGTGGAGGCCGGCCTGCTGGAGCGCCTCGTGGAACTCGCGCGGAAGTGGGAGCTGGTGGAGGGTCTCCCGCTGGGTGTCGGGAGAGGCGAGGGGACTCCTCCGCGCCTGGAGGGAGGGCGGCGTGCTGTTGGGCATGGTGGGCTCCTACATCCCCACCTTGTCCACGTGGTTGCGCATCTGCACGCCGTGCACGAGTGAGGCGCCGCCCCGGATGGCCGCCGCCACGTGGATGGCCTCGGTCATCTGGTCCAGATCCGCGCCCTTCTCCAAGGAGTCCTTGCTGTAGGCGTCGATGCAGTAGGGGCACTGGACGGCGTGGGCCACCGCCAGCGCGATGAGCGACTTCTCGCGCACGGACAGGGCCCCCTCGGCGAAGACGGCGCCGTACCAGTCGAAGAATTTCTGCGCCAGCTCGGGCCGGTTCTTCCCGATGTCGGGGAAGCGGGCCAGGTCATGGGAGTGGTAATAACCGTCGTGGCTCATGGTGTGTTTCTCCAGGGAAAGGACTAACCGCCGGTGTGGCGCAGCACCATCGTCTCGAGCCGGCCCAGGGCCTTCTCCAGCACCTCCATGGAGGGGCCGAAGGACAGGCGCACGTAGCTGCGAAAGCGGGAGGGGCGGGCGCGACGCTTGCCCGGGTTCACGTCGAAGAACTCGCCGGGGACGGTGATGATCTTCTGGTCGAGCGCGGCACGGAAGAAACCCATGCCCTCGTTGAGAGGTGGGGGCAGGCCGGCCACGTTGCCCCAGACGTAGAAGGTGCCATCGGGCGGGCGGTCCGTGCGGATGCCCAGCCGCTCCAGACGCGAGTGGAAGCGGTCGCGCTTCTCGCGGAAGTGGTGGTTGATGGCGAGCGTCTCCTTCACCACGAGCTGCTCTTCCAGCAGGGGAATGGCGGCGCGCTGGAGGGGCCTGCTGCCGCCGCCGTCGAGGAAGCTGCCCGCGCTGGACACCGCGTCGATGACCTGGCGGGGGCCCAGCGTCCACGTCATGCGCCAGCCCGGGTAGCGCCAGTTCTTGGTGAGGCCATCGAGCAGGACGATGGGGTCCTTGTTGACGTCCTCGACGTAGCGGGCGGCGCTCTCCACGGGGAGCTGTCCGGGGCGGCCCGTCCAGATGTAGTGGGAGTAGAACTCGTCGATGATGAGGGCGCACTCCTGCTCGCGGGCGACGGACACCCAGCGCGCCAGCTCGTCGCCCTGCACCAGCTTGCCGGTGGGGTTGCAGGGGTTGGAGAAGAGGAGGGCGGACAGGCCGCGGCCCTGCACCTCGCGGCGCAGGTCCTCGTGGGTGAAGGCATAGCCGCGCTCGCCCTCGAGGAGGATGGGGATGGAGGTGAAGGCCTTGAAGACGTCGAGCAGCTCCTCGTAGGCGGTGTAGTCCGGGAGGAAGTGGCCGAGGTTGACGGCGCCGAGGCTGGCCGCGACGCGGGTGAGGGAGGTCCGGCCCCCCCCGGAGAGGGAGACGTTCTCAGCGGTGTACTGGCTGGGCAGGCCGCGCCGGTAGAGCCGGTTGTAGAGGGAGGCGATGGTTTCACGCACCTCCCACAGTCCGGAGACGGGGGCGTACTCCAGGTCGTTCACGTCCACGGTGACGCTGCCGACGCGGGGCGGCGCGTTGGGGATGTCTCCCGTCTCGGGCTGGCCCTGGCCGAGGTTGCACCACTCGGGGTCTCCGCCCCGGTAGCCGCGGCGCATGGCCTCGGTGGTGACGTAGATGACGCCCGTGCGCGGCACGGTACGGAACGCGGGCAGGGAGATGTCGTCGCTCACATCCCCACGCTAGCGGAGGACGGGCACGGCCTCACGGTGGAAGCGGAGCCGCGCCCTGCTTTCCGTCAGCCACGCACCAGCGCGGTGAGGATGTCCCTCCAGTGCGTGTAGATGGAGAAGTGTCCTCCGCCGGGCAGGAAGTGGGGCACCGTGTTCGGGATGCGCGCGTGCAGGTAGCGCCCCATCTGCTGCGGCACGATGGAGTCTCCCTCCCAGTACCAGAGGTGCACCGGCACGCGGATGTCTCCGAGCGGGAAGCCCCAGGGCGTGGTGAGCAGCCGGGCCTCCCGTGCCATGCCTTGCACTCCCTGGCGCGTGGCCTCGCCGCGGAAGCTCTGCACCTGTGCGCCAATGAGCGGATCCGACAGCACGGCCCGGTCATCGTCCGAGCAGTGCTCGAGCACCGCGGCGAAGGCCTTGTCCGGCCGGCGGCGCACGGTCCGGTCGTGCAGGTTCAAGATTGGCTGCAACAGCCAGTGGGGCCAGGTGGCCAGCGCGTAGGCGGTGCGGTAGTCCCGGTTGACGCCGTCCACGGCTCCGGAGCGGTTGAAGGGCGCCGAGCCGGAGATGATGGCCGCGCCCGTGAGCCGCTCGCCCAGGCGGTACGCACAGGCCGCCACGTAAGGGCCTCCCGCGGACACGCCCATGATCGCGAAGCGGCCCAGGCCCAGCGTGTTGGCCAGCTGCTCGATGTCCGCCGGCATGTCCAGCAGGGTGCGTCCCCGCTGGAAGTCCGACAGCCCGTAGCCCGGGCGGTCCGGGACGATGAGCCGCACGCCCAGGTTGTACGTGAGCCGGTCATCCGGGTGCCGCATGTAGCGCGAGCCGGGGTTGCCATGGATGAAGATGACCGGCGTCCCCTCCAGGTCTCCCGCCTCCACGTATGCCAGCCGGCGCCCGTCGCGCAGCCGGACGGAGCCCTCCCGCACCTGGGGCCCCGCGTCCTGAACCTTTGCTTCGCTCATTCCCCCACCTCCAGCGGCTGCGAGCGCTGGCCCATCCACGCGGAGATGTGCGGCCACACCTTCACCGGGGACTTGCTGGAGGCCGACAGGCCGATGTGTCCCACCGGGAAGCGCTTCGTCTCGCGGTCCTTCGCGCCCACCAGCAGACCCAGCAGTGGCTCGGTCATGGCCGGCGGGGCGATGTTGTCCTGCTCCGCGATGATGCTGAGCACGGGGCAGTGGATGCGGCCCAGGTCCACGCGCTCGCCCCCCACCTCCATGCGGTTCTGGCAGAAGAGGTTCTGCTGGTAGCAGTCCTTCATGTACTGCCGGTAGACCTCGCCCGGGAAGGGCACGGCGTCCGCGCCCCAGCGCTCCAGCGCCAGGAAGGTGGTGACGAAGCCCGGGTCGTCGATCTGCCGGCAGACGTCGAGCCACTTGGTGATGCGCTGCACGGGGCTGGCCATGAAGAAGCCGCTCTCCAGCACGTAGGGCGGCACGTTGCCGTAGGCGTCCACCAGCGAGTCCACGTCGAAGTGCTTCGGCAGCGTCCACAGCGAGTAGATGCCCCCCTTGCTGAAGTCCACGGGGGTGGCCTGCACCACGAGGTTGCGGATGCCCTCGGGGTAGAGCGAGGCATAGGCCAGGGCCATGGTGCCGCCCATGCAGTAGCCGTAGAGCGTCACGTCCTCGCTGCCGCTCACCCGCTGCGTCCAGCGCACGGCGGTGCGGATGTGGCCGCCGAGCAGCTCGCTCAGGGTGAGGTGGTGCTCATCCGGCCCGGCGATGCCCCAGTCGATGGCGTAGACGTCATAGCCCTCGCGGGTGAGGTACTCGATGAGGCTGCGGCCGGGCAGGAAGTCGAGGATGTACCAGCGGTTGATGAGCGAGTAGACGAAGAGGATGGGCGTGCGGTAGCGCCGCCGGGGCGCGGCGTAGCGCAACAGCCGCATGGTGCCGCGCGTGTGCACCACCGAGTGCGGGGTGGCGCTGATGGGCGGCTCGTGGATGCCGGCCGCCTTCTCGATGATGGGCTTGAGGTACGGGTAGGGGTTGATGGAGCGGTCCTGCAGCGCCTGTGCGACCGAGCGCGAGACATCCACCTGGGACGACACAAACGAGCGGATCCGCTGGAAGGCTTGGGCGGGCCGATTCACGGGAGAACTCCGGGACGGAAGAAGAAGGCCCCTCGGCGAGGGGGAACAGGAAGAGCAGGAGACCTAGCGGGCGGAGCTGGCGCGACGGCGGCGGGGGGCGGGAGCCGCGTCGGGGGTGGAGGCCGGGGGCTGCTCCTGGCGCTCCAGCAGCTCCACGACGTGCTCGAGCTGCGAGCCGAGTGCCTCCACCTGGTCGCCCATGCGGCGGAGCTGGTCGCGCAGGGTCTCGACCTCGGAGGAGGTGGGCACACGCAGCGTGTGCAGCGTCTTCTCCATGAGTGAGGTGCGGCGGATCTGCAGGATGAAGCCGCGGCGCATGAGCCCCCCGCTGACACGCAGGAAGGTGGGGCTCTCGGCCAGGCGCGCGGCCACGTGGGTGAGACCCTGCTCGGCCTTGGAGAAGACCTTGCCCGAG
>NZ_DASVSO010000301.1:0-5989 GCF_036388035.1 Archangium sp.
GGACATCGCCGTGGAGCTGCACCCGCGCTCGGCGGCGCCCCAGCTCATCCTGAGCGGTGCCATCACCCACTCGCTGGTGGTGGTGGCCTTCTTCCTGGAGCGCCTGCACGCCGAGGCCCCGGGCACTCGCTGAAATTGTCGGGTGGTCATCCGCGTTGGACGGCGGCGTCACGCAGGAGACCCCTCACTGCCGGGGGGCCCGGTGACACGGAATCGGGGCGGCATTAGCCTCTGCCCCCGAGGTGAGCTCGCCATGGCGGAAAGCCTGACGCATCCACTCGAGGAGCCCCTGCCGCTGGCTCCAGTGGCCCTGCCCCCCGATGCCGGCCGCGAACACTCGCGCGTCTCCCTGCCGGACCCCCTCCCCGACGAGGACGTGTTCGCCTACGTGCGGCGTGTGCGCGGCACCTTCGAGCCTCGGCTGTACCAGCAGGTCGTTGGTGCCGCAAACGAGTTCAAGGAGGGGGACGCGGCCATCGGCGTCGCCGCGGCCAACGAGGTGTCGCGCCGCAACGCCCGGGCCCTGCTCGCGCGCACGCGCCTCGGTGACCTCGATGCGTACCCGCTGATGGAGGAGCGGCTCTACTCGTACATGCAGGGGGCGCTCGACGCCTCGGCGCAGGCGCGTACCGCGAGCTGGACGCTGGGCGAGCTCAAGGCCTTCCTGCTGTCGGCGAGCGAGGAGGCCATCCACGAGCTCAAGGACGGGCTGAGCAGCGACGCCATCGGCTGCGTGGTGAAGCTGATGAGCAACGAGGAGCTCGCCTCCATCGGCCGCAAGGTCTTCAACCCGCTGCCCGGCGGCAAGGTGGGCGCGAAGGGCTACCTGGGCGCGCGCATCCAGCCCAACTCGCCCACGGACCACCCGGACGACATCCGCTGGCAGGTCTTCAACGGCTGGAGTTTCGCGGTGGGCGACGTGGTGCTCGGCACCAACCCCGTGTCCTCGACGCCCGAGTCCGTGGCCGCCGTGGAGTCCGCCCTGCATGAGCTTCTCGTGACGTTCGGGCTCCAGGACGTCATGCCCCACTGCGTGCTGGCGCACGTGGACGTGCAGGCGGTGGTGGAGGCCATGCAGCCGGGCACCACGGGCCTGTGGTTCCAGAGCCTGGGCAGCACCGAGGCCGCCAACCGCACCTTCGACGTCACCCTGGAGAAGATGGAGGCCCACGCCGCCGCGCGCACCGGGCGCTGGGGCATGTACTTCGAGACGGGCCAGGGCGCCGACGCCACCAACGGCCATGCCGCCGGCGTGGACATGGTGGTGCACGAGGCGCGCAAGTACGGCTTCTCGCGCGCCCTCACCCAGCGCATCGCCGCCGCGCAGGAGCGTGCCGGCCACGAGTCCGCCCCGTGGGTCATCGTCAACGACGTGGCCGGCTTCATCGGCCCCGAGGTGTTCCGCACCCGCGAGCAGCTCGTGCGCTGCTGCCTCGAGGACATCGTCATGGGCAAGCTGCACGGCCTGACGATTGGCCTGGATGTCTGCTCCACCCTGCACATGGACGTCTCGCTGGACGACCTGGGCTGGTGCCTGGAGCAGCTCATGCCGGCCAACCCCGGCTACCTCATGGCGCTACCCACCCGGAACGATCCGATGCTCAGCTACCTGACCACGGCGTTCCAGGACCACGTCCGCCTGCGCGAGAAGTTCGGCTACAAGGTGGACGACCGGCTGTGGGCCTTCTTCCAGCGGCTCGGCGTCATCGACGCGCACGGCCGCCCCACCGAGCACTTCGGTGACCCCGCCTGGGTCTACCTCCAGTACCGCCGCCACAAGGGCGACACCCGGCCCGACGCCGACGTGCTCGCCGAGGCCGCGCGGCAGATGGCCGAGGTGCGCGCCCGGGGCGTCCCTCTCGCCGTGGGCCATGGCGAGCAGCCGTGGGAGTTGGAGCCCTCGCTCGACCGGGAGATCCGCGGGCTCTACGACGACGCCAAGGCCGGCCTCTGGTCCGACCTCTCTCCGGATTTCATCGCGACGCTTCCCGACGCCGTGCGCCTGCGCACCCGCGCCTCCAACCGCCGCGACTACATCCTCCACCCGCCCTCGGGCGAGCAGTTGGATCCCGCCTCCGAGCGCCTCCTGGAGTCGCTGCGCGCGCACCACGCCGGCCGGTATGACGTGCAGCTCGTCGTCTCGGACGGACTGGACGCGCGCTCCCTCATGGACGAGGGCCACCTCCACCCCTTCCTCACCGCGCTGCGCACCCGGCTGGAGGCCACTGGCCGCCGCGTGGCCCCCGAGCACCTCGTGCTGGCACACGGGCGCGTGCGGGCCGGCTACCGCGCCGGGGAGCTTCTCTTCGGGGATCCGGCGGCGGAGGGGCCCCGGGCGCTCATCCACGTCATTGGCGAGCGCCCCGGCTCCGGGCACCACAGCTTCTCCGCCTACGTCACCGCGCCCGCCGCCCGCGTCTGGGCGAAGCCGGGAGCGGTGGACCACAACATCACCCGCGTGGTGGCGGGCATCTCCGATACCAGCCTGCGGCCCGAGACCGCGGCGACGGAGGTGGCGCGCCTCCTCGGCGAGCTCACCTCCGCGTCCTGAGTCTCAGCGGGCCAGGGAGCGGATCCACGCGTCGATGCGCTCCCAGCCCTCCACCCGGTTGTAGTGGCCGTTGAAGACATGCCCGGTGTGGGAGATGGGGTCCACCCGCACCCGCGGCGAGTTGGGATAGGCCTGGGCCTCGGTCGCGGCGTTGGCGGCCGGGGCCATCAGGTCATTGTCCCCGAGCTGCACCATCACCGGCACGGTGAGCGCCTGGGTCGGGATGAGCTGCGGATAGGTCAGCATGATCAGCAGGTCCATCAGCTGGCCGCGCGACACCGCGTCCGAGATGACCTCGTTGTCGTAGGCGATGACCTCCGGGTCCGCGTTCGCCGCGTCGTAGAAGAGGGGCGCCCGCATCTCGCCCGGCAGGCGGATGTACGGGCCCTGCTGCAGGAAGAGCCCGATGACGTCGGGGCTCACCGGCACCGAGTGCAAGGTGTTCAACCAGCCCGTCATCACCACCGCCTGCGCGTCGCCGTACAGCGCCTGCGCGAAGGTGGAGATGAGCGCCCCGTTGGAGTGCCCCACGTAGACGAGCGTCTCGAAGGTGTCCTTCTGCGCCGTGGCCCGGAGCTGCTGGGCCACCTGGTGCAGGGCGCTCGCCGACTCCGCCAGGTTGAGGAAGTCCCCATTGGGCTTGTCGCTCTCACCGGCGCCCGGCAGATCCAACGCGAGCACCGCGTAGTGCTGGCGGGCCATGTAGCGCGCGTACGAATAGTCCTGGCCGTCGATCTCCGGCAGGTCCCAGTACCCGTGGTTGTAGGTGATGCCGTGGGTGAGAATCTGCACCGGCCGGTTCTCCAGGCTGCCCTGGTAGTAGAGGTAGCCCACCACCGAGTACGTGCCCCCATCGGACAGGCGGACCGGGAACACCCGGCGCTCCACCTTCACGTCTCGTGACCCGCTCGCCTCGGCCGTCCCTGGCAGGGCGAACACCACCCCCAACACCAGCGCCACCCAGGCTCCCACGACACGCATCATCCTCATGGCCGTACCTCCAAGCACTTCTTCACTGCAAAATTGCAAAGACACCAAACTCCGAAAGGCCTGATATTCCTGGCTGTCTGGTATATCCAATGAAAATATCTTTCCGGGGAAAACACAAGGTACTGGGAAGCAGGACTCCGAGTGTGAGGACTTGCGATGCGGGGCGGGCAACGTCGCCGCCCGGGCGCGTGGGAGATCTGCCACGATGGCTCGCCTAGAAAGATCCGGAGGGGAGCAGGTGTGACGCGTGACTCGGTGAAGGCCCGGCTGGAGCGGATGGAGCTGCCATTCAACGCGTACGGGGTGGACCCGTACGGCGTGTCCAAGTGGCACCTGGGCGTCGTCTTCGAGGCGATGTCCTTCTTCTACCGGCAGTACTTCCGGGTGAAGTGCCATGGCATCGAGCACGTGCCGGCGCGCGGGCGGGCCATGCTAGTGGGCAACCACTCGGGAGGGGTGGCGGTGGACGGCGCCATGGTCGTCACCTCGTGCTTCCTGGAGATGGAGCCGCCGCGGCTGGCGCAGGGCATGGCGGAGAAGTTCATCAACGCCATTCCGGTGGCCTCCACATGGACTAGCCGCTGCGGCCAGTTCCCCGGCCTGCCCGAGCACGCGGTGCGCCTGCTGGAGGAGGACCGACTGCTGATGGTCTTCCCGGAAGGCGCGCGCGGCACCGCGAAGCTCTACCCCCAGCGCTATGATCTGGTGGAGTTCGGCACGGGCTTCATGCGCCTGGCGCTCAAGACGCGCTCGCCCATCATCCCATTCGGCTTCCTCGGGGGCGGAGCCGCCATCCCCACGGTGGCCAACCTCTACCGGCTGGGCAAGGTGCTCGGGATGCCCTACGTCCCCGTCACCCCCTACCTGCTGCCCCTCCCCCTCCCCGTCCCACTGGAAATCCACTATGGCGAGCCCATGCTCTTCGAGGGCTCGGGCGACGAGGATGACGTGATCATCCAGGGCTACGTGGAGCAGGTGAAGGCGCGCATCGCGGACATCATCGATCGGCGCCGTCACGAGCGCTGGGAAGGGCGTTGAGCCATGAGGGTCCTCATCCTCGGCATTGGTGGAGCGGTGGCGCAGCGGGTGGCACTGGCGCTGCGAGCCCAGGGGCACACGGTGATGGGCATCGACACGCGGCCGTGGGAGGAGGCGCCCGCGGACATCGAGGTGCACGCGGTGGACCTGCGCAAGCGGCCGGCGGAGGACGTCTTCCGCACGCGGCGGCCCGAGGTCGTGGTGCACATGGCCACGGTGACGTCGCTGCGCGTGCAGGGAGAGGAGCGCCACCGCATCAACCTGGGCGGCACGCGCGTGGTGTTCGAGCACTGCCGCGCCTACGGGGTGAAGCACGCCGTCTTCGTGGGCCGGCACACCTTCTACGGGGCGGCACCGGACTCGGCGCTGTACCACACCGAGGACGAGCCCCCGAAGGAGCTGGCCTCCTTCCCGGAGCTGGCGGATCTGGTGGCCGCGGACCTCTATGCCTCCACCGCGCTGTGGCGCTACCCGGAGCTGACCACCTCGGTGTTGCGCGTGTGCTACACGCTCGGCCCCTCGGCGCAGGGCACGCTGGCCACCTTCCTGCGCGGCCGGCGCGTGCCCATGGTGGCGGGGCATGATCCCCTCTTCCAGTTCATGCACGAGGACGACGTGGCGGCGGCCATCGCGCTCACGGTGGAGAAGCGGGCCCGCGGCGTCTTCAACCTGGCGGGCCCGCAGCCGCTGCCGCTGTCCGTCATCATCCGCCAGGCCCAGCGCCAGCCGGTGCCCCTGCCGATGATGGTGCTGCGCCAGCTCCTCGGCCGCTTTGGCCTGCCGCGACTGCCGCCCGGGGCGCTCTACCACCTGCAGTACCCCATCGTGGTGGACGCGCGCGCCTTCCAGACCGCCACCGGCTTCACCTACCGCCACGACGAGGTGCGGACCATCGAGGCCTTCCTGGCGGCCCACCCGCCCCCACGCCCGCGGCGCGAGGAGCTGTTCGACAAGCTGGAGGCCCTCGGGGTGCTGAAGTAACGGACTTCTTTCAAGCGCCCCTCAGGGCGAGGCGGCTTGCGCCAGCGACAGCATGTCCTGGAGCAGCCGCCCCAGGTACGGACACTTCGCCTGCGCCACGTCGGGCGACAGCTTTGCGAAGAGGTTGGCCCCGTCGATGAGCTTCTTGTAGGGCCTGCCCAGCTTCTCCTTGTACAGACGCTCCAGGAGCTTCGCGGGCGGCTCGTTGAAATTCACCGATTCGGGTCGGGCGCACTTGCCGGGCAGGGACTGCTCCACGGGAGCAGGCAGGCGTGTCGGATCCGCCAGCAGCCATGCTTCCGTTTCATGCACTGCGAAGTGCTGGTGGAATCGCGGATGCCCCACCCGCGCTTCGAGCCAGGACTTGGCCCAGTCGTACCGCTCGGCCGCACTCGTCTTGTCGGCCGGGTAGAACTTCGGCCCGTAGAG
>NZ_DASVSO010000302.1:0-27560 GCF_036388035.1 Archangium sp.
GGGGTGGGCGGGGCGGGGGCGTCCACGGCCACGGTGAGGACCGGCGTGTCCCGCGTGAGCCAGAGCGCCAGGGCGCTCAGGGCCACGAAGGGGATGACCACCCAGAGGAAGACGGCTCGGCCCGACATGCGTCCCCACTCAACCCCGTTTCGGGCGACTCGCGTCCCCAGGAGTCGTCATGCGAGGCCCAGCGCCTCCTTCAACAGGGCCTCCCGGGCGACCACGGGCGAGCGGGGGAGCAGCTCGGGGCGGAAGCGCCGCACCAGCTCCTCCCGCGTCACGGGGGCTCCCTCGCCCAGCCCGCTCCACGCCGCGAGCAGCCCGAGGACCCGCTCCACCGGGACGCCGCGCTCGCGCACCTCGGCCACCGCGAAGGCACCCTCTCGCTTGGCCAGTCGCCTGCCGTCCTCCCCGAGGACCAGGGGCACGTGCCAGAAGCGGGGGGCCTTCAGGCCGAGCGCCTCGTAGATTTGAAGCTGCCGAGGCGTGGAGGTGAGGAGATCGTCCCCCCGGAGCACGTCGGTGATGCCGCTGGCCGCATCGTCCACCACCACGGCGAGCTGGTAGCTGGCGACCCCGTCGTTGCGGCGCACCACGAAGTCGCCCACCACCGTGGCCACGTCCTGGCAGTAGCGGCCATGCAGCCCATCCTCGTAGCACCACTCGCCGGGGGCCGCGCGGAAGCGCAGGGCCGGCACACGCGTCCGCGCCCGCTCGGCGAGGAACTCGGGGGTGAGGGCCGCGCAGATGCCGGGATAGCGGGGCCCTTCCTCGCTCAGGCCGTGTGGGGCACTCGCCGCGCGGGCGATCTCCGCGCGCGTGCAGTGGCAGGGGTAGACGCGGCCCACGCGCTCCAGCTTCTCCAGGGCCTCGCGGTAGACGGCGTCGCGCTGACTCTGGATGAGGGGCGGCTCGTCCCAGTCCAGCCCCAGCCACTCGAGGTCGCGATACAGGTCATCGAGGAATTGGGGCCGGCAGCGCGAGCGGTCGAGATCCTCGATGCGCAGCAGGAACTGGCCTCCGGCCGCGCGGGCCTGGAGCCAGCCGAGCAGCGCGCTGCGGGCATTGCCGAGGTGGATGCGCCCGGTGGGGCTGGGCGCGAAGCGTCCGCGGAAGCTCATGGTTTGGTCCGCGGCAGACTAACGCGCCCGGGGCCGGTCCGCCGCTTCCTCCTTGGCTCCAGGGCCAGGGGTGCGCAGCTTTCCTGGGCCACGGACTCCGCGGCAGGTTCCCTCCCGGCCCTCGACCGGGCGAGCAGGCGTGACAGCACGGCCCGGTGTGCCTTGGATCACCCGATGCGATTCCTCCACTGCTCCGACGTCCACATCACCGCCGACTACTTCTCGTTGCCCTTCCTGCGGCTCGGCTGGCGGCGGTGGATCGCCATGGCCGAGCTGTCGGTGGGGGGCCGCACCAAGGCCTACGCGCGGGCTCCGCAGACGCTGGCCGCCATCGCCAGTGACGCGGAGCAGCACGGGGTGGATCACTTCATCCTCTCGGGCGACGTCACGGCGTACGCGCTGGAGCCGGAGTTCCAGCTCGCGCGCGCCTCCCTGGGCGCGCTGGCGGAGGACCCGGGCCGCTGCACCGTCATCCCCGGCAACCACGACGTCTTCACCCCGGGCAGCCACCGCGCCAACCGCTTCGCGCGCCACTTCGGCCACCTGCTGGAGAGCGACTTTCCCGAGCACCGGCGCGAGGGGCCCTTCCCCTTCGTGCGGCGGGTGGGCACCGAGGCCGCGGTGGTGGGGCTGCTGTCCGCGCGGGTGCCCTTCCTGCCGGGGATCGCCCATGGCCACATCGGCCCGGCGCAGCTCGACGGGCTGGCGGCGGTGGTGAAGGATCCGAGGCTCGCCGGCCGGGCGCTCCTGGTGGTGGTCCACCACGCCCCGCTCACGCACCGTGGCCGGGCGGACAGTTACTTCCACGGGCTGAGGGATGCACCGGAGCTCTTCCGGCTGCTGCCGGGGCCGCGCTACGCGGTGCTGCACGGCCACATCCACCATCGCTACCACCACCCGGCCACCGCCGAGCGCCCGCACGTCTTCAGCGCGGGCTCGTCCACCCAGCGGGGCCGCGAGGGCTACTGGGTCATCGAGGTGAAGGACGGTCAGGTCCTGGGCGGGCAGAAGCACGTCCCCGGTGGGGCGGTGCACTGACGCCCCGTGGGGCTCAGGCCTTCAGGTGCGCGGCCGAGTAGCGGCGCACGAAGTGGATCCACCGGCGCTCGTCCACCTCCACCTGCCACTCGGTGTTGGGCGTGAGGGGCATGCGCGGCTTGAGGAAGGCCTCGAGGTGGTCCGCCGCCTTCACCGGCGAGAGGCCGGGGGCGCGGAAGGCCACGCGCAGGAAGACGTCCAGCTCGGGCGTCACCTCCACGGTGGCGTAGATGCGCAGCGGGCCCACGCGCCGTTGGTACTGCACGTCCTGCGGCACCGTGGTGGGCGACGCATTGGCGGGCAGTGCCGCCACCCAGTTGGACGGCTGGAACACGAACCCGAGCAGCTCGAGACTCGCCTCTTCCAACGTCGCGTGCTCGTGGATGGAAAGCATGTCCACCTCCCTGTTGGCCGTCCGCCACAGAGAATGTGCCCACGCACCGAGGGCGTGCAAGGGGGCGCCGAAGTGTTCTCCGCAGGCCGTTGGGAGACGTCATCCAGGTGTCAGAGCCATGTGTTAACGCGGTGCGCGGTGCATGGACGTGCCGCGCGCACACTCAGTGTCCGAGGGCCGCCGCCATGAGGAAGCGCCAGGACAGGCGCGTGGCGTCGCCGCTGATGATGTCGATGAGCTCGTCGCGGACACGCGGGCTGCGCTCCGCGGCGCGGAAGATGCGGTCCAGCATCCGCGGCCGCTCGAAGACGTGCATCACCCGACGGTTGAGGTGGAACGCGTCGCGGAAGCGCGACTCCCAGCGCCTGGCGTAGCCCCCGAGCCCCCGGGTGGAGAAGTCGCCCGTGGCCGCCGCCTCGGCCACCGTCTCGGCGGCGAAGGCCCCCGACTCCAGGGCGAACTCGATGCCCTCGCCCGTGAGCGGGTTGACGAAGCCGGCCGCGTCTCCCAGCAGCAGCGCCCGATCGAAGAGGGTGTGGTTGGCGAAGGAGCCGAACGGGAGATGGTGGCCCTTCACCTTCCCGACCCGCCTGGCCCCGGCGAGCTCCGCCGCCACGCGCGGGCTGGCGCAGAAGCGCTCCATCAGCTCGGGCAGCTTCGCTCCGGAGGCGGCGAGCTGGTCCGCCCGCATGCCCAGCCCCACGTTGGCCCGGCCCCCTGGCAGCGGGAAGATCCACCCGTAGGCGGGCAGCAGCTCCTCCTCCCAGAAGAAGGCCATGCTCCGGGGATGGGACAGCTGGACTCCTTCATAGTAGGCGCGGACCGCGAAGGCGCCCTCCCACTCCGGGAAGTCGGGGGCTCCGAGCGCGCGCCGCACCACCGAGGGCGAGCCATCACAGCCGAACACCACGTCGGCGCGCAGGGTCTCGCCGCCGCGACACAGCAGGCGGATGCCGGAGGCGTCCCGCTCGAGCCCCTCCACCCGCACGCCCTCGCGCAGCTCGGCGCCGGCCTGGACGGCGTGTTGGACGAGGCGCTCGTCCAGCACCTGGCGGGGAATCACACAGGCCTTGCCGCCGAAGAGGCGCGGCGGGATGGCCGCCTCCAGCACCACTCCACCCGGAGACACGGAGTAGACCGAGTCCACCCACGCGGCCTCGGTGCCGGGCAGGGTCTCGAGCCCCAGGCGCTCCAGCATCCACAAGGTCCGCGGCGTGCAGCCGTCCCCGCAAATCTTGTCCCGGGGGAAGCGGTTGCGCTCGAGCAGCGTCACCCGCGCCCCCTGCCGCGCGAGGAACGTGGCCGCGGAGGAGCCGGCCGGCCCCGCGCCGACGATGGCGATGTGGAGGGAGGAGGAGTGGGGCATGGAGAAAGGGCGGCGACGCTAGCCGCTCGGCTGGCGCCAGCGCAAAGAACGGATGTAGGGACGGCTCCGGAGCGCGGCTCACGGGGCGGGTGAGGCGTCGTGGAGTCCCGCCCCGGGTCTCCCTCGCGAGGCCTCGGCCGGTGCGAGCGGCAGCTCGGCGGTGAAGCGGGCGCCCTGTCCTGGCTGGCTCTCGACGCGGATGTCGCCCCCGTGCGCGCGGACGATCTCCCGCGAGATGTAGAGGCCCAGTCCCAGGCCCCCATACTGCCGGGTGGGGACGGCTCGCTCGAAGCGACCGAAGATGCGCTCGAGATCCTCGGGGGCGATGCCAATGCCCTGGTCCCGGATGCTCCAGTGCGCCTGCCCGCCGGAAGCCGTGACGTGGATCTCCACCGGCTTGCCCACGCCATACTTCAGCGCGTTGGCGATGAGGTTGGTGAGGACCTGCTCCAGGCGCATCCGGTCCCAGCGGCCCACGGCGGCGTCCTCGGCGGTGATGACGAGGGCGCTGCCGGCGGCGCGCGCCTGCTCGGCGAAGCGCTCGGCCAGGTCCCAGGTCATCTCCACCAGGTCCACGTCCTCCACCCGGAGGTGGAGCCGGCCGGCGGTGAGGCGCGAGACATCGAGGAGGTCATCGACGAGATGGGACAGGCGCGTCACCTGCCCGAGGGACTTGTCCACCTTGGGCAGCAGGCTGGCCACGCCGTCGCCGCTGGAGGCCAGGGAGCGCCGGAGCGTCTGCAGGTGCAGGCGCAGGGGGGTGAGGGGCGTGTGCAGCTCGTGGGAGGCCACGGAGAGGAAGTCCTCGCGCAGGCGCACCGCCTCCTGGGACTGCTGGTAGAGCCGGGCGTTGTCCAGGGCCACCGAGGCGCGTCGGGCGAGCTCCCCGGCGAGCGCCAGCTCATGGGGACCGTACTGGAAGCCCGGCTTGTCCGAGACGAGCAGCATGGCCGCCAGCGTCTGGCCGCGCACCGTGAGCGGGAGGGCGATGGCGGTCCGACTCCCGAGCCGTCGCAGCAGCTTCGGGTAGTCCGCGGCGGAGTCGCCGGCCCGCAGCAGGGCCTGGGTGGCCTCGGCCGCGAGGAGCGGTCCGCCGGTGCGCAGCACCTGGACGGTGGGCCAGGCCGAGCGCTCCTCCGGCCCGTACAGCTCCCGCAGCTCGTCGAGCAGCTCCTGCTTCTGCGGCTCCTGGTGGACGGAGGCCGCGCGGTGGAGCCGCCCCGCGTCGTCCACCCTGTCGACGACGCACCACCGGGCGAGCTGGGGGACGGCCAGTCGCGCCACCCGCTCCAGCGTGCCCCGCTCGCCGAGCAGCTCCGCCAGCTGTGTGCTGGCCTCGATGAGGAAGCGCTGCGCCTCCTCGGCGCGCTTGCGCTCGGTGATGTCCACGAAGGTGGAGACGCTGCCGATGTGACTGCCGCCCTGGCGCATCGGGTAGGACCAGCGCTCCACCGTGAAGCTCGTGCCATCCCGGCGCCAGAGGACATCTCCCTCGATGTGGAGCTCGGTCCCCGCCTCCAGCGCGTGGCGGATGGGGCACTCGCTCTGGGGGTAGGGCGTGCCATCCTCGCGGGAGTGGTGCCACTGCGCGTGCGCATTCCGGCCCAGCAGCTCGTCCGGGCTGGTGTAGCCGAGCATCCGGGCCGCGGAGCGGTTGACGAAGGTGCTGCGCCCGTCGAGGTCCAACCCGAAGATGCCCTCGGCGGCCGAGTCGAGCAGCAGCCGGATGTGGGCCTCCCGCTCCTCGAGCTGGGACTGGGTCTCGCGCAGGCGCTCGGCCATGTCGTCGAAGGCGCGTCCCACCAGGGCGAGCTCGTCCTGTCCGGACAGCCCGGAGCGGGCCGTCCAGTCGCGCGCGGCGATGCGGTGGGCGGCGGCGACCAGCCGGTCCACCCGGCGGGTGAGGGCGAAGTGGAAGAAGAGCCAGAGCAGCCCCGCGAGCACCGCCAGGAGGAGGCTGCGCCGCACCACGTTCGTCCGCACCTGCTCCAGCGCCTGCGCCTTGAGGCGGGTGAGATCTCGCTCGACGACGAGCAGCCAGACCGTCTCGGGGGCGAGCTCC
This sequence comes from Archangium sp., assembly GCF_036388035.1. Taxonomy (GTDB): domain Bacteria; phylum Myxococcota; class Myxococcia; order Myxococcales; family Myxococcaceae; genus Archangium. The sequence continues at coordinate 5,982 of NZ_DASVSO010000302.1, forward strand.
CCGGGGTTCGCGGGCGTCACGATGGGGTAGTAGCCCACGATGGCCTGGCGATCCGGGGTCGTCTGGACCCCCGCGGCGAGGTGCTGGCGGGCCCGCTGCTCCTGCTCCACCGTCACCACCTCGAACAGCTCGGGGTGGAGCGCGCGGGCCTCCTGGCCTATCTCGGTGCGGCGGGTGGAGGCGAGCACCTCCCCGCGCTCGTCGATGAGCAGGGCAGTCTTCATGTGGGGATCCGAGCCGAAGCTGGCGATCTCCTCGCGCACCCGCTCGTGCTGCCCCAGGCTCAGGAGGAGCTCCAGGTGGTCCTGCTGCTCACCCAGGCGCTGGGTGAGCTCCTGGACGGTGTGTGTCTCCACCCGGCGGGAGGAGATGCGCGAGTTCTGCTGCAGGTCGTACAGGCCCACCGTCGCCGCGAAGCTCAGCAGCACCAGCGGCAGGGTGATGCGCAACGGCGGGAGGGAGGGCCGGCGCGGCGGGAGCCCGGCCCGCTTCCGGGGAGCCTTGGCCCGAGGGCGTCTCATCGTCGGTCCTCCTGGACCTCCTGGAGGATGCGGTCATCCATCAACTCCTCGGGCCGCACGGGCTCGCGCAGCAGCCCCTCCGACAGCATGAAGCGCTGCAGGCGATGCGCCACCTGGAGGGCGGTGGCCGACGGCCCCAGCAGGGAGAGGTTCTCCTCGAGGGACGGTTGCCGTACCGTCTTGAGCGCGGAGGCGAGCTGGGCGGGGCTCGTCTCGAGCCGCGGGCTCATCCGGGCCACGGCCTCGTCCGGGTGCTCCTCCAGGTAGCGCAGGGCCCGGAACCACCCCTGGACCAGGTGCTTCACCTGCTCGGGCCGCTCCTGGAGGACTTCCTCGCGCACCAGCAGCACGTTCAGGATCTCCCCCGGGAGTTGGGTGCTGTCGAAGAGCCTGTGGGCGCCGTCCTCGGCCAGCAGCTTGCTCACGGAGGGCTCGAAGGTGACCACCGCCTCCACCTCGCCCGAGGTGAAGGCCCGCACGTGCTCGTCCACGGGAATCCGGACGATCCGCACCTCCGAGGGCTCCAGCCCCGCTTGCTCCAGGGCGCGGCTGAGGATGTAGGTGCTCACCGCGAGATCCTCCACCGCCACCCGCTGCCCCCGGAGGTCCTCCAGCCGCCGCACCTCGGGCCGCGCGATGATGGCATCCGCCCCTTGAGAGGAGTCCAGGACGAGCACGACCCGCGACTCGAAGCCGGCCTGCTGGAACAGGAGGGCCATGTCGAGCGTGACGTCCACCGCGTCGAGCATCCCGTTGCGAAAGGCGCGGTTGACCTCGCTCAGGGAGGAATACTCCACCAGGCGGACCGAGTCCTCGTCGAGCACGCCGAGGTCCCGTGCGAGGAAGAGGGGCTCGCTCCCTGGCCAGAGGAAGGTGCCAACGCGCAAGGGCTCCTTGTCCTCGTGACCGCAAGCCGGGACGACGAGGAGCAGGAGCAGACCGAACAGCCGGGCGAGGTTTTGCACGGACTCTCTTCCTGTGGCGCCTCGTGGAACGCTTGGGACGCGGCGGTGCCGTCGCAAGGCTCACCGGGCGGGCACCTCGGGAAGCGCTGTCCTGGACGGTGGCTTCGCGTCAGGAGGCGGTGGGCTGCCGCGAGGGGCGCGGGCGCTCCACGGCGGCCTTGAGCTGGCCGCAACCGGCGTCGATGTCGATGCCGCGGCGCTGCCGCACGGTGCTGGGCAGGCCGTAGCCGGCCAGGATGTCCTGGAAGGCGCGCACGGCATCGGGCCCGCTGGGGCGCTCGCCGTAGCCCACCGTGGGGTTGAGGGGGATGACGTTGACGTGCGCGTCCATGCCCTGGAGCAACTGGCCGAGCGCATGCGCCTGCGCGGGCGTGTCGTTCTGGCCGGCGATGAGCGCCCACTCGAAGAAGATGCGGCGCTGGCGCTTCTCGATGTAGTAGCGGCAGGCGTCCATCAGCTCGGCGAGGGACCACTTGCGGGCCGCGGGCACCAGCGCGCCGCGCTCGGCCTCGGTGGCCCCGTGCAGGCTGACGGCGAGCTGCACCGGACGGTCCTCGTCCGCGAGCCGGCGGATGCCGGGCACCACGCCCACGGTGCTCAGGGTGATGAAGCGCGGGGCCAGGGCCAGCCCCTTCGGGTCCACCATCATGTCCACCGCGGCCAGGGTGGCGTCGTAGTTGTGCAGGGGCTCGCCCATGCCCATCAGCACCACGTTGCGCAGGGACTCGCCCGTCTCGCGCAAGAGCCGCGTGACGTGGAGCACCTGACCGATGATCTCTCCCGGGGTGAGGTGGCGCACGAAGCCCATCTGCCCGGTGGCGCAGAAGACGCAGCCCATGGCGCAGCCGGCCTGGGTGCTGAGGCACACGGTGGCCCGGCCCTTGAATCGCATGAGGACCGTCTCCACGGTCTGCCCATCGCGCATGCGCAGCAGCAGCTTGCGGGTGAAGCCGTCGGCGCTGAAGACCTCATGGTGGGTGGCGGGCCGCTCCAGGCGGGTGTGCTCGCGCAGCGCCCGCACGAGGTCCGGCCGCAGCCCGGTGAGGGCGTCGAACGACTCCACCTGCTGGCGGTAGAGGGCCTCCCAGAGCAGGTCGCGGTGGTAGGCGCTGAACCCCCAGCCCGCCAGCAGCTCGCCGAGGGCGGCGCGGGGCAGATCGTACAGGTTGACCGGAGGGGCGGAGGGCGTGGGCTGCATCGTCACCGACCGATAACACACCTCGGGGCGCGACTCATGAGGGGCGAGCGGCCAGACGGGCCCGAGAGCGCCTCCTCGGGTCATTCCGAGGGAGAGCCATCCCGTTGTGGCTCAGGTCCGCCGCTCGATGATCCTCCTGAGCAGGCCTCGCTCCTGGAGCGCTTGCTGGACGTGGAGGCCCAGGGCGACATGCTCGGGATTGGCCGTGCTGAGGGGCTCGGGGCCGAGGATGACGAGCGTGCCCTTGTCCTCCACCGGCTCGATACGCACGGGCTCTGGCAGTGCTGGCACCTCGCCTCGCTGGCGCGAGAAGTAGGTCAGCCAGCCCACGAAGGTGCCGGTATTGCCTTGCAGGGGCAAACGGTCCCGGAAGTCATCGGAGACGGCAACGGCCCAGTCCGGCTCCCAGGCCAGGGCCATGGCTCGTAACACTCCAGTCAGTACGGGGAGGGTGAGCAAGCGCTCCAGCCCCGTTCCCTCCATGGGGAAATAGAGAAGGACGTTGTTCGGGGCCACTTCGGCGGGTGAGCCACAGACCAGTGTGACCATCCCCCCCTCCTGGTTCACGGGCACATGCCCTGTCCAGGCGCCGAAAATGAAGCCATCCTCGTCAAGCTGGTACTTCTTCCTACCGAAGAAGCGCACGAAGGTGTCGAACGTGGGCTCGAAGGGGAGTTGGAGCGCATGTTTGACCGAGTTGCTCTTTTCGTACCAATGGGCGTAGTCGGGGTGGCACGCAGACAGGAGGCGGAAAAAGGTCTCCGCGCGTCGGGCGCACTGTTGGGCCGACTCCGGACGACACGCCCAGTACGCTCCGACGTAATAGCTCTCGCTCATGGGTGACGAGCCTCAACGTAGCGGTAGCGGCGGCGTGTACACCACCTCTATCCCTTCGATATCCCAACGCGCGAATAGCTTCTGGAGGATGGCGACCAACCGGGGCTCCGCGACATGCCAGCGGATGCGCAGCCCTCCGGACAACTGAGCCTGCCTCCGGGCTTGCCTCTCCCAATTCTCCAGGCCCTTGAAGTCGAACACGGGGTTGAGGTTCTTGTCGAAGAAGGGGTCGTACCCCTCGCCCTTGGCTTCCAACAGGGTGTCGGTCTTGGGGTCGTATCCGTCGTACTCCACGCACCTGCCGTTGCGGCAGACTTCGTAGGCCCAGCCCCTGGGCGCGTCCGTCACCTGGGCCTGATAGGCGCGAGCTCTTTCGGACATGCTGGAGGTGTCTTGCACCCATTTGCCGGGCCCACCGGTAGGCGGAACCCAGTTGCCGCCGCTCGCGGCCATGTGGAGGACGGTGACCGCTCCCACGCCAGCGCCGAGCGTGGTCGTCACCGTGCCTCCCGACACCGCCACCGTGCGCACCGCCAGCAGGCCCTCGGCCGTGACGGACAGCACCGGCAGCTCCGCCCCCAGCGCTCCGATGCACCCCACCGTACCGGCCGTGCCCACCGTGCCCCCGTACATCAGCAGCAGGTGCGTGGACAGCCGCGCCGCTTCGCGTATCTGGTCCTGCGGCGACAGGGCGCCGTAGCGCGCGAAGTACTCGGGTGAGGAGGCGATGAGCAGTGCCACCGTCGTGGGCAGTTGCTTCAAGCCCTCCACGGTGCGGATGGGCTCGGTGAGCGATTGGGCGAGCGCCAGGGCCAACTCCCCCATCGCATCCTGCGCTCCGTCCAGCGCGGCGTTGAGCCAGTCTCGCTCCAGGCCCAGCTCGGCCCAGGGCGTTCTGTCCGAGCGTCGCAGGGACTCATCCACCGGATAGAGGACGCCTCCGCGCGAGACGTAGAAGACTCCCACCACGAGGCGGCCCACCTTGAGCTCGCCGTCGGTCAGCGTCACCTGTCCCATGCGCTGCACGGGCCTGCCGCTGAGGGCCGCCACCAGATAGCCGTCCGGGCGCACCAGCACCAGATTCGAGAAGCGCTCGGTGCGGCGCAGCAGCTCCGCGTACTCCACGCCGTCGCCGGCTGTGAGCTGCTCGCGCAGCAGCCAGGAGAGGGCCAGACGCGGGCCGAAACTCTTCTGCGTCACGGTCGTCTTTGTCACCTCGCCCCAGAGCTGCCGGGCCCTGTCGGCGGAGAGCGCCGCGCCCACGGGATGCCGGGCTCGCTCCTCCAGGCCACAGGCCTTCTGCAAGAGCTGGAACGCGTCCGCCTCCTGCTCGGGGAAGCCGCCCGCGCTGCCCGCGGTTTTCTCCAACTCAGGAGACGAAACCGGCCGCCCCGGTTCGGCGAGGAACGTGGGCGCCAGCGAACGGCGACCCTGGCCACTCAGCCGACTCGCCGGGGGATGTGCCGTGGCGCACCCATCCAGCAGCACCAGCGCCACCAGGGCCAGGAAGACCGAGCCGGAGCCTCGCCACGGTGCACGAAGCGCGGGGAGGGCGAGCCGAGCGGACATGCGTATCTCCTGCGGAGCCTGTGTCTCCGCAGGGTACGGGCTCGTCCTGACAGGGCGCCGCAGCCGGAGGTGGCGGGAAACGGCGCGGGCGCCGCTCACTTCCAGTCGTCTAGAAGTGCATTTCAGATGCAACTTCAAAGTCAGGTGCCGGGAGTACAGGCTCCTACATCACTTCTGGACGTCCAGAAGTGAGACGGCCGGACGGCTGAAACGCCACCGAGAGGCTCCAGTCTCTCGCCAGCAATCCAGGCGAGCAGCCGGACTGTTTTTCGTGAGTGGCTGCCCGGTCACTGGACAGTCAAGGGGGGATGTAGGACCCGAGGGGGAGACTTAGTGTCTTCGGGTGCGGATTGAGCAGCGGTGGGATGTGGTGATTGTGGGAGGCGGGGCCAGTGGCACGCTGCTGGCGGCTCAACTCATGAGGAATGCGCGGGGGCCCCTGCGGGTGGCGCTCCTGGAGAAGTCCGGACGGGTGGGGCCCGGGTTGGCCTACTCCACGGACAGCGCGAGTCACCTGCTCAACGTCCCCGCGGGCAGGATGAGTGCCTTTCCGGACGATCCCGAGCACTTCCTGCGCTGGCTCCGCCGCGTCGAGCCGGACACCGGCCCCGGGGACTTCGTGCAGCGCAGGCGCTATGGCCGCTACCTGGAGGCGGTGCTCCGCGAGGCCCGAGAGGGCGCGGCCCCGGGCGTCCACCTGGAGCCGCGGGTGGGCGAGGTCGTCTCCATCTCCCGGACGGGTGAGGCGCACCAGGTGGAGCTGGCCGACGGCACCGTGCTCGTGGCGCACCAGGTGGTGCTGGCCGTGGGCAACGCGCTGCCCGCCGACCTGCCCATCGAGGATGGAGGCCTCTACACGAGTCCCCGCTACGTCCGCTCGCCCTGGACCGAGGGCGCCCTGCGCCACATCCGCCCGCACCACTCGGTGATGCTCATCGGAACGGGCCTGACGATGGTGGACACCGTCCTCTCGCTGGCCGAGCGGGGGCACGAGGGACGCATCCACGCCCTCTCCCGGCACGGGCTGCTGCCGCATGTCCATCGTCCCGGCGTCGCGGCCGGCAAGGCCGTGGAGCTCTCCGAGCCCCGCCGGGTCCGCTCCATCCTCGGAGCGCTGCGCCGCGAGGCCCGGAGCGCTCGGGAGGGCGCGGACTGGCGCGGGGTGATGGACGCGCTGCGGCCCGTGACGGCTCCGTTGTGGCGCGACCTGCCGGAGCCGGAGCGGCGCCGCTTCCTGCGGCACCTGCGGGCCTTCTGGGACGTGCACCGCCACCGGATGGCCCCCGAGGTGCACGAGACGCTCGAGCAGCTCCGGCGTGTCGGCCTGCTGCGCCTCCACGCGGCCCGCGTGCGGAGCTTCCGGGTGACGGACGTGGAGTGGGTGACGGTGGGGGTCCGGCCTCGCGGCTGGAAGGACGAGGCCATGTTCCGCGTCCACCACGTCATCAACTGCACCGGCCCCGATGCGTCCATCGCCCGGGGGCACCCGCTGCTGCGCGGGCTGCTGGAGGCCGGGCTCGTCCAGCCGGATGCGCTGGGGCTCGGCCTGGCCACGGACGCCGAGGGCGCGCTGCTCGACGCCCAGGGCCGCGCCTCCGAGGGGCTCTTCACCTTGGGCCCCCTGCGCCGGGGCGACCTGTGGGAGAGCACGGCCATTCCGGAGATTCGAGGACAGGCCCAGGCCCTCTCCCGGCGGCTCCTGGAGCGGCTCGCCCCGCGTGCCGAAACGCCCCGCGTCACTACCTTTCCCTCGCCGACCTTCTCCTAGCGTAGCGCCTTGTCGCCACCATGGGCCTTGCCATCGACAGAGAGACGTTCGAACCCGAGGAGTATGAGCGCTTCAGCCGGCGGCTGAACGAGAGCCTGGAGGCCCTCCGTCAGGTGCTAGCGCGCCCCGGCTTCGGAGCGGGGCCGCGCACCATCGGCGCCGAGCTGGAGCTGTTCCTGGTGGACGCCGCGGGCTTCCCGCTCCCCGTCAACCGGCAGGTGCTGGACCAGACGAAGGACCCGCGGGTGACGGTGGAGATCGACCGCTTCAACCTCGAGGTCAACCTGCGGCCGGCGCCGCTGACGGGGCGCCCCTTCACGGCGATGCGCGCGGAGTTCGAGAGCGCCCTGGCGGAGGTGCGGCGCGCGGCGGCCACCCAGGGGGCGCGCGTGGCGGTGACGGGCATCCTCCCCACGCTGCGCGAGGCGGACCTGGGCCGCGGGGCGATGACGGGGATGGCGCGCTACCGGGCGCTGTCGGCCTCCATCCGCCGCCTGCGCCAGGAGCCCTTCCGCGTCGTCATCCATGGAGAGGATCCGCTCACCCTGGAGTGGGACGACGTGTCGCTGGAGGGCGCCAACACCTCGTTGCAGTACCACCTGCGCGTGGACCTGGCGGACTTCGCGCGCATGTACAACGCGGCCCAGCTGGCGACGGCACCGGTGCTGGCGGTGAGCAGCAACTCGCCCTTCCTGCTGGGGCGGCGGCTGTGGGACGAGACGCGCGTGGCCCTCTTCCGGCAGGCGGTGGATGACCGGGGCGAGGCGCAGTCGGGCGTCCCCCACCACGGGCGCGTCACCTTCGGGCGCGGCTGGGTGCGCCAGGGCCCGTGGGAGCTGTTCGCCGAGGCGGTGGCGCTGCATGCGCCCCTGCTGCCGGTGCTCGGCTCGGAGTCCCCGCTGGAGCGCGTGGCCGCGGGTGGCCTGCCCCGGCTGGACGAGCTGCGGCTGCACCAGGGCACCGTGTGGAGCTGGAATCGCGCCATCTACGACCCGAGCGGCGAGGGCCACGTGCGCATCGAGCTGCGCGCGCTGCCGGCGGGCCCCACGGTGGTGGACATGCTGGCCAACGGGGCGCTGCTGCTGGGCCTCACGCTCGGGCTGAGCGACGAGGTGGAGTCGCTGCTGCCGGGGCTCCCCTTCATGTGCGCCCGGGGCAACTTCCTGCGCGCCGCCAAGGAGGGGCTGGACGCGGTGCTGCTGTGGCCGGAGCGGACCGCGCCCTCGCCCCGGCCCGTCCCCGCGGTGGAGCTGGTGGAGCGGCTGCTGCCCGTGGCCCGCCGGGGCCTCGTGAGTGCTGGGGTGGTGGCCGAGGAGGCGGACGCGCTCCTCTCCGTCATCGAGGCCCGGGTTCGCGCCCGGTGTACCGGGGCACGCTGGCAGCGGAAGATGTTGGCCCGGCTGGAAGCCCACATGCCCCGGCAGGACGCCCTGGCGGCCCTGTTGGAGCGTTACATGGCCCACGCCGCGTCCGGCAGGCCGGTCCACGAGTGGCCTTTGGACTGAAGTGGGGTCCTACCTGCTACGAGGACTTGCGACGAGACCCCATCCTTTGCGACGCTCCGTCCCATCTTCATGCCCCCTCGTTGCATTGGTCTGCCCTGGTGAGTGAGCCCGTAGCTGCGAAGGTCCTCGTCGTCGAGGACAACCGGACGATGCTGGCCCTGATGCAGTACTACCTGAGCAAGGACTTCACGGTCTTTCTTGCCCGGTCCGCTGAAGAAGCGCTCGAAGTCCTCCAGCGGGAGCAACTGCACGCGGTCGTCTCGGATCAGAACCTTGGTGATGGGTTGATGGGAGTCGACCTCCTCAAGAGGGTGGCCGAGCTCCAACCCCATGCCGCGCGCATCCTCGTGACGGCGTCCACGAAGCTGGAGGACGCCCAGAAGGCCATCAACGAGGCGCGGGTGAACCACTTCCTCACCAAGCCGTTCACCGAGCAGGAGTTGAAGAACACCGTCGGCCAGGCGGTGCACAACGCCGCCCTGCTCTCCATCCGCGACAAGATGGTGCAGGAGCTCAAGGAGCAGCTCGGGCTGCGTCCGGGCACGGCCAAGCCCGCGGCCAGCAAGCCGGGCTCGCCGCTGAGCACCCGCGTCAAGACCGTCGAGCCGCGCCCGCCCGAGGTCAAGGGCACCTCGCAGTCGCTCATCCCCGAGAGCGAGCGGCTGGCCTTCCGCGACGGCCTGACGGGGCTCTACAACCACCGCTACTTCCAGGAGGCGCTGAGCGCCGGCTTGGTGAGCGCGCGGCGCCGCGAGCAGAAGCTGGCGCTGGTGCTGGTGGATGTCGACGGCTTCCGCCGCTTCAACCTCTCGCGCGGCTACGCCGAGGGCGACAAGCTGCTGCGCCGGGTGGCTCAGCTGGTGACGGATTTGATGGAGGATCCCGTCACCCACGCCCGGAGCGACAACTCCTCGGAGATCGCCGCCCGCTACGACTGGGACGTGTTCGGCGTGGTGCTCTGCAACGCCGACGTGGAGCGGGCCCGCCTCTATGCCGACAAGCTGCGCAAGGCGGTGGAGGAGCTCGACTTCCCCGAGGGCAGCGGCGGCGCGGTGGGCGAGGTGACGGTGACCGCGGCGGTGGCCGTGTTCCCGGACCAGGCCCGCAGCGAGCAGGATCTCATCTCCGCCGCGGAGAAGGCCCTGCGCACCTCCAAGCCGAGCGGCCCCAACCGCGTGGTGCTGGCCACCAAGGGTTGAGCAGTCTCCACCCGGCTGTCACCGGGTGGACCGCGGCCGGCGCCGTATCGGCCCGCCCCGTAGGATGGCGGCTCCCTCTTCCCTCTGGAGCCAAGCCATGAAGAAGCCCGTCATGAGGCCGTGGATCGCCGGCCTCTCGGTCGCGGTGTTGCTGTCCGGGTGCCCACAGCCGGTGGAGGTTCCGACGCCGGAGGCCTCCTTCCAGACGCCCGTGGTCCGGCACTCCTATGTGTCCTTCCCCGCGCTGGGCAGTCCCACGCCGCTGCAGGTGGCGGGCCGGCTGAACCTCCCCATGGGCACGCAGGGAAAGGTGCCCGCGGTGCTGATCGCCCACGGCTCGGGCGGCGTGGACAGCCGCGGCGGCTTCCATGCCCAGGCGCTGAACGAGGCGGGCATCGCCACGCTGGAGATCGACATGTGGTCCGCCCGGGGGCTGTCCGGAGGCGCGGAGGGCCGGCCCAGGGCCGTGGCCGAGACGCTGCCCGACGCCTACGGGGCGCTGAAGTACCTGTCGGCGCACCCGTCCATCGACGCCTCGCGCATCGGCATCACGGGCTTCTCGTGGGGCGGGGTGATGTCGATGCTGACGGCCACCCAGAAGTACGCGGCTCGGGCCGAGCCGGGGCAGCGCTTCGTCGCCCACGCGCCCTTCTACCCGGTGTGCTGGGCCTACAACCGCGTGCCCAGCTACGAGTTCGGCGCGCTCACCGGCTCGCCCGTCTTCCTCCAGGCGGGCGAGGCCGACCAGTACGACAACCCCGACTCGTGCCAGGGGCTGGTGGACAGCCTCGCGCCGGCGGACCGCGAGCAGGTGGTGCTGCGCATGTACCCCGGGGCCACGCACGGCTGGGACCGGCTGGAGCCGGCCATCCAGGTCACCGATCCGTACTCGCACACGGGTCAGGGCGGCCTGGTGGACATCCGCCCCTCGCCAGAGGTGGCGGAGACGTCGCGGCGGGCCATGGTGGACTTCTTCCGGAAGTCCTTCGGCATGGCCCCCTGAGTCTCAGCCGGCGTGCACGTCCACCTTCACCACCTTGGTGTCGGCGATCTGGTCATGCAGGGTGCGGCGCTCGGCGCCGAAGATGAAGAGCGCGTCGACGATGCTGAAGAGGCCGCAGAAGGCGTTGATGGTCTGCGGCACGAGGTTGCGCAGGAGGATGAGCCGGCCGAGATCGACCGGGCTCCCGTCGGTGCGGACCACCTTGATGCCCATCATGCGCTTGCCGATCGTCTGGCCAATCTGGGAGAGCAGGTAGAGCTGGTAGCCCACCACGCACAGCATCCCCGCCGCCCCCAGGAGCAGGGCGACGCCCACGACGGTGCCCCGTCGGGTCGGGTCCGAGATGGAGGGCGCCGCGATGGCGGCGAAGATGCCCAGGCCGACGAGGGGGAGCATCACGGCGAAGCTGTCCACCAGCTGGGCCACGAAGCGGGAGCCCGGCTCGGCGAGCACGGTGGACACCGAGGCGATGCAGTTGCCGCAGTACTCCAGGCCGTCGGGCCCCTCGTTGCGGCACAGGTTGCAGGCATAGCTGCCGCACCGGGTGCAGATGACGCTGGCCGGACGTTCGAGGTGTTCGGCGCAGCGCGCGCCCTGGAGCTGGGTGGAGGGGTCAGGCAGGTGCATGGGGCGCATGCTCGCAGGGCGGAGGGCGCGGGCTCAAGAGGGGGTCAGGCCCCGGACTCGTCTTCCGCGCCCCGGCGCAGTCCGAGCATCCGCCGCAGCTCGCGAGCGGACTGGCGGCTCACCTCCACCGTGTGTCCGCGAGCGGTGCGCGCCAGGTAGCCCCCTGTCTCCAGCGGCTCCAGCCGGGTGACGTGGGTGAGGTTGAGCAGGGCGCGCCGGTGGACGCGGTAGAAGCCCTCGGTGGGCAGCCGATCCACCAACTCCTGGAGGGTGAAGTCGGTGAGGTAGTCCCCCTGCGAGGTGAAGACGGTGACGAGCTCGTCCTCGAGGGTGGCGTGGGAGATGGTCTCCGGGTCCACCAGCACGATGCCCTGGCGGGTGGGGATGGGCAGCCGTGCCAGGGGCCGCGCGAGCTGCTCGACGGCCGAGGTCCGGCCCGGCTCCGGGGTCTTGGGCGCGAGCCGGGCGCGCACCCGCTCCAGCGCCTTTTGCAGGCGCGAGGCCTCCACGGGCTTGAGGACGTAGTCCACGGCGCCGTGCTCGAAGGCATCCACGGCATGGTCGGCGTGGGCGGTGACGAGGACGACGCGAGGGCCGTCCTCGGGCAGCAGCGCGAGCGCGTCCATGCCACTGAGGCCGGGCATGTGGATGTCGAGCAGCACCAGGTCCACGCCGCCAGCGCGCACGGTGTTGATCACGGCCTCGCCATCGGAGGCCTCGCCACACACGGTGACGTCGGGGAAGGCCGCCAGCAGACGCGCGAGGCGCTTGCGGGCGACGAGCTCGTCATCGGCGATGAGGATGCGCAGGGGCTGGCTCACGCGGGGCAGTGTAGGCGAGAGCGGGGGCGGGGCTCCACGGGGGGCCTGCCCTGTCAGCCCGCGCGGTATGCGGGTGCGCTCACGAGGGAAGTGCGACGAGCTCACCCGCGTCGCCCAGCGCCTCGAGACGTCGGCCATCCTGGGACGGGAGGCGCAGGTGCACATCGGCACCAGCATCCGCGCGAAGGGTGGGGTGTGGGTGCACCTGAAGGCGCGGTAGAGGCGAGCGACACCGGTTTTCTTTCTGAGTAGGATCCAGGTTTCCTGGTTTTCCTCAATACTCCAGGAAACAGCTCTTGGGCCCCGAGGGGAGAACCATGCGGATGGTGGTGACACTGCTGGCGGCAGGACTCGGACTGGCTTCGTTGCGGCGACGCGGTGTGGGGGCGGTGCTGCTCGTGCTGCTCGGGGCCGCGGGGTGTGACGCGCCCAACGCGCCCGAGGCTCCACGGGCGCGGTCCACCTCGCGCGTCTCGCTGGAGACTCCCTACAAGGTCAAGGATCTGCGCGCCGTCGGGCCGGCGAGCAGCGACGTGTCGCCCAAGCTCTCCGTGCTCGCGGGCTCGACGCTCTTCTTCGCGGCCAGGGACGAGGACCACGGCTACGAGCTGTGGAAGCTCGACGGCACCACGGCGGGCGCGGTGCTGGTCAAGGACCTCCGTCCGGGCCCCGAAGACGGTCTGGGGACGCACGCGAAGATGATCGCGGTCGGGGACCGGGTGGTCTTCTTCGCCGACGACGGACAGCACGGCTACGAGGTGTGGTCGAGCGACGGAACGGCCGCTGGGACGGTGCTGCTCGCCGACATCCACCCCGGTGAGGCCTCGGGCGTCGTGAATGAAGAGCTGCTGGAGCACGGAGGCAGCGCCTACTTCAGCGGTGCGTCCGCCCCGGGCGACAGCAACCTGTGGAAGACCGACGGCACCCCCGAGGGGACTCGCGCGTTGCTGGACACGGGGAGTGTGAGCCTCCTGACCGCCGTGGGACCGACGTTGTACTTCAAGCTGTCCCTGGGGTCCTTGAGTTCCAGCCTGTGGAAGACGGACGGGACGCGCGCCGGGACGGTCCAGGTGAAGTATCGGGGCGCCGAGAGCGTGTCGGCGATGGCGAACGTCCAGGGGACGCTGATGTTCCTCGGGTCCGATGGGGTCAGCTCCGGTGTCTGGAAGAGTGACGGCACCGCGGCCGGGACCGTGCTGGTGAAGGCCCTGTCGGTCAGCGGCCAGGCCGCCAAACCGGCCAGCATCGGCGCGACGCTGTTCTTCTTCGTCGGCAACCAGCTCTGGAAATCGGATGGTACCGCGGCTGGCACGGTCGCGGTGAAGTCCCTCGGCTCCAGCTCGAGCTCCATCGCCCACCTGATGGTGCGCGAGGGGCTGCTCTACTTCACCGTGGGCGACACGTCCTACTCCAGCAGCCGCCTGCTGTGGCGGTCGGATGGGAGCGAGGCGGGCACGCTCCAGGTCTCCTCCACCGTCCGGTTCTCCGGCTACCCGGGAGACCCAGGCCCGGTGCCGTTCAACGGCGCCCTCTACTTCCCTGGCCACGGGTCCGAGCTGTGGCGAACCGATGGTGTCCAGACCACGCGGGTGCGCGACCTCCACCCGGCCTGGACGTCGGCTCCGTCGCGCATGGTGGCCGCCGGGAGCACGCTGTATTTGTGGGTCGGACAGGAGTGGTGGAAGACGGACGGAACCAGCGCCGGGACGGTGCGGGCGGACGAGCTGCGGAGGCCCGCGAAGTCTGGCTCGAACCCTCGCGAGTTGACCGAGCTGAACGGCAAGCTGCTGTTCCTGGCGGTCACCGATGCCTTCTCCGAGGGCTTGTGGGTTTCGGACGGAACCGAGGGGGGCACCCGCCTGGTGAAGACTCTGCTCCAGACCTCCGGCAAGCTCGTCCGCTTCGGGCCGCACGTGTACTTCTCACATGGCTCCAAGTTGTGGCGGACGGATGGCTCCCCGGAGGGGACGCAGCAGGTCACCAGCTTCCTGCCGGACCAGGATGTGTCCGCCCCCGAGGCGCTCACGCCGGTGGGAGACTCCCTGTTCTTCCTGGCGTCCCACCCGACGTTCGGGCGCGATCTCTATCGGTATCCGTCGGCGAGCGGCGGCGTGGAGCGGGTCGCGGATCTGAGCCTGAACTCGATCATCACCGCGCTGACGGGCGCCGAGCACCTCGTGTACCTCGTGGCCTACACTGCGGAGAACGGAACGGAGCTCTGGCGCTCGGATGGAACCGCCGCGGGCACCTTCCTGGTGCGCGACATCGCTCCGGGGGTGGCGTCTTCCAATCCGAGTGGGCTCACCTCGGTGGGCGGCGAGGTGATCGTGTTCACGGCCAGCGACGGGGTCAACGGGAACAGGTTCTGGCGTTCCGACGGAACCGCCGCCGGGACCTTCATGATCGAGCCGGGGCCGGCGGTGGTGGGCGGGGCTGAATTCATGCGGGTGGGAAACGGGGCCTTCTTCGCGGGGTACACCGTCGACGCCTACTCCCGCTCGAGCGTGGATCTCTTCTGGACGGACGGAACCATCCCAGGCACCCGGCGGATCGCGGAACTCAACCAGACGGGCAACCAGAGCCTCTCCCTTCCCGCGGGCTTCACGCGCTGGAACGGGCGTGCGTTGTTCCACGTCGATGACGGCGTCCACGGCCGCCAGCTCTGGGTGAGCGATGGGACCGCCGGGGGAACGCGGCCCAGTCTCGACGCCCCCCTCTCCTGGGCCGGCGTGACGGTCTCTCCGCGCCAGACTCCCCTCGTCCCTGTGGACCTGGACCCCCCGATGTTCGCGGCGGCCGACGAGACGTCGGGCGCCGAGCCGTGGACGACCGGGGGAACGCTGGCGAGCTCGCACGCGGTGTTCGACATCCGTCCAGGACCCGCCTCGTCCAACCCGCGGGAGTTCCGGCGTGCCGGTGAGCTCGTCTTCTTCAGCGCGGACGACGGAGAGGGCCACGAGCTGTGGGCGGTCCGGGCTCCCCTGCCAACGCTCCCGGTCTCCAGCGGCGGCGACCCGACGGTGGCGCTCACCGCTCCTTCCAGCACTTCGCGGGCGGCGGGCCGGGTCTGGGTGGCCGCGGTGGCCTCCGACGACCAGGCGGTGGAGCGGGTCGAGTTCTATGGGGATGGGGTGCTGATGGGCACTGACACGAGCGCGCCCTACGCGTTGGACTGGGACAGCGCCGCCGTGACGGACGGAGCCCACGCGCTCACGGCGAAGGCCTACGACACCGGTGGCCGTGTTGGGAGCTCGGCCGAGGTCGTGGTGAGCATCGACAACACCCCGCCGGACGCGGCGCTGACCTCACCCACGCAGGGCACGTTCCTCCGGGGCTCCGTGGTGCTCGAGGCCACCGCCAGCGACAACCCGGCGGTCTTCAAGGTCGAGTTCTACGATGGGTGGAAGCTGCTCGGCACGGACTCCACCGCGCCCTACACGATGAGCTGGGACACCGGGTTGATCCCGTATGGGACCCATGTGCTCTCCGTGAAGGCCCTGGACGTCGCGGGCAACGTGCGCACCTCCGCCACGGTGGGGGTGACCGTCGACCCCATCGCGCCGAAGGTGGCCCTCGCGGCGCCGGGGCAGAACGCCCGGGTCGGGGGCGTCGTCCAGGTGAGCGCCACCGCCGATGACCTCGGAGGGGTGGAGCGGGTCGAGCTCTACGCGGACGGGGTGTTGCTCGGCACCGACACCAGCGCTCCCTACTCGGTGAGCTGGGACACCCCGGGAGTGACGGAGGGGGCCCACACGCTCTTCGCCAAGGCCTATGACGTGGCGGACAACGCGGCCACGAGCGCCGAGGTGAAGGTGACGGTCGACAACACCGCGCCGGGAGCGGCCCTCAGCGCCCCCGGGCAGAACGCCTGGCTGCGGGGAACCGTCCAGGTGAGCGCGACCGCCGGCGACAACCAGGCCGTGACGCGGGTCGAGTTCTACGACGGGCCGACGCTGCTCGGAACGGACACCATCTCGCCCTATGCGATGAGCTGGAACACCGTGGGCGTGACGGACGGTGCCCATTCGCTCACGGTGAGGGCGTATGACGCGGCGGGCAATGTCGGCGCCTCCACGGCGGTGGGAGTGACGCTCGACAACACCGCGCCGACGGTGGCCCTCAACGCTCTGGCGCAGGGCGCTCACGTAGGGGGGAGCGTCCAGCTCAGCGCCACCGCCAGCGACAACCTGGGCGTGACGAAGGTCGAGTTCTACGTGGACGGGGCGCTGCTCGGCACCGACACGAGCGCGCCCTACGCGTTGGACTGGGACAGCGCCGCCGTGGTGGACGGCGCCCACACGCTCACGGCGAAGGCCTATGACCTGGCGGGCAACGTCGGCACCTCCGCCGAGGTGCGGGTAACGGTCGACACCCTCGCGCCGACGGTGGCCCTCAGCGCTCCGGGACAGAACGCCCGGCTGCGGGGCACCGTTCAGGTGAGCGCCACCGCCAGCGACAACCTGGGCGTGACGAAGGTCGAGCTCTATGTGGACGGGACGTGGCTCGGCACGGATGACGCTTCGCCCTTCGCGATGAGCTGGAACACCGGGGGCGTGACGGACGGTGCCCATTCGCTCACGGTGAGGGCCTATGACGCGGCGGGCAACGTCGGCACCTCCACCGCGGTGGCGGTGACGGTCGACAACATCGCGCCGACGGTGGCCCTCAGCGCTCCGGCGCAGAACGTCGGGTTGAGGGGTTCCGTGCAGGTGAGCGCCACCGCCAGCGACACCGAAGGGGTGGCGAAGGTCGAGTTCTACGTGGACGGGACGCTGCTCGGCACCGACACCAGCGCGCCCTATGGGTTGAGCTGGAACACCGCTGGGGTAACGGAGGGGGCCCATGTGCTCACGGCGAGGGCCTTTGACAGCAGCGGTAACGTTGGCACCTCCGCCGAGGTGGCGGTGACGGTCGACAACACCGCGCCGACGGTGGCCCTCGGTGCTCCGGGGCAGAACGCCCACGTCGGGGGACTCGTCCAGGTGAGCGCCACCGCCAGCGATAACCTGGGAGTGGCGAGGGTCGAGTTCTACGTGGATGGGACGCTGCTCGACGCGGATACCAGTGCTCCCCATGGCACGAGCTGGAACAGCGCCGTCGTGGCGGAAGGCACCCACTCGCTCACCGTGAAGGCCTATGACGCGGCGGGCAACGTCGGCACCTCCTCCGCGGTGGGAGTGACGGTCGACAACACGGCGCCGACGACGGCCCTCAGTGCTCCGGCGCAGAACGCCTGGCTGAGGGGAACCGTGCAGGTGAGCGCCACCGCCAGCGACAACCGGGGCGTGGCCAGGGTCGAGTTCTACGCGGACGGGACGCTGCTGGGGACGGACACCACGGCGCCGTACGCGGTGAATTGGGACACGGCGACAGGAGCCAATGGCGGCATCACGCTCACGACGCGGTCCTACGACGCCGCGGGGAACGTCACCCAGTCCGCTGGACGCGCGGTCTCGGTGGACAACGCCGCGCCCACCGTGGCCCTCACCTCGCCAGCCAACGGGGCCTCGCTGTTCCTGAGCACCACGGTGCAGGCGAGTGCGAGTGACAACGTGGGTGTCACCCAGGTGGTGTTCTACGACGGCACCACCGTCATCGGTACGGACACCACGGCGCCCTACAGCGTGAGCTGGAACCTCTTGAACGTGTCGAAGGGGACGCACACGCTGACGGCCAAGGCCCATGACGCGGTGGGGAATGTCACGACGTCCGCGGCCATCTCCGTGAAGGTGAACTGACCCACCTGACACGGGGAGCTGCTCGGCGGTGTGCTACGGAGCCGGGTCGTCCAGCACGTCCGAGAGCGTGCTGGCCTTCAGGGCCCGATCGAACCAGCGGTCCAGGGTGGCCATGTCCCTGCAGGTGAGGATGCGTTGCCGGGCCTCGTCGGTCATGGGCACACCTCGTGCGGCGAGAATCCGCAGCACGTCCTCGGCACGCCCCCGCCGCATCCCCCGCTCAATGAGTTCCTCGCCGTAGCTTCGCATCAGCTCCTCCGCGCGTTGCACATCCATCACTGAATGTAACAGCCGCCTCGTTACTTCGCGGGTCGTGCGATCCCCGATATAGATGAGGTAACGCACCACCATGCGCAGGTTCTCGGCGCCCTCGGGAGAAGCCCTCACCTGCGTGAAGAGCACCATCCAATCCATGAGACGGTCGGCCAGTTCCTCCGTGCGCCCGTAGCGCAGGGCCAGCCACGCCAGCCGCACCAGGGGCGGGCCGGCCCGCGCCCTCAGTGACTCCTCCCGCTCGGCCGTCAGGTCGTCCAGCAGGTACTCGAAGCGCGGCACCAGGGCTCGCCAGCGTTTCCGCTCCTCCCCTTCTTCTGGCAGGTCGAAGAGTTCCTCCACTTGGCGAGGCGCCGTCCAGGCCCCGCCCGTCCCGTGGTACATGACGAGCGGGAGGATGACCGGCAGCCGCGTGCCCTCTGGATGCGCCTGGCGCCACTGCTCCGCCAGGCGCACCACGTAGCGCAGCATGCGCCACGCCATCCACCGGTCCACCGAGGACTGGTGCTCGAGCAGGACGTAGAGCAACACGGGCCGACCCGTGCGCAGCCGGGCCGAGAAGAGCAGATCGCTCTCCGTCTTGCGCAGCTCCGGGTCCACCACGCTGCCCGACTCTTGTCGCAGCGTGCTCCAGTCCACCTCGGCGATGACGTGGGCGGGCAGGGTGGCGCGCAGCTCGGCCGCGGCGCGCTCGGGGTGGCCGAAGGTGTAGCGCACGAAGAGGTCATGGGGTCCGGACATGCCGGGGGCACCCCAAGCACGCGGCGGGCCACGGGCTTTTCCGAGGCGGCCAACAGTTCGCCTGCGTCCGTCCTCGGCGCCCACCGTCCTGGAGTCGAGACACGGCTTCAACGCCAGAGGCAAGGGTGTTCCGCGTCACTTGCTGCCCAAGCGATTGGGGCGGCGGCGGAGCGGGCATGGCGGTCGTGTAGCACTGGAGAGCGGGGTCGCGACCCACGAGGGGGCGTGGATGCACGTCACCTCGTTCTGCCCCTATGCTCGACCGTCACGCGACAGGGGAGCACCATGAGGAAGCTGTCCATCCGGAGCAAGCTGCTCCTCCTGCTGGCAGTCGCCACGGGCCTGCTCATCGGTCTGTGGGGGACGATGTACTGGATGAGCGGGCTCATCCGCCGCAACAACGGGTCCGTCTCCGAGGAGTTGGAGAAGACGGCGTCGCTCAACGAGGCGGGCCGCCTCCTCCAGCGCCTCAACACCCCTGGCAATGACGTCCTGGAGAGCTGGGACTTCGAGGCGGAGCAGGCGAAGTTCGACGGGTACACGCGGGACTACGAGCGTCACTTCCTCCAACTCGAGAAGACGCTCGCGTCCGACCCGCCGCTGGCCCACGAGGTGGAGCCGGTGGCGCGCGAGGTCGCGGACCTGAGGTCGCACGCCCAGGCGGTCCTGGCCGCCGCGCGCGAGCGAAGTGGGGCGGAGAAGGCGGGAGACCGTGCCGCCTTCGAGGCCGCCACCGCCCGGGCCGGACAGCGGATGGCGATGATGGACCAGGCGTTCACCCGCGCCAGCCACATCTTCCAACGGGCGGAGGACACCCAGCGCGAGCGGGTTCAAACCCTCGTGTCGGCCGCGGCCCGCTCCAGCGAGCAGCTGGTGTCCTGGACACTGGGCGCCCTGCTCGTCTCGCTCGTCATCCTCGTCGTGCTGGGCCTGACCGTCATGCGCTCCGTGGTGGCACCGCTGCGGACAGTCGCCGGGGTGCTGACGGAGCTCTCCCAGGGCAACCTGGTCCATCACCTCGAGGTCGAGTCGCGGGACGAGGTGGGCGTGGTGATGGGGGCCACGCGCGAGATGCTCGCCTACCTCTCGCGCATCATCGGGGACATTCGCACGGGCTCCCACGGCCTTGCCTCGGCCGCCGGCCAGCTCTCCGCGACGTCGCAGGCGCTCTCGCTGGGCACTCGCGAGCAGGCCGCCGCCGTCGAGGAGGCCACCGAGAGCCTGGCCCACATGCGCGGCTCCATCGAGCGGACCGCGGGCAACAGCCGGCGCATGGAGCAGATGGCCCTGCGGGGCGTGGAGGACGCCGAGGCGAGTGGCAGGGCGGTGCGCGAGACGGTGACGGCGATGAAGGGCATCGTCGAGAAGATCTCCATCGTCGAGGAGATCGCCTACCAGACGCACCTGCTCGCGCTGAACGCCGCCATCGAGGCGGCGCGCGCGGGAGAGCACGGCCGTGGGTTCGCCGTGGTCGCCGCCGAGGTCCGCAAGCTGGCCGAGCACAGCCGGGTGGCCGCGCGGGAGATTCTCGGTCTGGCGGGCTCCAGCATGAAGGTCGCCGAGCGCTCCGGCTCACTCATCGACGCGCTGGTTCCGTCCATCCGCCAGACGGCTGGACTCGTTCAGGAGGTGGCGGCCGACTGCAGGGGACAGTCCCAGGCGGCGACGCAGATCAACCAGGCGATGCTCCAGGTGGACCAGGTGGCCCAGCAGTCCTCGGCGGCTTCCGAGGAGCTCTCTGCCACGGCGGAGGAGGTGGCCGCGCAGGCCTCGGCCCTGCGGCAGCTCGTGGCGTTCTTCCGGCTCGGAGTGGAGCAGGAAGATTCCCCCGCGGCGCTCCTGGCTCGGTATCCCCCGGACCTGGCGCCAGCGCTCCCCGAGAGCGCTCAGGTCAGCACTCGCGAGAGGCTGGCGCGGTCACGAAGCTCGGGCACCTGACCGCACCGGGATTCTCACGCCCGGCACGCATCTCTTCCACCACGACTCGGCCGTTTCATGTGCTTCTCCTGCGCTACGGAGCCGGGTCGTCCAACACGTCCGAGAGTGTGCTGGCATTCAGGGCCCGATCGAACCAGCGATCCAGGGTGGCCATGTCCTTACAGGAGAGGATGCGTTGCCGGGCCTCGTCGGTTACGGCAACACCGCGTGCGTCGAGAATCCGCAGCACACCCCTGACCTGCGCCTGGACCAATCCTCGCCGCATCCCCCTCTCAATGAGTTCCTCGCCGTGGCTTCGCATCAGCTCCTCCGCGCGTTGCACATCCATCACCGAATGTAACGCCTGCCGCGTTACTTCGCGGGTCGTGCGATCCCCGATATGGATGAGGTAATGCACTACCATGCCCAGGTTCTCGGCGCCCTCGGGAGAAGCTCGCACCTGGGCGAAGAGCACCATCCAGTCCATGAGACGGTCGGCCAGTTCCTCCGTGCGCTCGTAGCGCAGGGCCGCCAGCCACGCCAGCTGCACCAGGGGCGGGCCGGCACGTGCCCTCAGCGCCTCCTCCCGCTCGGCCGTCAGGTCGTCCAGCAGGTACTCGAAGCGTAGCACCAGGGCCCGCTAACGTTCCCGCTCCTCCCCCTGTTCCAGCAGGTCGAAGAGCTCTTCAAGAGACGCGGCGTCAGGGCCAGAGGCGAGGGGGCCCCGCGTCACTCACTGTCCGAGCGATTGGGGCGTCGGCGGAGCGAGCATGGCGGTCGTGTAGCACTTGCCCTGGTACTCGAAGAGATCCTCCGGGCACGGGGCCTTGAGTTCGTGAGGCACCCAGCAACCACCGTTGATCTCCACCTCACTCCGGGGCGTGCAGGGAGGGCGCT
>NZ_DASVSO010000303.1:0-4203 GCF_036388035.1 Archangium sp.
ATCTTCCCCAGGGTCCGGGAGTCCCACTTCGATGGGGAACACGCAACGGATGCCGAGGCTGGGGGTGCCCTTCCCCAGGCCCCGCATCTTCCAGTTCACGGTCGCGGTGGGGGCCACGATGGTCGGCCTGCTGCTGACCGGACTGCTCGCGCCGCTGTTGGGAGGCCCCTATTTCCTGCTGGCCCTGGCCGCCGTGGCCCTGAGTGCCCTGTATGGCGGGCTGAGCGCGGGTCTGCTGACCACGGGGCTGTCGGCCCTGGCTTCTGCTACTTTCTCCTTCCTCCCCTCGGCTCCTTCCGCGTCCACGACCCGAGCAATGTCCTGCGGCTCGGCGTCTTCATCGGGGTCGCCGCGCTGCTCTGCTGGGTGAGCGCCTCCCTGCGCCAGACGTTGGATCGGACGAGGATGCAGCTCGCGGAGAAGGAGCGGGCGGACCGGGAGCTGCGCAGCGCCAACGCGCGGGCCGTGGAGATCCTGGAGGCCACCAGCGATGCCTTCTTCTCGCTCGACCGGCAGTTTCACTTCACCTACCTCAACCAGGAGGCCGAGCGGGTCCTGGGCCGCAAGCGAGAGGCCCTGGTGGGCAAGAGTGTCTGGGAGGAATTCCCTCATGCCGTGGGCTCACGCTTCCAACATGAGTATCAACAAACGATGGACACGGGGCGGCCGGCACAGTTCGTGGAGTTCTACCCACCGCTCCGGGCGTGGCTCGAGGTCCGTGCATTCTCCTCTCGCAACGGGCTGTCCGTTTTCTTCCGCGACGTCACCGAGCGCCGCACCGCCGAGGAGACGCTGCGGCTGAGCGAGGAGCGCTATCGCCTGCTGGCCGCCGACCTGGAGCAGCGGGTGCGCGAGCGCACCGCGGCACTCACCGAGCTCAACCGGGAGTTGGAGGCGTTCTCCTATTCCGTCTCGCACGACCTGCGAGCGCCGCTACGGGGCATCGACGGCTTCGCCCACGCGGTGGAAGAGGATGAGGACAGCACCCTGTCTCCGGCCGCCCGGGGCTACCTGCAACGCGTGCAGCGGGCCAGCGAGCGCATGGCCCACCTCATCGATGACCTGCTCGTGCTGTCGCGCCTGTCCCGCGCGGAGATGAAGCGCGAGCCGGTGGACCTCACGGCGCTGGCGCGAGAGGTGGTGGCGGAGCTGGCCGCCCGGGAGCCCCAGCGCGCCGTGGAGGTCCACCTGCAGGCCGGCCTCCAGGCCGACGCGGATGCCCGGTTGTTGCGCCGCCTGCTGGAGAACCTCCTGGGCAACGCCTGGAAGTTCACCGGTCGGGTGGAGCGACCCCGCCTCGAGCTGAGCGCGAGCGAGCGGGACGGGGAGACCGTCTATTGCGTGCGGGACAACGGGGCGGGCTTCGATTTGAAGTACGCCGACAAGCTGTTCTCTCCCTTTCAGCGGCTCCATGACGAGAAGGAGTTCCCGGGGACGGGCATCGGCCTGGCCATCGTGCAGCGCGTGGTCCACCGCCATGGCGGGCGCGTCTGGGCCGAGAGCGCACCGGGCCAGGGCGCCGCCTTCTTCTTCACGCTGGGATGGACGGCGAAGGGGGCCGGCGTGTGAGTGGACGCCCCGTGCGCGTACTGTCGGTGGAGGACTCCGCGGACGACACCGAGCTCATCCTGCTGTCGCTGCGCCGGGGGGGCTTCACGCCCTCCTTCCAGCGCGTCTCCACACCGGAGGCGATGCGGGAGGCCCTCCAGCAGGCGCCCTGGGACATCATCCTCTCCGACTTCCAGATGCCCCACTTCTCCGGCCGCGAGGCGCTGGAGCTCCTGAAGGCCGAGGGACTGGACATCCCCTTCATCATCGTCTCCGGCAGCGTGGGCGAGGAGGTGGCCGTGCAGGCCATGAAGGCGGGCGCGCAGGACTTCTTCCGCAAGGACAACCTCGCGCGGCTCTCCGTGGCGGTGGAGCGCGAGCTGCGCGAGGCGGAGATGCGACGCGAGGGCCGCCGGGTGTCCGCCGCCCTGCGCGAGGCCAGGCACCACGAGGGGGTGCTGCTCGACAGCATCAAGGACTACGCCATCTTCCGGGTGAGCCCCGATGGGCTCATCACCAGTTGGAACCCGGGCGTCGAGCGCGTGAAGGGCTACAAGGCCGAGGAGTTCATCGGCCAGCCGTTCGCCATGCTCTTCCTTCCAGAGGATCGCCAGTCCGGCGAGCCCATGCGGGAGCTGCGGCGGGCCGCGGCCGAGGGCATCTTCGAGGGGGAGGGGGTGCGCCTGCGCAAGGATGGCCGCCGCTTCGATGCCGACCTGGTGCTCCGGCCCATCCGCGATGAGCGGGGCGCGTTGACCGGCTTCGTCAAGGTGACGCGCGACATCTCCGTGCGCAAGCGGCACGAGAGCCACCTGCGCTTCCTCGCCGAGGCGAGCTCCCTGCTGGTGAGCTCCCTGGACATGAAGGCGACGCTCTCCAGCGTGGCCCGGTTGGTGGTGCCCACGCTGGCCGACCTGTGCGTGGTGGAGACGGTGACGGAGGACGGCGCCCTGGAGCTGGACGCGGTGGTGCACGTGGATCCGGCCAAGGCGGAGCTGGCGCGCGAGCTACGCCATCACTTCCCTCGCCAGCCCGAGGCGCCTCATGGCGTGTTGCACGTGCTGCGCACCGGAAAGCCCGAGTTCGTGCGCCAGCTCCCGGGCTCCGCCGCCGTCCACGACGCGCGGGGGGAGGACGAGTGGCTGCACGCCTTCCGCTCGTTGGGCGTCCGCAGCTACCTCGTGGTGCCGCTGCTCGCGCGGGGCAAGGCCCTCGGGGCCATCTCGCTCAGCTACATGGAGTCGGGCCGCCACTACGACGAGGAGGAGCTGCGCCTCGCCGAGGAGCTGGCGCGGCGCGCCGCCCTGGCGCTCGACAACGCCCGGCTCTACGCGCAGGCGCGGGAGGCCGTCCACGTGCGTGACGAGTTCCTCTCGGTGGCCTCCCATGAGCTGAAGACGCCGCTCACGCCCTTGCAGATGAAGCTCCAGGCCCTGCGGCGTGAGGCGGAGACGGCGCCCCATGCCTCGCTCCCCGCCGCCCGGGTGGTCCGCGGCCTGGAGGTGGCCGAGGCCCAGGTGCGTCGGTTGAGCACGCTGGTCCATGCCCTCCTGGACGTCTCGCGCATCAGCAGCGGGCCGCTCGCGCTGGAGCTGGAAGCGCTGGACCTGGCCGCGCTCGTCCGCGAGGTCGTCAGCCGTTTCGAGGTGCAGGCCGAGAAGGCGGAGTGTGCGTTGAGCGTCCACGCCCCACGTCCGGTGATGGGGCGGTGGGACCGGATGCGGCTGGACCAGGTGCTGACGAACCTGCTGACCAACGCCTTGAAGTATGGCGCGGGCAAGCCCGTCCACGTCCTCGTCGACTCCCAGGCGGGGCGCGCGACGCTGACGGTGCGCGACGAGGGGCTGGGCATCCATTCCGAGCACCTCTCGCGCATCTTCGGAAAGTTCGAGCGGGCCGTGTCCGAGCGGCACTACGGCGGCCTGGGCCTGGGCCTGTACATCTCCCGTCAAATCGTCGAGGCGCTGGGGGGGAGCATCACCGCGCGGAGCACCCCCGGGCAGGGCGCCACGTTCGAGGTCTCACTGCCCGTCAGCCCGGAGCGGTAGCGCCAGGGAGGAAGCGGGCGTCGGGCTGTGTTAAGCCGGCACGGTCGCATGCGCACTCCGAGTGAAGAGACAGCCCCCACCTTCGGCGAGGCCCCCGAGGGCTACGTCGACATCCCGTTCGTCGTCGAGCCGAACTACGCCGGCTGGCGACTCGACCGCTACCTCTCCGAGAAGATCCGTCGCCTCCCGCTCGCGCGCCTCCAGGGCATCATCCAGCGCGGGGTCCTCTGCGCGGAGCGCCGCCTCAAGCCCTCCACGCCCGTCTACCCGGGCCTCTCCTTCCGCATCCGCCGCCCCGCCAGCCAGGAGCCGGAGACGCCCACCGAGCTGCCCGCCCTCTTCCAGGACGACTGGCTGCTCGTGCTCGACAAGCCCGCCGGGCTCCCCATCCACCCCACCGCCCGCTACCACAAAGGCACGCTCGTCTCCCTGCTGCGAGAGCGCTTCGGCGAGGCCTTCGCGGAGCCCGCTCACCGCCTGGACCGCGAGACGAGTGGCCTCGTCGTCTGTGGGCGCACCACCGAGTCCTGCCGCGTCCTCGGCCGCCTCTTCGTCTCCCGCGACGTCCACAAGGAGTACCTCGCCGTCTGCGAGGGCCACCCGCCCG
>NZ_DASVSO010000304.1:0-9303 GCF_036388035.1 Archangium sp.
CGCGGGCACACAATTCTTCTTCACGTTCATGGACTTCGAGGCCTTCGGCGCCCTGGAGAGCGAGCGCCTGCGCGTCCACTGGGAGGACTCCGGCACGGAGGGACACGTGCCACGCGGAGTGGATCTACAGCTCGCCGCGCGTCGCCTGAATAGAGCGCTGCGGCTCTCCTTCCATGGGGCCCCGACAGCGCTGGGACCCCGAGGGCTGGAGCGGGTTCGCGCGGACGTCCTCGACGTGCTGGAGACGCTCGCGGGAGAACCAGGGGCGAAGACCCACGCTCCCGCGCGTCCAGAGGTCCGTTTTGGCCCCATCGACGTGGGCGCGTTGGATGCCGCGCTGGTGGGTTACCTGCCCGCGCCGGAGGAGGCGGCCCGAGCCGTGGGCCTCGCATCCGTTCCTGGGCTCCGCGAGGTGCTCCGGAGCCAGCTCTTCCCGAACGGCAGCCCTCGCTGGCTCGAGCGCATCGAGACACCGCTCGGCGCCTCGGGGCTCCTGTGCCTGCCGCTGTTCGCGGACGAGCTGGGGGCCTCGACGCCAGAGGCACTCGCCGCGCGTGTCACGGAAGCGGTGCTGCTGGCGCGCCGAGCGGGAGTTCGTGCGTTCTCCCTCGCGGGGATGCTGCCGGCGTACACCGGTTTCGGCCGAGAAGTGCTGCACCGGCTCGCCCAGCGGGACGGAGCCGCCGAGGGCCTGGCCTTCACGACCGGGCACGCCACCACCGTGGTCGCCGTGGTGCGGAGCGTCCTGGCCGCGGCCACGGCCGTGGGCCTGGACCTGTCCGAGGCGGAGGTGGCCTTCGTGGGAGTGGGCTCCATCGGAGCGGCGGCGGCGGAGCTGCTCCTCCAGGTCGCCACACACCCCCGGAGCCTCATCCTCTGCGATCTCCCCCGAGCGGCACGCCGGATGGAGGAGGTGGCCACACACCTTCGCGAACAGTACGGGTTCCGGGGCCATATCGAGACCGCACAGGCCTCTGGGGCCGTCGCGGACGTCGTCTATCGCGCGCGGCTCATCGTAGGCGCCGCGAGCACCCCGGGAGCGTTGGAGGTGGACCGGCTCGCGCCCGGCACCGTGCTCGTCGACGACTCCTTCCCTGCTCTCGTCGACGTGCCGGCGGCCTGGGCACGGATGCGCACGCGCGGGGACGTCCTCATCGTCGGAGGAGGCTTGCTGGATTGTGGTGCCGTGACCCGCACGGTGGACGACACCGCCATCCCCTCGGGGCTCCGTCCGACGCTGTTGCGAGGCATCGCGCGCACGGGCGTGGCGAGCTGCCAGCTCGAGCCGCTCCTCCGCCGGGCCCATCCGGAGCTCCCGCCCGTCTCCGGGCCGGTGGAGGCCACCACGGCCCACCATTACTGGCGGGTGGCACTGGCCTCGGGCATCGAGGCCGCGCCGCTCCATCTCGGGACCGAACTCATTCCAAACAGCGTGCTCGCGACCCTCA
The DNA here is from genome assembly GCF_036388035.1 of Archangium sp. GTDB lineage: Bacteria > Myxococcota > Myxococcia > Myxococcales > Myxococcaceae > Archangium. The sequence continues at coordinate 1,449 of NZ_DASVSO010000304.1, forward strand.
CGGGGCACGAGCGCACGGGGTAGCCTCCTGCCAGCGGAAGCTCAGACGGTGGGCCTGCGTCCGAGGCCCAGTGCGAGCAGCACCAGCGCCGCGGCCCAGGCCCCCGCGCCTCCGCCCGAGGCGGAGCCACACCCTCCACAGCCCGAGCGCTGAAACACCGTCAGGGAGACGGTGACCACCTCGGAGTCCAGCGCGCCGTCACTGACCTTGTAGGTGAAGGAATCGACGCCGTAGCCGGGATGAGGGACGAAGGTGAAGTCGGGTCCGGTTCCCAGCAGGCTGCCATGCTCGGGACCCTTCACCACGACGTACGTGAGGGCATCGCCGTCTACGTCCGAGGCCTCCAGCGTCATGGAGATGGCCGTGTCCTCGGACGTCGTCAGGGAGGCTGGGTGGGCCCTGGGGGCGTCGTTGACTGGCGTCACCCTGAGCGAGACGGCTGTCGGCTCGGACGCCAACCTGCCGTCGTGGGCCTGGAAGGTGAAGGAGTCCTCGCCGTGGAAGTCCAGGTGGGGCGTATAGATGAGGGCGGGCGCGGTGCCCGACAGGGTGCCATGGGCCGGCGCCTGGCGCACGGAATGGGTGAGCACGTCGCCCTCCATGTCCTCGGCCTCCAGCACCACCCGCAGCGGCTGGTCCTCGGCCGTGGCCGTCGACACCGCTCGGGCCTTGGGCGCCGGCTGGTACGACTCCGCGGTGCCCAGGTACTCCGTCCACTCGTAGCTCGTGAACCCTCCCGTGACCAGGACCTCCCGGGAGGGAAGCAACGTCGCCGTGTGCGAATAGCGGTTCTTCGCCATGGCGAGCGTGGTGCGCCAGCTCCCCGTCACCGGATCGTACAGCTCCGCGACGTCGGTCCCTCCTCCCGCGACGAGCACCAGACCCGAGGGCAGCAGCGTCGCCGTGTGCCCGACGCGGCCGTGAGCCATGGCTCCCGTGGCACTCCAGGTGCCTGTCGCTGGATCGTACAGCTCCGCGACGTCGGGCCCTCCTCCCGCGACGAGCACCTGACCCGAAGGCAGCAGCGTCGCCGTGTGCGGCCCATCGTGATGGACGAGCGGTGAGCCCGTGGCGCTCCAGGTGCTCGTTGCCGGATCGTACAGCTCCGCGGAGCCCGTGTTGTCACCGCCCACGACGAGCACCTGGCCCGAGGGCAGCAGCGTCGCCGTGTGCCCGGCACGCGCCGTGGCCATGCTCCCGGTCGGGGTCCACGAGCCCAGCTCCGGGTCATACAGCTCCGCCGTGGAGTGGCGAACGGCGCCGGAGGCCCCTCCGCCGGCCACGAGGAGCTTGCCCGAAGGCAGCAGCGTTGCCGTGTGGGCGCTGCGTGCCGTCGTCATGGCACCCGTGATGCGCCAGGCCCCCGTCGTGGGCTCATAGTGCTCCACGGCGTCCACGCCGCCGCCCAGGACCAGCACCTGACCCGAGGGCAACAACGTCGCCGTGTGCCCGCTACGGCTCGCCGACATGGCCCCCGTCATGCGCCAGGAGCCCACCACCGGGTCATACAGCTCCGCGATGGAGGGATCACTCACGGTGTTACCCGGCGAGCCTCCCGCGACGAGCACCCGGCCCGAGGGCAACAACGTCGCCGTGTGCCCATGGCGCTTCTGCGTCATCGCCTCCATCGGAGTCCATCCTGGAGCCGCGGCCAGCGAGAGGGGGGGCACCAGGAGCAACAGCCAGGGCCAGGGAGACATGGAGGGACACTCCGGGTGACGGTCCGAGCCCATGTTCCCTTGGGGATCGGCCTTGAGGCAAAGTGCCGGGAATGTCCCGCGCTGGCTCCTGGGTCCACCCCTTCCTCACCTGGATACCGGGGATGCTCCTCCTCCTGGGCGGGCTCTTCGCCATGCCGGCCCGGGGCGAGGAGCGTTTCGCGATCCTCATTGGAGCCAACGTCGGCTGGGCCAATGACCGTCCGCTGCGCTACGCGGAGGCGGACGCGGAGCGGATGCGCGACGTCCTGCTGGAGCTGGGCGGCTTCGCTCCCGATCGGATCCACCTGCTGAGGGATCCGGACACCACGACGGTCCGCGCGCGGCTCGAGCGGCTGGCCCGGACGCTGCGCGGGCTCGACGCGGAGAGCCTGGTGGTCGTCTACTACTCGGGGCACGCGGACGAGCGGCACCTCCACCTGCGCGGCCCTCCCCTCTCCCACGCGGAGCTCCACGAGACCCTCCAGGAGCTCCCGGCGTCCGTGCGGGTCGGCATCCTCGACGCGTGCAAGTCCGGCTCCATCCTGACGGCCAAGGGAGGCAGACGCGTCCCGGCGTTCGAGCTGAAGGTGGTGAACGAGCTGAGCCTCCGGGGCCTGGTGCTGCTGACGTCGAGCGGCGCGGACGAGCTCTCCCAGGAGACGCGGGCGCTGGCGGGCTCGGTCTTCACGCACCACCTGGTCTCCGGGCTGCGAGGCGCGGCGGATCTGGACCGGAGCGGGAGCGTCACGCTCTCGGAGGCCTACCAATACTCCCACCAGCGAACGGAGGTGGAGACGGCGGCGAGCCCGGTCCCGCACCGCCCGGCGTTCCGTTTCGACGTCCAGGGACAGGGAGACCTCACCCTGACGCGCCTGGGGCAGGACACGGCCAGGCTGATGCTCCCCCCGGAGGAGGACCACCGGTACGTGGTGGTGGACGAGCACGAATCCCGCCTCGTGGCGGAGGGTCGCTCGCGGCCGGGCGAGCAGGTGGTGCTCGCGCTCGCGCCCGGACCCTACCTGCTCAAGCGTGTGCTCCGAGAGCGGATGGAGGTGGCCCGGCTCCGGCTCACGCCGGGCGTACCGGTGCGAGCGGAGACGTTGTCCTACGAGGCCAGGCCCCTGGGCGCCGGCTTCCTCAAGGGAGGCAACCCGGAGGAGCTGGACGCGGACGAGCGCCGCGAGTGGCGCCGGGGAGAAGCGCTGCGCCTGCTGGCACTGGGTGAGGCGGGCATGGCCCTGAGCATCTTCGACGAGCTGCTCGCGCAGCGGCCGGAGGACGCGGGCGCTCTGCGGGGCCGGGCGCGTGCGCTGGTGCGGCTGGCCGAGGCCTATGAGGGCGTGGGAGATCGCCAGCGGGAGCGCGAGGCCCTGCGCGCGGCGCTCGTGGCCGAGCCTTCGCTCGCCGAGGACTCCGACTTCGCACGGTGGTACCGGCGGCTCCAGGAGCTGGAGTCCCTCGAGGCCCGGGACTCGAGGATCCGCGCGGACGTGGAGAGCGAGCTCCGCCACAACCCGCGCCTCAAGCGTCGCTGGGGGCTCGGAGTCGAGGTGCTCAGCACGCGGGGGCTGCTGTCGGTGTCGGGCCTGGTGCTCCTCCAGGAGGTGTGGCTGCTGCACCTGGCGGTGGATCCCCTGGGGCTGGCGATCGTCGGCGCGCCGAGCCTGGACATCGGGGCACGGCGCCTGCTCCCCATCGGAGGAAGGCTGACGCCCTTCGTGGGGGCGGGACTCCACCTCACGCTCGCCCCCTGGCCAGGGCTGTGGGACGGAGATTCCAACTTCGACCTGCGCTATCGCTACCGGGGGCTCTGGGGAAACACCCTCCACGTGGATGCCGGCATCCAGCTCATTTCCAGCTCGGCGCTGGCCGGCGAGCTGGGGCTCGGGGTGATCCTCTCCGAGCACCTCCCCTACGCGCCACACATCAACATCTCGCCCATGCTCAACCTGGGCGTCCATTGGTACCTCTGAACTCCATGACTCCGGTGGTCCATCGCGCCCGCTCGACGGTCCTGGGGATGCTCCTGGTGGGGCTCGTCGCCACACCGGCCCTGGGCGAGGAGCGCTTCGCGTTGCTCATCGGCGCGAACCTCGGGTGGTCCAAGGATCGTCCCTTGCTCCACGCGGAGGCCGAAGTGGAGCGGGTGCGCGACGTCCTCGTCGCACTGGGGGGATTCCCGGCTGACCGGGTCGAGCTCCTCCAGGAGCCGGATGCCGCGACGGTCCGCGCACGCCTGCGGCACCTGGCGCGCACCTTGAGGGCCCTTGGAGGGACGAGCGTGGTGCTCGTCCACTACGTGGGCCATGCGGACGAGCGGCATCTCCATCTGCGGGGAGCCCCCCTCTCCCGCGAGGAGCTCCAGGAGACCCTCCGGGCGCTGCCCGCCACGCATCGCCTCGGCGTGATCGACGCGGGCGGGTCCAGCGCCGTCCTCACCGTCCGGAGTGACCTGCCCGCTCCAGGCTTCGAGGCGGAGCTCTCGGTGGAAGGTTCTCGCTTCACCTCACGCTGGCTCGAGGGCCTTCGCGGGCCGGCGGATCTGGATCACGATGGAGTGGTCACGTTGTCCGAGGCCCACGGCTACGCGGCCGGGTGGCGTCCCGCCTCGGAGAGCGTCCCCCTCACCTGGCCCGCGCGCGCCCCCGCCCTCCCCTCGCCGAGTGAACGAGACGGAGGGCCCGAAGCCGAGGAAGACCGCGAGCGGGGCCGCCAGGAGGCCCTGCGTCTGCTGGCCGAGGGCGAGGTGGACGCCGCCCTGAGCCTCCTCGAGGGGCTCCTGGCCGCGAAGCCAGACGACGCGAGCGCACTCCGCATGCGAGCACGCGCCTGGGTACGTCTGTCCGAGGCCCACGCACGCGAGGGAGCGACGCGGCGGGAGCGGCAGGCGCTGCGTGCGGCGCTCGAGGCCGATCCCTCCCTGGCCGAGGATCCCGACTTTGCGCCCCAGCACCAGAGGCTTCAGGAGTTGGAGGCCGCGGAGCAACGAGACGAGGAGATCCGGGGGGCCGCGGAGCGGGAGAGCCAGGACAACCCACGTCGCGGCCACCGCTGGGGTGTCGGCCTCGACGCCGTGGGAACCCGGGGCGCGCTCGCCCTGGTGGGCACGGTCATCGTCCAGGAGCGCTGGTTCCTGCACCTGTCGGTCGAGCCCTTCGGACCGGGGACGGATCTCGGATTCCGCTGGGTGCCGCTCGGCTGGCGGTGGAGCCCCACCTTCGGAATGGGGGGCCACGTTCCGTTCTCGCAGCTGGGCCTCGGCTCGCGAACCGAGCCCGTCCCCGACGAGGACGGCTGGGTAGACGTCAAGGATCCCGCGCTCATCCAGCGAGAACTCCGGCGGGGCTACCTGCACCTCGACGTCGGGGTGCAGTACTTCACCTCCTGGAAGCCCGCGCTCGCCTGCGAGCTCGGGTTGGGGCTGAGGCTCTTCCACCGCCCCTCCATCCGCTCCGTGGGGATTCTCCCCGCACTCGACTTGGGCTGTGGCCTCTATTTCTAGCGGTGTCCCGCCCGGCCTCTCGTCCGTCTCCGCCAGCCGGAGCCCAGCACGATCAACACCATCGCCTGGCTCCACGCGCCCGCCCCCTGCGACGAGCTACACCCGGCGTAGCCCGGCCCCGGAGTCACGGTGATCGAAACGGCGGTCACCTCGGACTCCCGCACGCCATCACTGACCTTGTAGGTGAAGGAGTCACTGCCATAACCGGCCGGTTGGGGCACGTAGGTGAGCTCGGGGGCAGTCCCCAGCAGCCGGCCGCGCTTGGGCGCCTCCACCACGGTGAAGGTGAGCGCATCGCCGTCCACGTCCGAGACCTTGAACGTCACGGGTACGGCCGTGCCCTGGCGCGTCGTCAGCGACACCGGGTGGGCCACGGGGGCGTCGTTCACCGGCGTCACCGTGAGCGACACGGTCACCGGGAGTGAGTCCAACTTGCCGTCATGCGCCTGGAAGGTGACGGAGTCCTCGCCGTGGAAGTCCAGGTGGGGCGTATAGGTGAGAACGGGCGCGGTGCCCGACAGGGTGCCGTGAGCCGGCGCCTGGAGCACCGAGTAGGTCATCGCGTCACCCTCCGGGTCCTCGGCCTCCAGCAGCACGGTCAGCGGTTGCTCCTCGGCGGTGACGATCGAAGCACTCCGACCCCGGGGGGCCTGTTGGTAGGACTCCGAGTGGGCGTTGAGCGAATACCAACCCATGGTGGAGGTGCCCTCCGCGAACCCGCCGGTCACCAGCACTTCCCGGGAGGGAAGCAACGTCGCCGTGTGGCCGAAACGGGCCGCGAGCAGCGGCACGAGTGAAGTCCAGGTGTCCAACCCTGGCGCGTAGAGCTCCACGGAGTCCTGGAGGCGTTGCTCGCGGCCTCCCGTGATCAACACCTCGCCCGAGAGCAGCGGCGTCGCCGTGTGCGAGGTGCGGGCCAGGGCCATGGGTGCGGCGGAAGTCCACGCCCCCGTCGTCGGGTCATGGAGCTCCGTGGAAGCAAGGGCCTTCAGGGCCGAGTCCTCGCCGCCCGCGACGAGCACTTGACCCGAGGGAAGCAGTGTCGCCGTATGCCCTCTTCGAGCGGTCGCCATGGCACCGGTGGTGCTCCAGGTCCCCGTGGTGGGGTCATACACCTCCGCGGAGCTCTGGCCCTGTCCCCCCACGACGAGCACCTGGCCCGAGGGCAGCAGTGTCGCCGTATGCCCACTCCGAGCGATCGCCATGGCGCCGGTGGCGCTCCAGGTCTCCGTCGCGGGGTCATACAGCTCCGCGGAGCTCTGGCCCTCGCCGCCCGCGACGAGCACCCGGCCCGAGCGCAGCAGCGTCGCCGTGTGGGAGCGGCGGCCTCGCGCCGGGGGGCTCGTAGCGCGCCAGCGTCCGGTCACCGGGTCATACAGCTCCGCGGTGGTGGGAGCGGAAGGAGACTCTTTGTGGGGAGCACCGCCCACGACGAGCACCTGACCCGAAGACAGCAGCGTCGTCGTGTGGTCGTAGCGGCCCATGACCATCCAGCCCGCATCGAGCCAGAGCCTCCGCGAGGGGTCGTACACCTCCGCGTTCCGGAAGGGGGTCCTCCCGGCATCGAGTCCCCCCGCGATGAGCACCTGGCCCGAGGGCAACGGCGTCGCCGTGTGCAGGGCGCGGCCGCGGCTCAGTGGGGACAGGGAGGATTCGGACGAGGTGGGAAGCGCGGCGCTCCCCCGGGTCGCGCCCAGGAGAAGCGCCAGGAGCAGCACGGACCATGGCCGGCAGGGCATGGGTGAAACGTTAGCCCAAAAGAAAAACGGGAGCGTCTCCGCTCCCGTTTCCCTCACCCAGCTACTTCAAGAATCACTGCAGGAACGGCGTGTTCTCGGCGAAGTACTCGTGGCTGTCCGCGTTGTTCAGGGCCTGGGTGGGGTTGGTGAGCGCCAGGTTCTTCGCGCCGGCCTGACCGTAGACGTGGTCATCCGTGCCGGCCACCGCGGTGAAGTGGCTCATCTCGTGGATGAGGGTGCCACCCTTGGAGTCCGTGCCCGTCAGCGGCGCGCTCCAGAACGCGTTGCACACGTAGATCTTGTACGGCTGGTTCGGGTAGACGTACGCGTAGTAGCTCTTCTTGCAGCTGCAATCGATCGTCAGCGGCTTGGTGTCGAAGGCATCCTTGATGGCGGCGAAGTGGGTCTTCGCCGTGCTCCAGCCGCTGGTCGAGAAGGCGCCGAACCAGGTGGTGTAGCGCGGCGTGCCCGAGGGGGTGCCGTTCAGGTAGGCGCTGGAGTTGTCCGCCATGGCCGAGGCGGCGTTCAGCGCGTCCATGATGGTGGCCGTCTGCGTGGTGGAGCACCGGCCGGAGAACGCAATGCTGCTGGTGAGCGAGGTTGTCCCGTCCGACGGGGCCTGGACCGCGCTGGCGCGGCCCTCGATCCACACGCTCACGTCATTGGACTTGAGCAGGCCCTGCTTGGCGCTGGAGCCGTGCGCCCGCGCCGCGTCCACCTCGAAGCGGATGCTGTAGCTGCCGCTCTGCGACAGGTCATACAGGCCCAGGTCCACCGTCTTCGTCAGGCTCTCGCCGGGGGCCAGGGTGAGGAAGTCGTCCGAGCGCGCCGCGGGACGCTTGTAGTGGGGACCCTCGAAGGCCACGGGCTGGCCGCCGCGCGACACCGTGAAGAGCGACTCCTCCAGCTCCTCG
>NZ_DASVSO010000305.1:0-13139 GCF_036388035.1 Archangium sp.
CGAAGACCCGCTCCATGGCGAGGTAGAGGTCCTCCCCATCGGTGCCGTAATCGAGCACGTGCACCGCGCCAGGGTGCTTGAGCCGGGCCATGAGCTGGCCCTCGCGCTGGAAGCGGGCGGCGGCGCCGGGCGTCTTCGCCACATGCGGGTGCAGCACCTTGAGGGCCACGTAGCGCTCGAGGCCGAGCTGCTCGGCCTCGTACACCGTTCCCATGCCACCGCGGCCGAGCTTCCCCGTCACCTGGTAGCGCCCGGCGACCACCCGCCCCCGCCAGGGGTCCGCCGCCATGCGCTACTCCCCCGAGCCCTTGATGCGGTCGAGCTTGCGGTAGAGCGTCTTGCGGTCCAGCCCGAGAATCTGCGCGGCGAGCGACTTGTTGCCCTTCACCTCCTCCATGACGCGGAGGATGTAGCGGCGCTCGACCTCCTCCAGGGTGGTGAGCTCCGAGGGGTCTCCGCTGGCCACCACCACGTGCGAGGGGCGCCAGGCGCGAATCTTCTCTGGCAGGTCATCCACCGCGAGGCGCTCGGTGACGGTGACGGCCACGGCGCGCTCGATGCAGTTGCGCAGCTCGCGCACGTTGCCGGGCCAGCTGTAGCTCATCAACCGCTCGGCCACGGTCTCGTTGAGGCCCGTCACCCGCTTGTTGGCGCGGGCGGCGAAGTGCTCGATGAAGTTCTGGGCCAGCAGGAGGATGTCCCCGCCGCGCGAGCGCAGCGACGGCAGCTCCATCTGCACCACGTTGAGGCGGTAGTAGAGGTCCTCGCGGAAGCGGCCCTCCTCCACCATGCCCTCCAGGTCGCGGTTGGTGGCGGCCACCACGCGCACGTCGAAGGACACCTCGTGGTCCCCACCCACCGGGCGCACCACGCGCTCCTGCAGGGCGCGCAGCAGCTTGGGCTGGAGGCCCAGGGGCATCTCGCCCACCTCGTCGAGGAAGAGCGTGCCGCCGTGCGACTGCACGAAGAGGCCCGAGCGCGCCGACTTGGCGTCGGTGAAGGCGCCCTTGGCGTGGCCGAACAGCTCGCTCTCCAGCAGGGCCTCGGGCATGGCCGCGCAGTTGACGGCCACGAAGGGCCCCGAGGCACGCCGGCTCTTCTCGTGGAGCGCGCGCGCCACCAGCTCCTTGCCCGTGCCGCTCTCGCCGTTGATGAGCACCGTGGCGTCCGAGTCCGCGACGCGCGTGAGCAGGTCATACACCTTGCGCATCGGCGGGCTGGAGCCGAGCAGGCCCGCGAAGCGCTGGGACTCGGTGACGACCTTCGTCAGACGGACCACCTCGCCCTTGAGGTGGTGGTGCTGCACGGCGCGGTTGAGCGTGAGCACCAGCGCGTCCACGTCCACCGGCTTGGTGATGAAGTCATAGGCGCCGGCGCGGATGGCGGCCACGGCCGTCTCCATGCTGCCGAAGGCCGTCACCACCACCACCGGCAGGTCCGGCAGGTTGGCCACCACGCGCTCGCACAGCTCCGTGCCGCTCATCCCCTCCATGTTGAGGTCCGTGAGGACCACGTCGAAGGGCTGCTCCCGCAGCAGCGCCAGGGCCGCGTGGGGGTCGGTCTGGGAGGTGATGGTGAAGCCGCGCCGGCTGAGGCGCGCCTCCAGCAACTCCACCATGCTCGGGTCGTCGTCGATGAGGAGGACTCGGCCGCTCACGTGCTCACCGGTCAAGGAAAGGGACTCTCCGAGGGACGCAGGGACGGGGCTCGGAGGGGGAAGGTCCGTAATATACCGCACTGCCCGTGGCCCCCGCGCGCAGGAGTTACCTTCTCCCCTGCCTGCCCTCGGAGTAGGGTGCCGGGCCCATGCGACTGCCCATCTCCAGCCTGCTCGTCATGGGCCTGGTGGCCTGCACCGCCGCGCGCACCTCGGCTGTCTCCGAGTCGCCGGCCGCGCACGCCAAGGCCCCCCTGCCGTTCATCGAGGATGACTACTCGCGTGCCCTGTCGGAGGCGAAGTCGAGAGGATTGCCCCTCTTCGTTGATACCTGGGCCCCGTGGTGACACACCTGCCGCTCGATGCGCGCCTTCGTCTTCACGGACGAGGCGCTCGCGCGGCACGCCGGACGGTTCGTCTGGCTCGAGCTCAACACGGACGTTCCTGGTAACGCGCTGTTCCTGGAGAAATACCCGGTCGAGAACTGGCCCACCCTCTTCATCATCGATCCGAGGGAGGAGAAGGCCCTCGTGCGCTTCGCGGGCAGCGCCACCGTCCCCCAACTCGAGAGGCTCTTCGAGGACGGTGAGCGCGCATACCGCGGAGTCGCCCAGGGGCCCGAGGGGCTGCTGGCGCGCGGAGATGCCCTCTACGGCGAGGGCAAGGCCGCCGAGTCGGCGGACGTGCTCGTCCAGGCGCTGGCCGAGGCTCCGGCGGACTGGTCCCGCCGTGGCCGCGCGCTGGAGTCGCTCCTCGTCGCGCAGTACGGGGCGAAGCGGTACGAGGCCTGTGCCCGCGCGGCGTTGGCGGAGCTGCCCCGGGTGCCCCCTTCGCCCTCGTGGGCGAACGCGGCGGCCCTCGGGCTCACCTGCGCGCTGCAGGTGCCGGACGAGACCTCGGGCGCGAAGGAGCTGAGGGCCTCGCTGGAGGAGAAGGCCCGTGAGGCGCTCTCCCCGTCCATCACCATGCCGGTGGATGACCGCTCGGGCGTGTACGACGTGCTGGTCCAGGCCCGTCAGGCCGCGAAGGACGAGGCCGGGGCGAAGGCGCTCGCCGGGCAGTGGCTCTCCTTCCTCGAAGGGGAGGCCGCCAGGGCCCCGACGCCCGAGGCGCGCACGGTGTTCGACTCGCACCGCATCGCCTCGGCGATGGTGCTGGGCGACCTGATGCGGGTGGTGCCGGCCCTCGAGCAGAGCGAGCGGGACCTGCCGGACGACTACAACCCGCCCGCGCGCCTGGCCAACCTCTACCGGAGGCTGGGACGGCTGGACGATGCGCTGGCCGCGAGCACCCGGGCCCTGGCGAAGGTGCAGGGGGGCCGGCGGCTGCGCGTCCTCTCGGACCGGGCGGACATCCACCTCGCCCGGGGGGAGCGGGACGCGGCGGTGCGCACGCTGGAGGACGCGCTCGCCTACGCCAAGACGCTCTCCGAGGCGCAGGCCTCCCCGCGCCAGGTGGCCGCCCTCGAGAAGAAGCTGGCGGACGTGAAGGCGAAGTGAGGGGACGGGCCCCGCGTCAGGGCCCGTCCTCGTCGAACAGGTCGCCGGGGTCGTTCTGCCACCCGGCGAGCTGCTCCTCGGTGGGGAAGCCCTTCACCCGGTAGCGCTCCGGGTAGAGCCCCTTCACCGGCACGAGCATGTCCCCGGCCACCTTCGCCACGTCCTCCCACCGGGCGATGCCCACCGGCGGGGCCTCCTCGCCGAGCGCCGGGTCCATGAAGAAGATGACCTCGGCCCTCGGGAGGAGGGCGTCCACGCCCTTCAACCAGACGGCGTAGCTGATGCTGCGTCCGCGCTCGTCCTGGTACGGGGTGTAGGCGGCCACGAAGAGGTCCTCGCCCTTCTCCGCGTAGAGCTTCTCCAGCCGCCGCGTCTGCTCCTCGTAGTCGCGCGTCCGGGTGAAGAGTTCCAGCTTGCGGAAGTCCGCCCAGGCATTGCTGAGCCGCTCGGGCATGAAGGGCACCCAGCCCGAGGCGGTGAGGCGCAGGGCGCGGCCGTCCAGCGCACGCGGGGCCATCACCGCCCGCAGGGCCCGCGTGGCCACCTGGCGCAGCCCGTCCTCGTCCTCGGAGCCGGTGATGAGCAGGAGGTCCCTATGCGGGACGAGCACCACCGGCGTGCCGCGCACCTTGCACCGGCGCACCACCTCGTCGAGCAGCAGGCGGGAGGACGCGTAGCTGTCCTCCCAGGGCGCCAGACAGGTGCCCGGGGTGAGCTGCTCGAGGGCCTCCGTACTGCGCTGGCGCAGGTTCTCCAGGGCCACGGTGAAGGCCTCGTCGAAGGAGACGCCCCAGCGCGCCAGCTCGTTGGGCCCGAGGTACTGCAGGGTGTCTGGCCCGTCGAAGGCCAGGCACGCGCCGAGGAACCCGTCCACGGGCTTCCAGGAGACGGGGGCCGACGTGTCGGGGCCGCCCTTCACCACCAGCCAGAGCTGCTCGAAGAAGGCGCGCCCGCGCACCACCGGCAACAGGTTGGGTCGGACCTCGGCGAACGTCTTCGGCAGCGTCGGCATGGCGCGGACGCGGGTGAGCCGGGACAGCACCTCCTCCTGTTGCTCCGGCGCGGTGGCGAGGTACTCGTCGAAGAAGTTGCCCAGGAACACCGTGTCATCCGCGTTCCCGCCCGTCTTGGAGCCGAGGCGGAGCAGGAAGCCCGCGGCGTCGTAGTGGATGTCCCGCGTCTCGCCGGCCGCGCGCAGGGCCTGGATGGCACGCTGGGCGAAGGCGTCACGCTCCGCCTGCTCTTCCTCCGGTGTCTGCTGTCCCCTCGACTCCGAGTGCTCCGCGAGGCGGGCCTCGGCCTCCCGAGCCTCCCGGTTCGCCTGCTTCTCCGCCTCCGCCGGAGCGCCACCAGCTCCCGCGCGTGCGTGTCCGGCACAGCCACTCAGGACCAGGGCCCCCGCGAGCGCCAGCCCCACGAGTCTCCGCGTCCGCCTCATCGCTGCTCTCCCTGGGGCACATCCCCGAGCGGCTTTGCTGGCGCGCGGGTGTCGAGGTCGAAGAGCTCGAACAGCTCCAACGGCGACTCGCGCATGCCGCCGTCGGTGAAGACGAGCACCGCCTCGCCGGGGCGGGCCGGAGGCGGCGCACCGGGGCGGTAGTGGAGGGTGGAGCCATCGGTGACGAGGTGGCGCACCACGCCGTCCCGCATCTCCTCCAGGGGCAGCGAGAGCAGCTCGCGGCTGCGCTTGTCGCGCGTGTGGCCCACCACCTGGGTGAGGCCGAGCGGCAGCCGGTGCGGGTCGAAGCGGCGGCGCGGCGTGGCGGTGCGGTGGGCCGCGTCCTCGGGGCGCAGGCTGGGGCGGTGGTAGAAGATGCCTCGGCCCTCGCCGTACGCGGCGCTGCCGGGTTGGTGCAGCCCGGGGATGGAGAAGGGGCCTTCCTTCCAGGCCGCCACGGCGGTGTCGAGCACCTGGTTGAGCGTGTCGGCCACCGTGGGCGCATGCGTCCACCGCGCCTCGGTCAGCCCCACCACGCGCAGGTCCTCTTGCGTGACGCCCGCGTGCAGGACGAGCAGGTCCTCCGCTGCGGCGTGCGCCACCCGGAAGCGCCGGGCGCGCAGCAGCCACGTCACCCACTCGCGCTGCTCCGCGCGGAAGGTGCCGAAGTCGCGGGCGATCAGCTCGACGTTGGGCACCTCCGGGTAGCGGGAGAGGAACTCGCGCTCCGCGGCCGGGTCGGTGTCGTCGCCCCGGTAGAGGGGGTCCGCCTCCGCCTGGGCGGTGAGGAAGCGCGCGTCGGTGAAGCCGGCCAGCTCGCCCACCCGCCCGAGGTCATGGTTGCCCAGCAGCAGCACCGCCTGGTCCGCCGGGTGCGAGGCCATCCAGGCGAGCAGCCGCAACGCGCTCGCGGCCACCTCGGCGCGCTCGGAGGCCTTGCCCCAGTCGAAGTGGTCTCCCACGGAGATGAGCTGGACCTCCGGCCGCAGCCGGCCATTGGGGCCCAGCACGCCCTGACGGTCGAGCAGCGCGAAGAAGCGGGTGATGTCCGCCTGCGGGTCGCCAATGGCGAGGTGGCGGGTGCGGGGCTGGCCGTCGGGCGGCGTGGAGTGCGGGCCACCGGCGGCGACCTCGGAGGCGCGGGCGAGGGCGGCCTGGATGCGGGAGGTGCTCACCAGGGCATCCTAGTCCCGCCGACTCCGGGGCGCCGCTTCCGTCACGGGCAGGTGTCTTCCACTGCCCGCCTGCCCGCCCCGCTCAGGAGACCAGGAAGAACTTGGCGATGAGCGCCGAGCGGCTCTCCACCTGTGCCTTGGCGAGGATGCGGGTGACGTGGACCTCCACGGTGCGCTCCGCGCAGCCCAGGCTCACGGAGATGGCCTTGTTGGACTCGCCTCGGATGAGATGCCCGAGCACCTCCGTCTCCCGCGCCGTCAGCTTCCAGTGGGCGCCCAGCGTCCGCACGCGGGCGGAGGTCCGCGTGGTCGCGCTCCGTTCGATGGCCAGGTAGTACGAGGGCGTCCCGGTGATGCGCAGTGGGGAGATGGAGAACTCCTCGCCGACGGGCTCGCCCCGCGCATAGCGCGTCACGGCTTCGGCCACGTGCGCGTGGCCCTGATCCACCTGGGCCCTCCCGGAGCTGTTGGCGTATGCCACGCGACCGGTGGCCGTGACCACGTACGCCGGCTGGCCGAGCGCATCCAGCGCCACCTCGAGGGCGGCGTTGAGCAGCCCCGCCTCGCGCAGGCGCGTGTCCAGCATCAGCCGCCGCTGGAGCGCCGGGGTGAGCTCACGGAGCAGGCGCTGCTCCCGCTCCTCGAAGGGCTCCGAGCGCATCACGCCTGTCCACCCCAGCATGGTCGCGTCCTCGCAGACGAGCACCCGCAGGTACACCATCTGGTCTATCCCGCAGTGCCGCAGGGCGGTGCCCAAGGAGGAGCGGAGCCGCGCCTGCATCCGGGCCTGCTCCTCCGGGCTGATACCGAGCTTCCGCCAGGGCGCGAGCCGCTCGTCCCGTGGGGGCGCCGTGGGGGCCGCGGCCTGCTCCAGGGGGATGAACTGCACCACCCGGTTGCGCTGGGCGGGCTCGGGTCGAGCGGGGTTGAAGTACCCCCAGGGATCTCTGAGCGAGCTGAGGATTCCATTCAGGTACGGCTGGGTGGACGGCATGTCCGAGGGGAAGCCGGCGCTGTGCGCGAAGCTCGTCTGGTACTGCTTGGGCCCCACGTCCACGCCATACATGAGGCCCCGCTCCGCGTGCAGGGCCTCTCGCAGCGCCTCCACCAGCAGGGGGAGGACATCCTTGCCTGGCTCCACCACGTCGATCAGCGCGCGGAGGTCCTCCAGAAGCCGTTGATCCTGTGAATTCATGGGTTCCAAGCTGATCGGACTATAAGCGTTGGATTCGTGGGAAGGCCAAGGGAGTCGGTCTTGACGCGGAGCGCCAACGTGGGAGGTAGGGCCGCCTACGGACTTTCCCGTATGGAATCCCTCCGGCCAACGGCGGGAGGCTTGGGGATGGGCTCCTCGGGGGGGAGGGGTCTTTTTGGCTCGCGGGGCCGCGTGGCCCGACTCTGGGAGACCGGGGCCGGGTCACGCGGCTCGCGCTGAAGTGCTACACAGGCCACAGCGGAGGAATGACGATGCATCGGATGAACCGGGTCGCGGTCGTGCTGCTGTTGTGTCTGTCGGCGTGCGTGGCTCACGAGAAGAACGGGGACAAGGCGGCGGCGGTGGGGGACTGGAAGACGGCGCTGGCGGCCTACCGCGAGGCGCTGATGAGCGAGCCCGAGTCTCCGGTGTTGAAGGAGAAGTTCGAGCGGGCCCGGAAGGAGGCGGTGGTCGCGGCCTCGCAGCGGGCACACACCTGCGCGAGCATGGGCGAGTGGCAGTGCGCGCTGGAGGAGGCGGACTTCGCGCTGAGCATCGAGCCCGCAAACCCGGAGCTGGCCACCTTCCGCGCGGACGCGGCGCGCTCGATGGCGTTGGATCAAATCCAGCGAGCCCGTTCGGCCGCGGGCACCCAGCAGTTCCCCGAGGCCTTCGGCTTCCTCAAGCGCGCCACGGCGCTGTCGAACGACCCGCAGGTGGTCCAGCAGGCGTCGCAGGCGCGGGGCGAGATCATCGGGCTCGCGGGCGCGGAGGCGGAGCGGCTTTACCAGCTCAAGGCGTACGCGAACTCGCTCACGCTGCTGCGCATGCTGGTGCCCCTGGACGCGAGCTGGCAGCCGAGGCTCGCGCTCGTCGAGGCCGAGTATGAGCAGCACCTGGCGGCCGAGTACGAGCGGCTGGCGGGGGAGGGAGACGCGGCGCTCGCGCAGCGGCGCTGGGCGGAGGCGCGGGACAGGTATGAGGAGGCCCTGCGGATGAAGTCGGGCGGCCGGGCGGAGTCCCTGGTGCGCTACGCGGGGGGCATGGCGCAGGGCGAGTCGGCGCTGGCGCGTCGGGACTTCGTGAGCTCGGCGGCGGGCTACCGTCAGGCGGTGGAGTCGGGCCGGGACCGGGACGGGTCCGCGGCGGCGCAGCTCGAGCGGGTGGAGATCCGCCCCTACGCCATCCGCCTCCGCTCGGTGCTGGTGATGCCCACGCGGCTGGATGGGCGCCCCTGGGTGGGCCCGGCCAACCCCTTCCTCGCGAGGCTGTTGGATCGCGGCATGGGGGCGGTGGCTGGCGGGGACAGCGCGAAGGCGTGGCGCCACCTCATCCGCGCGGCCGAGCGGATGCCGGCGCAGAACCGTCCGACGCTCTCGGTCATCGTGACGACGCCTTCGGGCGAGCGGCTGATGACGCCCACGCGCAACAGCCTCTACGCCGTGTATGACGACCCGGAGCTCGTCATCGCGACGAACCACTACGACGAGCGCAACCTCGTCTTCCACGTGGTGCAGGGCGAGGGGATGTCGGCGGAGGAGGTGGGCGTGGTGAGCGTCGCGTTGGGCGAGCTGGTGCAGCGCGGGGAGTCCGAGCTGTCCCGGCAGTCCATCGCGGCGCTGGAGCTGGCCACCGCGCCGGCCTCGGGTCGGGCGGACGGCATGTTCGCGGGGCTGCGTCCCCTGGGCGATGGCACCAACCTGGCGCAGGACTTCTCGATGCCCACGCCGCGCACGAGGGGCTTCCTCCTGACGGGCGTGAAGGCCGTGGTGCGCCCCGGGGACTACCAGGACGAGCAGGCCCGCGACGGCGCGCCGGACGTCTACGTCGAGCTGGAGCAGGGCGGCCGGGTCATCTACCGGGGCCCGGTGGTGGCGGACAGCTACGAGGCGTCCTGGTCACCGACGCGCGTGAACCTCCACGTGGAGCAGACGGAGCAGCTCCTCGTGCGCGTGTGGGACGCGGACGAGGGCGACCCCGCCGACCTGGTGCTCTCCACGTCCATCCCCGCGAACAACTTGGCCGGCGGGAGCTTCCACTTCCTGGGAGGACCCCAGGGGGCCAGCGTCCTGGATCTGCGCTTCGAGTCCCGCCGGACCGAGGTGCCGCGAATGGCGGGCGCTACAGGACCGTGACCTCGCGGCGGAGGCCCCGTCGCTCCGCCAGCGGACGCGAGTACACCCCGCTGGCGGTGCCGATGAGCAGGCCGACGACGTGGAGCGCCGTCCAGCCTCCGAAGCCGAGGCCATAGAACAGGTTGTAGAAGTCCGGCGTGTCGAAGAAGCCGTAGAAGAAGGCGAAGATCGCCGGCACCGCCACCGAGGCGATGGCCGCCGCGCCGAAAGCGCGGCCCCAGCGCTTGGCGAAGAAGCCTCCGAAGGCGCCCGCCATGAGCGAGTTGAGGAACGGGGCGAAGAAGAGGAGGGTGCTCATGAACACCATCGTGAAGGCGCCGATGACGAGGCCCCGGTGCTTGATCTCCACCCCGTGGGTGGGCGTCTCGCGCACCATGACGCCCTGGTAGCCCGTCTCCTGGATGTCGGGGAGGGGCTCGCTGGCGGTGGCGTGGACCTCACGGCCTCCCCAGACGCCGCGCTCGCACTGCTGGTCTTCGAGGATCTCCCGGCGGGTTCTCGGCTGGGGACCCTGGTTGTCGGTGATGTCGGACATGCGTGCTCTCCCGAGGGGTGGGGGCGGAAGGCTCCGCCGATGATGCTGATGACGTTGAAGATGCGACGTCTTCCGATGGGAGACAGGGGCGGCGGCTCCATCGGAGGCCGGGCATCCGGGCGGGCGTGACGGTGCTTGGCGGCCGATGGCTGATCGGTATGCTGCGCCTCCCCCGAGCCCCTGCCTGCCCGGATGGAGCGAACCATGTCCCCGAAGCATCCCCTGCTGTGCGTTGCCCTGCTGTGCCTCGGCGTGCTGTCGGCCTGCGCGCTGCGTCCGTACTACCGGCAGGTGCTGCCGCCCGAGGTTGCCCGGAGCAAGGGGGCGGGCGTGGAGCAGGTGATGCTGCGCGTGGTGGAGCCGGACACGGGTCGGCCCATTCCTGGAGCGCGGGTGCTGCTGACGACGGGCCGGGGGCGCGTCAACGTGGCGAGTGACGCGGAGGGCCTCCTCCGGCTGCCGGTGTCGTCGGAGCTGTTCGCGGAGAACCCGCTGGTGGAGGTGCTGCTGCCCAAGGGCGTGGCGGGCTATGCGTTCCAGCCGGTGGCGCCGGAGTCCGAGGCCGTGCAGCCGCCGGCGAGCGAGCCCGGCACGCAGCCCCAGAGCGAGCCCGCGCCTCAGCCCACGACGGAGCCCTCGCCCCAGCCGGTGACGGAGCCCGGGGCGCAGCAGCCGCCTCGGGGCTGAGCCCGGGAGGGGAGGAGGCGCGACGTGTGCCCGGGGCTGGGGTAGGCTCTCCGCCCATGCGTCGCGCATGGATTGTCGGGTGCCTCCTCCTCCTCGCTGCCTGTTCGAAGAAAGAAACGGCCAGCGCGGTGGATCTGTCGGTGCAGTACAAGGGCTACGTCCCCAAGTGCCTCCGGGTGACCGTCGCGGATGCGAAGGCACCGGAGGCGAACACGAGCTCCGACACCCTGAAAGAGGACAAGCTGGTGGAGCACTCGGACCCCAAGGACCGCACGGTGCGCATCGCCGTGTTCCGCGAGAAGGGGTGGAGCCAGGAGCTGAAGATCGACGTGGCCTCCTACTCCACGGCGGACTGCGGCGGCACTCCGGTCGAGACGCGCGGTCTGGCCTCGGTGACGCTGCCCGCCAAGGGGCTCGTGACACCGGAGCCCATCGTGCTCAAGGCCCGGGATACCGATGGGGATGGGTACATCGCCGAGTCGGATGACAGCGCCATCCAGCAGGACACGGACTGCAACGACACCGCGAGCAACATCCATCCGGGGGCGAAGCGGGAGTGCGGTTTGACCCCAGATCCCGATGGTGACTTCAACTGCGACAAGCTTCCGGAATGCGCGCAGAAGCTCAACGGGGAGGCCTGTCAGGGCGGAACCATGTGCAAGTCGGGTTTCTGCGTGGCGGGCATCTGCTGCAACAATGCGTGCAATTCCCCGGGGACGTGCCGGGGCGCTGGCTCCTGCGGCACCGGTACCTGCAATTACCCCATCGTCGCGGGCCAGGCGTGCAGTGACGGGAACGGCTGCACCACCAACGACACGTGCAACGCCCAGGGAAGCTGCGTTCCCGGGGCTGCGGTGGTGTGCAACAACCGGCCGGGGCAGTGCTTCAAGACCACGGGAACGTGTAATACCGCCGATGGCGGTTGTGACTACGCCCCGCTGGGGGCGGGCACGGCGTGTAACGACAACTCGCCCTGCTCCTTCTCGGACAGTTGCAATGGCAGTGGGGCGTGCGTGGGGACGCCCAAGGTATGCAACACCCCGGGCGCGGGCAACCAGTGTTCCGCCAGCCTGGGGACATGTATCGAGGCGGACGGAGGCTGCACCTACCCGAATCTCGATGCGGGCACGCCGTGCAATGACAGCAACTCCTGTACCCACTCCGACCAGTGCAACGCGGGCGCGTGCGAGAGCACCCCGTATGCCTGCACGGGTGGTAACGATTGCCAGCTCAACGGCGCGACTGCATGTGCGGGTGACGGCGGCTGCCTCTACTCACCGAACCCCGCCAAGGATGGGCAGGTGTGCAACCTGGGCTCGTCTCAATCGGGCACATGCCTTCCGGGAACCGGTAAGTGCAGCGCCTTCCCATATGTCCCGAGCAACTTCGATCCGGATGCGCTCTCGGCTGCCCAGATCGCCAACCTGCCCACTGTGACGTTGTCCTGCGACACGACGACCTTCGACTCGACGACCCTCAGCTGGAGCGTGTCGGCGGGATGCACCGAGACGCCTCCCTCTCCCCCCACGCGACTGCATCAATCGGCTCCAGGCGCGCCCTTCGCGGTCATCGTGTCGATGAAGCAGCTCGACATCAATTCGGGCAAGACGTTGCGGCTCGTGGGCGAGCGTCCCGTCATCCTGGCGGTGTATGGAAACGCCACGCTCAACGGGAAGGTTCTCGCGAACGCCGTGAAGGATGTCCCCGGTGCTGGTGGAAATGGGGGCTCCTGCGGTTCTCGGGTGGGGAGCCCCGGTCTCGTGGGCAGTGGGGAAGCGACGTTTGGTGGTGGAGGTGGTGGTGGTTTCGGCACCGTGGGCGGTAATGGTGGGAGGGGTGAAACGACCGCCTCGACGGGCGGTCCGGGGGGCGCCGCAGTGGGGTCCACGTACGCGCTCGTTCCGTTGTACGGGGGATGCCAGGGCGGAAACGGCGGCCGGGTCAACACGACGCTGGCAGTGGGAGGCGCTGGGGGCGGCGCCTTGCAGATCTCCGTCGCCGGAACGCTGCAGGTGCTGGACACCGTGAGCGTCAGCGGAGGCGGTGGCATGGGTGGCAAGGCGACGACGACCGAAGCGGGAGGAGGGGGTGGAGGAGGGAGTGGCGGTGGGCTGCACTTCGAAGCCGCGACTCTTTCCGTGGGGGCGCTTGCCGAGCTGACCGCGCAGGGTGGTGGCGGTGGTCAGGGCGGCCGGTTGGCCGGAGGTTCGGCGCCGGGCGAGGACGGTACGGATGGGCCCACCGATTCCTTCCTCCAGGCCACGGGGGGCGATTCAGGCTCGGGTGGAGCCCATGGCGGCACGGGCAGCGCGACAGGTGGAAGCGCCAATGGTGACAATGGCACTGGCGTCAATGGTGGCGGTGGCGGTGGCGGTGCCGCGGGTCGCATTCGTCTGTACGGGAAGACGTCCTGCACCATCACCACTACCACCGTAAGCCCGACAGCCCTCAGGGGCGGTGATTGTTAAAAGGTTCCATCATGGGCCGGGTGAGGGCCTCGCTGTCCCGCCCGGCCGCATCGCCCCAGCTTGGTTCCATCCCGTTCCCGTGGGCGGCTATGGTGGGTGCCCTCCCGATTCGAACGGAGGTCCCGAATGAAGAAGCTCCTTCTCTCCGCGCTGCTGCTTCCCGGCGTGGCGCTCGCCCAATTCGACGATCTGTCGAAGGTGCAGGTGAAATCCACGCCCGTGGCCGGCAACGTCCACATGCTCGAGGGGGCGGGCGGCAACATCGGCGCCTCCGTGGGCCCGGATGGCGTGCTCATCGTGGACGACCAGTTCGCGCCGCTGGTGCCGAAGATTCGTGATGCGCTCGGCAA
>NZ_DASVSO010000306.1:0-7715 GCF_036388035.1 Archangium sp.
CGTCGCCTTGGCGCCGAGCGCCTCGGCCTGCTTGAGCAGGCGCGCACGGATGACCTCGTAGCTGCCGCCCTCCAGCGTGGCCTCTCCCGCGGGGGTGGGGCTTTCAGTTGCCATCGTCAGTTCACCGAGAAAGGGGGGGGAAACGAGGATGCACGTCCCCGCCCGAGCGGGCGTGAGGGGACGTGCATCCGTACTGTCAGACCGCGGGGCTCAGCCCTGGGTCTTCTCGACGGGAGCCGAGGCCCGGGCGGGCTCGGCCTCCACGAGCGCCTTGAGGTTGGACGTGGCGGCGGCGGTGGGGCTGGGCGCCATGCGGTGCAGCAGCGCGGCCATGGCCAGGTTCTGCGCGTCGCTGGTGAAGCCCGGCTTGGAGAAGATCTCCTTGAGGTCCGCGGGCAGGTCCTTCTCGCCGTTGAGGTAGCCGCCGAAGACCTTGCGCAGCGTCTCGCTCTGGTCGAGCGCGCCGTCGAAGGACTGCCCGACGGAGATGGCCTTGATGAAGCGCTCGAAGAACTGGCCGTCGCCGCCGACGATGTTGACCTTGGCGTGGCCCATGGTCTCGGCGAGCACCTTGGACTGGGCCTCGGCGATGTCCTTGCGGACGTGGATGGAAGCGAGCTCCACGTCGCGCTCCTTCTGCAGGCGCAGGCGGAACTCCTCGTGCTCGCGGGTGGCGCCCTGGAGCAGTGCCATGGACTCGGCCTTCTCGGCCAGACCGCGGGCCTCGGCGAGCAGCTTCTCCTCGATGCCCTTGGCCTCGGCGAGCAGCTTCTCACGGGAAGCGATGGCCTCGGCCTCGCCGCGCTTCTGGATGGCCTGGGCCTCGGCCTCGCCGATGCTGGCGCGGGCCATGCCCTTCTCCTTCTCACCCGCGGCCTCGGCGAGCAGCTTCTCGCGGGCGGCGGAGGCCTCGGCGAGGCCGCGCTCCTTGAGGACGGTGGCCTGGGCCATGCCCTGCTTCTCGATGACGGCGGCCTCGGCCTCCTTCACGCGCACCGTGGCCATGCCCTGCTTCTCGACGGCCAGGGCGTCCGCCTCCTTCACGCGCACCTCGGCCAGACCGTGGGCGGCCTCCTCGGCCTGGATGCCCTCGGCCAGCCGCATCTTCGCCTTGGCCGTCTTGTCGGCGGCCTCCAGGTCGGCCTCGGCGAGGGTGAGCCGCTCCTTCGCGGTGAAGGAGGCCACCTGGTTGCTGGCCTCGGCGGCCTTGATGTCCTTGACGAACTTCTCCTGCGCCTGGGCCTCGGCGGTGATGAGCAGCGCGTCCTTGCGGCGCGTGGCCTCGGCCTTCACGCGCAGGTCCTTGATGCGCTCCTCCTCCTCGGCCACCGTCTTCTCCACGGCGATGCGGGCGCGCACCACGTCGGCGATGGCCTTCTTCTCGGCCTCGAGCTGCTTCTCCTTGCCGATGCGCGACAGCTCCACCTCGCGCTCGCGGTTGATGGCCTCCAGGGCGCGGTCCTTCTCCACGCGCTCGGTCTCGACGCCCACCACGCGCTCGCGGTTCTTCTGCGCCACCTCGATCTGGCGGTGCTTGTTCTGATCGTTGATCTGGATCTCCTCCTCCGCCTTGATGCGCGCCAGCTGCTGCTTGGCGTACTCCTCGGCCTTCACGCGCTCGGCCTCGGCCGTCTCGCGCGCCTGGATGGAATCGATCTCCCGCTTCTGCTTGGCGGCGGCCTCGGCGCGCTGGCGCTCGAGGGCGAAGATGGCCTCATCCGCCTCGACGTTGCGCTTGGTGATGGCCATGCGCTCGCTCTGGCGGAACTCGTTGGTGTGGATGTTCTGGACGGACGTCAGCTCGGTGATCTTCCGGATGCCCTGCGCGTCGAGGATGTTGTCCTTGTCGAGCATCTCGACGGGGGTCTGCTCCAGGAAGTCGATGGCGCAGTCCTCGAGCATGTAGCCGTTGAGGTCCTTGCCGATGACCTGGATGACCTGGTCCTTGATGGCGTCGCGCTTGGTGTAGAGCTCCTCGAACTCGAAGCTCTTGCCCACCGTCTTGAGGGCCTCGGAGAACTTGGCCTCGAAGAGGTGCTCCAGGGTCTCCTGATCGCTCGCGCGGACGCAGCCGATGGACTGGGCCACCTTGAGCACGTCCTCGCGCGTCTTGTTCACCCGGACGAAGAAGGTGACCTTGATGTCGGCGCGGATGTTGTCCTGGCAGATCAGGCCCTCCTTGCCGCGGCGATCGATCTCGATCGTCTTGAGGGCGATGTCCATCACCTCGGCCCGGTTGATGATGGGCCAGACGATGGAGCCGGTGAAGGTGACCATCGGCTCACCCTTGAACGGGTTGATGATGAGCGCGCGTCCCTGATCCACCTGCCGGTAGAACCTGGAGACGATGAACGCGGAACAGAAGAGGAAGAAGAGTCCTCCGACGATTCCGGATGCGACGATTGGCAGTTCCATGTCGGTGTCGTTTCCCGAGCGAGTAGACCAGGGGGCTGCGAACAGGTGGCGACCGGAGACCCCCGAAACAACCCGGTGCGCCAGAGACGAATGAGCGGCAGGGAGCTACCGCGCGCGCACCTTGTCCCGCGCGAGCGCGGCGGCGGTGAGCGGATCCTTCAGGTGCTCCAGCTCTTGGGGAAGGAGCCAGTCCACGGGCTCCACCTCGTAGGCATCTCGGGTGGCGTCGTAGCCGAGGATGAGCGCCTTCTCCCCGCGCTTGAGCTCGTTGGCCTTGTCGCACACCACGTTGAGGAGGAGGCCAGCGCCGCCGTCCTCGAAGGTGGCATGGCCGAACTTCCCATCCACCCGGCCGCTGGCGATGACACACACGCGGCCCATGAGCTCGGAGCGGCGAGGCGCCTGCTGCACGGCGAACATGGGCCGCAGGGGCCGCACCACCAGGCCGGCGAGCACCAGGCCCGCCGCGAGGCACAGCGCGGCCAGGCCCCCGCTGACGAGCGCGCCGGGCAGCGCCCCCAGGGCCTCCTTGGCGGGACGGGCGAAGGCCAGCGACATCAACCAGGAGAGGAACACGACGAAGCTGACGGACACCGTCACCGGGACGCCGCCGAAGCCGAGCAGCTCGAAGAAGTTGGCCCCGTGCCCGGAGCCTTCGAGTGAGGCCTTGGCCCCACCCTCCACGGCGGCCTTGGCGCCGCCCTCCACCGCGCCCTTGACGCCCCCTTCGAGCACCTCGCCTGCACCGGCCTTTGCGCCCAGCGCGAAGTCGCCGAGGTCCCCGTCCAGGAGATCGATGCCCACGGCGCCGATCATCACGGTGAGCCAGTAGCCGACCACCACGCCGAGCGGGATGGTGAAGAGCACGGTCGGAAAGGCGAGGAGGGCGTTGAGGAACTCGGTCATCGGACCTGCAAGCGGAGCGGTGGCTGGGAGTCTATTCCAGGGTTACTGGATCAGGACAGGGCCTCGGGCCGATTTTCCGCCTGCCTCCTCTCCAGACGGGCGAGCCGGGGCTGCGTTGACGGGGCGCATGTGGCTGCACAGGCATTCCAGATGACGGGCGCACGGGGCGCCGGGACGGGAGCCAGGGCACGGGCATGAGGCACATCGAGAGACTGGAGCAGGAGGGAATCCGTCGGCTCGGCAGCCCCGGGCGAGGCTTCCGCTACAAGCACGCCAACGGCAAGCCGGTATCGGCGCAGGAGCTCGAGCGCATCGAGGCGCTGAAGCTGCCGCCGGCGTGGAAGGACGTGCTGATCAGCCCCTCGGCGACGTCGAAGCTGCAGGCGATGGGGAAGGACGGCGCGGGGCGGTGGCAGTACCGCTACCACGAGTCCTTCACGAAGCGGCGGGAGGCGGAGAAGTTCCAGCGCGTGGTGAACTTCGCGCGGGCGCTGCCAAAGCTGCGGCGACGGGTGGCGGCGGATATTCGAAAGCCGGGGCTGGGGCGGGACAAGGTGATGGCGTGCCTGCTGCGGATTCTCGGGACGTGCTTCATCCGGCCGGGGAGCCAGCAGTACGCGGACGAGAACCAGAGCTTCGGGCTGGCCACGCTGCGGGCGAAGCACGTGAAGGTGAAGGGGGACACGATCATCTTCGACTTCCCGGGCAAGAGCGGGCAGCACCAGCACCGGGAGCTGAGGGATCGGCAGGTGGCGCACGTGGTGCGCGAGTGCCTGAAGGTGCCGGGGCGGGACGTCTTCAAGTTCGTGCTGGATGACGGATTCGTGGTGGACGTGAGGCGGCGCCACATCAACGAGTACATCCAGGAGGTGATGGGGGCGCAGTACAGCGCGAAGGACTTCCGCACGTGGGGCGGGACGCTCATCTGCGCGTGCGCGCTGGCACGAGCCAAGGAGCGGGTGCGCCGCGAGGCCGAGAAGGAGGGCCTGAAGGTGACGAAGAAGACGATGGTGGCGGCGGTGAAGGAGGTCGCCGAGCACCTGGGGAACACGCCAGCGGTGGCGAGGGGCTCGTACATCTACCCCTCGGTGCTGGCGATGTTCGAGAAGGGGCGCGTGGTGGAGCGCTACTTCGAGTCGGTGGAGGAGCTGGTCCGGCACGAGAAGCCCGCGCTGCACTGCGCGGAGAAGGCCTTGCTGGACATGCTGGAGGACGGCGAGGTGCCCAGCGCGGCCGGAAGGGCCTCGGCGTAGCGCCCCTCCTCCGAGAGCAGGGGCACGACCAGGCGTCTGACCGGACTGGACCCCTCAGTCCATGGGATCCGGGCTAGGCTGCGCGAAGTGAGCGAGTACGTCACCCATCGGAACGCCTTGACGGGTGTCAGGCTGGAGGCCTTGCGAGAGGCCCTGCTTGCCTCACGCTTCGTGGCGCGAAGCCCGCTGATGGGGACGTTCCAGAGCAGCCGGGGCTTCGCCTTCATCTTCACGGAGGCGGGACGGGCGATGCTGGAGGAGCGCTTCCCCTTCCTCCGGGAGTACCTGGCGCTGGTGATGAACCCAGCGAGTTCCCGGGGATTGCTGCCCTGGCGCGAGCGACTCTTCGGCCCTAAGCAGGAGCGCCGGAGGCCCAACGCCTTCTACCTGAACCTGCTGCTGCTGGAGCCGGGGCGAGGCGTGGGGCGGCACATCGACGCGACGCTGCAGGAGCCGAGCGGCGTGCCCGGAGCGACGCCCGAGCACGTGAGCGTGCTGTACGTGAGCGTGCCCGAGCGGGTGAAGGGAGGCGCGCTGGTGCTCGCCCGGGGCAACGAGCCGACGGGTGTGGTGCGCCCGAGGACGGGCATGCTGGTGCACTTCCGAGGGGACCTGACGCACGAGGTGCAGCCCTTCACGGGAGGCGGAGAAGGCGCGCTGCGAGCGAGCCTCGTGTGCGAGCAATACGCGTTCGCGCCCGAGGTGCTGGCGCGCCTGCCCGAGTTCCGCATCCAGTCCAAGGCGGGCTTCTCGGCGTACCTGGAGGAGCACCGCCAGCGCAGCGCGTGAGGAGCGCGGTGTGCGGGTTCCTCCCGGAGCAGGCGGAGGCTCCGCGGAGCCTCCGGGCAGCCTAGGCTCCACGGCCTATGCGGACTCCCTCGAGACTCTGGCTGGTGTTGTTCGGGCTGTTGGCCGGGTGCGCGACCACGAGCCCCACCGTTCCTGAAGCCGACAACCCTCCGGAAGTAGCGGACTCCTGGGAGGAGGGCTGCGAGGACGAGCGGAACCTCGTCCTGCTGTGCCGCGAGGACGGCGACGAATGTGGCTTCTTCCGCTGCCGGGAGGTGGCGCCGAACGAGGTGCTGCTTGCCTCCCGGGGCAGCGGGTCCTTCTACATCCCGGGTGGCTCACCGTCCGCGCCACGCCGCTGGAGGAACCGCCCCTTTTCATGGCCCCGCAGCAGCGAGCCCGTCCTCACCTTCCGCTTCAACCGCCACTTCGACCCCAAGCCGCCACAATTCATCCTGCCCCCGGGCCGCTGGGTCCACCACCATGTTTTTCCCCAGGCTCCAGCGCTCAGGGCATGGTTCCACCAACAAGGGGTGCCTAACATCCATCAGTTCACCCTCCTCATCCCCGAGCATGTCCATATCCGCATCCACAGCGGTGGAGCATCGGGCGGCATGTGGAACCAAGCCTGGAGGGACTTCATTGATGCCCGCCCCGATGCTACCCCTCAAGACATCTACCGCCACGCAGGGGAATTGATCTTCCGCTTCCAACTGACCGGGCCCATCGTGCCGTACCCTCGCGGAGGGCGATGAGGTGACGACATGACGAAATTCTACCGGCTCCGAACGCCAAGAACGTCACGGTACACAGGCAACGTCAGCGCCAGGCGCAAATGGGGAGCCCTCCCCGGGCTTCGCTGTCCCGAATGCACAGCTACCTGGGCAGGAGGGTTCTCCGCGTATCCGAGCGTAGACCTGTCCTCGCTCCCCGAGCGCGGTGAATACGAGAAGCCTAGACCTGAGCCCTTTGACCAATTCGCGAGGCTGCGAGAGTGCGTGAGGCCACTCGTTCCACCTGGGGGCCAATTGTTACCGGGGGCTTCTCTCGGTCCGCTCGTCGGTACTGCCACTGGCTCCTTTAGTCCCCTCTTCCTTCACTACTTCGGAGCAATCCTGATTCGCCGTGAGGCGTTGGAGCAATTGAAGTCCGAAGGCGTACAGGGTCTGCGCGGTTTCCCAACGGAAGTGCGTTTCCGGCAAAAGAACCATCCGGAGTTGCTGGAGTTGGAAATCCTCGCTCATGGCCGGCTCCATCCGGACTGCACGCCGGAGCGACCTCCACCATGCTCTAAATGTGGCCGAGATTCCTTTACATTCCCAGACGACCCCATCCTGAACGCAGCCTCGCTCCCGACGCACACCGACCTGTTCCGGCTGAGCGACTTCGAGACGATCTTCATCGCTACCGAGCGCTTCGTGGACGCCGTGCAACGCCTGAAGCTGGACGAGGTCGACATCCACGAACTGCCGGTGCGCTGAACGCGCTCCCTTACCTCAACCGGGCCGCCAGCGAGCCCAGCTCCTGAGACTTGTGGCGGTTCGTCCGCGCCACCTGGATGGCGAGCGCCTTGGCCGTCGCGGCCACCTCCCGCCGCACGTCACCCGACAGCTCCGCCTCCACCAGCAGCTCCGGCACCTTGGCGAAACGCCCGTAGTCGTCCGCGAGCCAGGCCCCGAGCAACTCCTCCGCCACCTCGCGCACCGCGCCCGCCACCTTCGCCGCGAGCGCCAGCGACACCTCGGCCAGCTCCCGGCAGAAGAGCGTCAGTTCATCTTCGTCCGCGATACTGTCGAACACCCGCGGGATGCTCTTCACGAAATACCGGAGGACCAACACGCCCTCCTCGGGGTAGCCCTCGGCGAAGGAGCGCACGTCCCCGAGCAGTCGCTCCAAGCGACCGATGTAGCCGGGCACTTCCCGCCAATCGACGTACCGCACGCGCATGGCGCCATCGATGGCCTGCCGCAGCTCGCGGGACAGTGTCGCCTCCGCCCCCGAAAGCTCCTCGGGCCGGGCGAGCGAGTGCCGCAGCGTCGGGTCCGCCAGGAACCGCTCCACGGCGAAGTCGAGCAACCGCTCCCGAGGCCAGGACGCCAGTCGGGCCCGGATCTCCACCTTCAACGCGGGCTCGCGCTCCGCACCACCGTCGTGCTTCCGAGTCATCGCGAGAAGCTTAAACATCCCGACCGCAGACGTCATGTGCGCGAGGTGACTCCCCGAGTCGGGCTCCCCTGCCCCCTTACTCCCCGGCATACCGGAACCCGGAAACGACAAAGCCCCACTGGCTCGTCGCCAGCGGGGCTTCGCGTTGGAGTTGCGGGGGCAGGATTTGAACCTGCGACCTTCGGG
>NZ_DASVSO010000307.1:0-6707 GCF_036388035.1 Archangium sp.
GACCCCGAGCACCTCGAGCCCCTCCTCTCCGCCGCCCTGGCCCTGCCGGCCTTGAAGCCCCACGCGGCCCGCCTCGAGCGGCTGCGCCGTGACTACGCGCGCGGCCTGGAGCAGAAGGACGCGCCCCTCACCGTGGCCCTCGTGGGCGCCACCGGCGCGGGCAAGTCCACCCTGCTCAACGCGCTGGCCGGCCAGTCGCTCGCGCGCGAGGGGGAGGACCGCCCCACCAGCTCCGCCGCCACCGTCTTCGCGCCCGAGGGCGTTGGCCTCGACGCGCTCTCCCAGGTGGGCGCGAAGGTGGTGCGCTACACGCCGGGCCCTCGGGGGCTGTGGAGCGGCCAGGTGTTCATCGACACGCCGGACCTCAACAGCGTGGCCACCGTGCACCGCGAGGTGGCGCGCGGAGCGCTGGAGCGCGCGGACGTGGCGCTGGTGGTGATGCACCGGGGGAGCGTGGCCGAGGCCACCCAGGTGGAGTTCCTCACCGACTTCGCCCGGCGCCGCGCGCTCGTGTTCCTCATCAACTTCGCGGACGAGCTGTCCGCCGACTCGCGCGAGGCCCTGAAGTCCCAGGCACGCCGGCTGGCGGCGGAGCAGTACGGGCTGGCGCTGGAGTCCGTGCCCGTCTTCGCCATCAGCGCGCGGGCGGCGCAGCGGGGGGAGGACCCCTCGGGCGAGTTCGGCCCCCTGCTCTTCCATCTCAAGTCCCTGGCGACGCAGGCGGTGGCCGAGCGCGTGCGGCGCGCCAACGCCCAGGGCGTGTTGGAGGAGCTCACCTCGCGGGTGGAGGGCGCGCTGAAGGACACGGAGGACACCCTGGCCCGGGCCCGGGCCGCGCTGGAGTCGGGCCTCGGACGGGCCACCGAGGGGCTGAAGGCGGACTTCGACACGCGGCTGACGCTGGCCCAGGGCTTCCTGGCCACGGAGGTGCGCAACCAGGCGGCGGGGCGCTTCTGGGGCCCGGCGGCGTGGGGCATGCGGCTGTCCTTCGTGGGAGCGGGAGGACTGGGCGCGGCGACGCTGGTGGCGCGGCGCAGCCTGCCGGTGGGACTGGCGGTGGCGGCGACCTCCACGGTGCTGGACGCGGTGCGGGACAGGACGAGGGCCCGCGCGGCGGAGACGGCGGTGGTGGAGCCCTTCGAGGACGACATCTCCGTGGAGGGAGCCGCGCGCGCCGCGCTGACGGAGGCCCGAGCCCTGGCGCATGCGAGCGGACTGTCCCCAGAGGTGCTGGGGCTGCCGGACGTGGAGACGCTGCTGGAGGAGTTGAAGTCCGCGCGGGCGAGCGCCTGGCGCTACACCGTCACCACGGCGGTGGCGGAGGCGGTGGCCGGCTGGTGGCGCACGGCGCGCTGGCTGTTGCTGCCGCTCATCAACCTGCCCCTGCTGGGGCTGCTGGGACACGTGGGCTACCGCGTGGTGCGCGCGTACGTGGAGGGCCCGCTGCTGGGCGTGGACTACTTCCTCAACGCGGGAGCCCTCTTCGCACTGCTCGCGGGGGCTGGGGCGCTGCTGGCCTCGGCGAGCCTCGCGGGCACCACCCGCGCCGTGCGTCGCGCGGGCCGCGAGCGCTTCATCGCACTGCTGGGCACGCTCGGCGGCCGGCTGGGAGACACGGTGCAGGACAGCCTCCGCCCCGGGCGCGAGGCCGCCCGCGCGGTGCTCCGCTCCGCCAAACAGCTGACACACGTCCTGCACTCTGGTCGGGGGTAGGCGAGGAAGCGGCAATGGCCATCATGTCAGTGTTGCCCCCAACCTGACACGCAAGGCCCCCCGAGCCTCGTCATCCCCATGACGGTTCGCCGAGCCGAGCACGCGAAGAGAGGCGCCTCCCCATGCGCGCGAAACGTGACATCCTGAACTGAGGCCCCGCGCTCGAGCGGAAGGTGGGCCCCCGTGCGCCCTCGCGCGATGGCTGGGTTCCCGCCCGCGTCCGAGCCCTCTCGTTTCACTCAAAGCACCTGCTTCATCCCCGCTGCCTCGGCGCTTCATCGCGCCGTGCCGCATCCGTTTCCTGTGTGTCCCGGGAAGGCCGGCCCGACATGTCCAAGAACGCTTCCGCGCACTCACGCGCAGCCCACGGCGACTCGAGTCCCTCCTTCAACGAGCTCAAGCCCGGCACGCGCATCCACCATTACGAGCTCATCCGGGAGATTGGCAGCGGTGGCATGGGCACCGTCTTCCTCGCCCGTGACACCCGGCTCGGCCGCCGCGTGGCCATCAAGTTCCTGCACACCCAGGACTCGAGTCTCACCAAGCGCTTCATCCTCGAGGCCCGAGCCACCGCGCTCTGCAGTCACGAGAACATCGTCATCATCTACGAGGTCGGCGAGCACGGCGGCGATCCCTTCATGGTGCTGGAGTACCTCCAGGGCCAATCGATGAGGAAGCTCATCGGCAAGCAGCGTGTCCCGCCCGCGCGCGCCGTGGAGCTGATGGTGCCGGTGGTGCGAGCGCTGGCCTGTGCCCACGAGCAGGGCATCGTCCACCGCGACCTCAAGCCCGAGAACATCCTCGTGACGGACTCGGGCAGCATCAAGGTGCTCGACTTCGGTATCGCCAAGGTGCTCCACGGCGAGGAGCAACCCGTCGGCGTCTCCACGGACACCTTCGTGGGAAAGCTCCTCGATGAGGAGGCCGGCGAGCTCACCCGCCGCGGCGCCATCCTGGGAACGATGGCGTACATGTCCCCGGAGCAGTGGGGCAATGGCGTGCCCATCGACCACCGGACGGACATCTGGGCCGTGGGCATCATGCTGTTCCGGATGCTCTCGGGCAATCACCCGCTGGGGACGCTGAGTGGCCCCCAGCTCGCCGTCACCGGGTTGCTCGACGAGCCCATGCCGCGCCTGCGCGACGTGGCGCCGGACGTCCCGCCGGAGCTGGCCGCCGTCGTCGACCGCTGCCTGCTCAAGCACAAGGAAGCGCGCTTCCCGGACGCCCTCTCGCTGCTCCGGGCCCTGGAGCCCTTCCTGCCCGGGCGCTACTCGCGCGAGCTGCGCATCGACGAGAGCCCCTACGCGGGCCTCAGCTCCTTCCAGGAGGCCGACGCGGACCGCTTCTTCGGCCGCTCCCGGGAGATCGCCGCCCTCGTCAACCGCCTCCAGGACCAGCCGCTGCTGGCCGTCGTCGGCCCCTCCGGCACGGGCAAGTCCTCCTTCGTGCGCGCCGGTGTGGTGCCGGTCCTCAAGCGCTCGGGCGAGACGTGGGAGTCACTCGTCATCCGCCCCGGGCGCAGCCCGCTCTCCGCGCTGGCGGGAGTAATCGCGCCGCTCGTGAACTCCTCGACCAGTGTCGAGGAGGACATCCGGGAGCAGCACAAGCTCGTCGAGCACCTGCGCGTCGAGCCCGGCTACGTGGGCAGCGTGCTGCGCAGCCGCGCCCGGCGCGAGCGCCGCAAGATTCTGCTCTTCATCGACCAGTTCGAGGAGCTCTACACCCTGGTGCCGGACGCCCAGGAGCGCCTGGCCTTCACCGCGTGCCTCTCGGGCATCGCGGACGATGCCACCTCGCCCATCCGGCTGGTGCTCTCCATTCGCTCGGACTTCCTGGACCGGGTGCCCGAGGACGAGCGCTTCATGGCCGAGCTGAGCCAGGGCCTCTACTTCCTCACCCCGCCCAACCGTGAGGGCCTGCGCGACGCGCTGGTGCAGCCCGCGGAGATGGCCGGCTACCGCTTCGAGACTCCGGCGATCGTCGACAACATGCTGGAGCACCTGGAGTCCGCCCAGGGCGCGCTGCCGCTGCTCCAGTTCGCCGCCACCCAGCTCTGGGAGGCGCGAGACCCCTCGCGCAAGCTGCTCACCCAGAGCGCCTACCAGTCGATTGGAGGCATCGCCGGTGCGCTCGCCAGCCACGCCGACAGCGTGCTCACCGGGATGACCACCCCGGAGCGCACGCTGGTGCGGGCGCTCTTCCTGCGGCTCGTCACACCCGAGCGCACGCGCGCCATCGTCTCCGTGGACGAGCTGCGCGAGCTGACGAAGGACACGGGGGAGATGCAGCGGCTCATCGACCACCTCGTCCAGGCGCGTCTGCTCGTCGTCCAGACGGGAGGTGGCGCCTCGGGCGCGACGGTGGAGATCGTCCACGAGTCGCTGCTGCACAGCTGGCCCGCGCTGCGCCGCTGGCTGGAGGAAGGCCAGGAGGACGCGGGCTTCCTGGAGCAGCTGCGCAACGCGGCCCGGCAGTGGCAGGCGAAGCACTTCGACAACAACCTGCTGTGGCGCGGCGAGATGGTGGAGGAGGCACGGCGCTTCCAGCGCCGCTATCGTGGCGAGCTGCCCCAGGTGCAGGCCGACTTCCTCGAGGCCGTCTTCTCGCAAGCGAAGCGAGCCACCCGGGTGCGGCGGGCGCTGTTCATCGGCTCCACGGTCTTCCTGGGGCTGCTGGTCGTCGCGGCGGCGGTGGCGCTGGTGATCATCCGCAACTCGCAGCAAGAGGCCGAGCACCAGGCCCAGGTGGCGAAGGCCGCCGAGGTGACGGCGCGCAACGCGGAGCAGGCCGCGCGCGATGCGGCGGCGACAGCACGCGCGGCGGAGGCCGAGGCCAAACAGCGCCTGGCCGAAGTGCAGGCCAAGGAGCTGGAGCGCCAGAAGGCGCAGCAGGCGGCGGAGCTGGCCAACGCCCGGGAGGCGCTCACCAACGAGGAGCTGCGCCGCAAGAACGACGAGCTGCAGTTGGCGCTCCGGAAGGCCCAGATGGAACAGCGTCGCGCCCGACTCGCCCGGCTGCGGGCGGAGAGGAACGCGACACTGGCACGCGAGGCCAAGGAAGAGGCCATCCGCGAGGCGAAGGAAAAAGAGGAGCTGATGCGGCGCGAGCAGGAGCGCATCCGCCTCCAACTGAAGCAGCTCGGCAGTCCCATCGCCGAGGAGCTGAAGGGAATGAACCCCGGAGAAGGACGATGAACAAGGCCCCGTCTGGTATCGCCATGACATGGGTGTTGCTGACGCTGTGGGTGACTCCGGCGGATGCCCAACGACTCCAGCAGGGGCTGGAGAGCTCGGGACCCGCCCCCTGGGCCCGTGGCACCTCCCGCAAGGACCAGCAGGCGGCGTATGAGCTGTTCAAGGCAGGCAACGCCTTGCTCAAGGAGTCCATCCTCACCAAGGCTGTCGAGAAATACCGCCAGGCGCTCCAGCACTGGAACCATCCGGCCATCCACTACAACCTGGCGCTGGCGCTGATCCCCCTCGATCAGCCCGTCGAGACCCACGAGCATCTGGTGGAGGCCATCCGCCATGGCCCGGAGTCCCTGGAGGCCGGGCTGTTCGAGCACGCCAGCAACTACAAGGCCCTCGTCGAGAAGCAGCTCGTTCATCTGACGCTCACCTGTGATGAACCCGGGACCACCGTGACGCTGGATGGGGATCCTCTCTTCACGGGACCTGGACGCTACGAGAGGCTGATTCGTCCCGGCCTCCACAGCATCATCGCCCGCAAGGAAGGCTATCCGACCCTCGACAAGAGCCGGCACCTCACCTCGGGCGAGCAGGTGAAGCTCCAGTTGAAGATGTACCCCTTCGAGTACCGGAGACGGTGGGCCGCGTGGATGCCCTGGACGGTGCTGGGGGCGGGGTTGGCCGTGGGGGCGGGCGGTGGCTGGATGCACCTGCAGACTCGCAAGGACTACCTCTCCTTCGATAACGGAATCGAGACGTGCGGCGTCAGCGGCTGCCGGCCAGCGCCGCGGCTCGCGGCGACGCGAACGCGCGGGGACCGTCTGCAGCTGGCGGCCTTCGGCTCCTATGCCCTGGGCGGAACCGCGCTCGTCACCGGCGCGGTGCTCCTCTACCTCAACCAGCCTCGGCCCTACAGCGGCGACCCGGCCCAAGGAGAGGAGACGGTGAACGTCACTCCGCTCCTCGGCGGTGACACGACCGGCGTCCTGGCCACCTTCCCCTTCTGAGGTGCACGATGAAGCGAGCGAGCCTCTTTCACGTCCCCCGTGGTGTTGTCGCCACACTCGCGGTGTCCCTCCTGTCCCTGCCGCTCCAGGCCTGCCTCGAACCCACGAGTGTGACCTGCGCCTCCGGCTGGGTCTGCCCCGTCGGGCAGCAGTGCGCGGCCAATCAAGAGGTGTGCATCGTCGACAATTGTGGAGACGGCATCCTCCAAACCGACGAGACGTGCGACGACGGCAACATCCGCGATGCCGATGGCTGCAGTCGGACCTGCAAGTCGGACGAGACTTGCGGCAACGGGGTCACGGACATCAAGAGCACGGTGGATACAACGAACGCGGAGGCGTGCGACGACGGCAACAACCTCGACGGAGATGGCTGTAGCTCCGACTGCCTTTCCAGCGAGTTCTGCGGCAACGGCATCGTGGACGTCGCCAAGGGCGAGAAATGCGACGACCGCAACAACGTGAGCGGCGATGGATGCAGCGCCGACTGCCTGTCCACCGAATACTGTGGCAATGGGTACCCGGACAACGCCAAGGGCGAGAAGTGCGACGACGGCAACAACGAGAGTGGAGATGACTGCAGCGGCGACTGCAAATCCTTGGAGACCTGCGGCAACGGCATCGTGGACATCGCCAAGGGCGAGGTCTGCGACGACCGCAACAACACGGACGGAGACGGGTGCAGCGCCAACTGCAAGTCCAACGAAACCTGCGGCAATGGCATCAGGGACGTCGCCATGGGCGAGGTCTGCGACGACCGCAACAACACGGACGGAGACGGGTGCAGCGCCAACTG
>NZ_DASVSO010000308.1:0-9090 GCF_036388035.1 Archangium sp.
AGGGCGGGGTGAGCCACGCCAGCGTCACCATGGGCAGCGTGCCAATCTTCTCCTCGTGGCGGATGACCTGCTCCTGGGTGTGCTTCACCGGGGCCACCTGGGGCTTCTCCGGCTTGGGGCCGCTCGGCAGCGAGCCGAAGTACTTCTCGACGAGGGCTCGGGCCTCCTTCTCGTCGAAGTCTCCCACCACGGCGAGCGTGGCGTTGGCGGGGGCGTACCACTTGCGGAAGAAGCCCTTCACGTCCTCCACGGTGGCCGCGTCCAGGTCCTCCATCGAGCCGATGACCTTGCCGTGGTAGGGGTGGGGCGCGGGGAAGAGGGCCTTCCAGAGCTTCTCCTGGGCCACGCCGTAGGGGCGCGTCTCCACGCTCTGGCGGCGCTCGTTCTTCACCACCTCCTGCTGGTTGCGCAGCTTCTTCTCGTCGAGCGCCTCCAGGAGGAAGCCCATCCGGTCGCTCTCCAGCCACAGGGCGGTGGCGAGCTGGTTGCTGGGCACGGTCTCGAAGTAGTTGGTGCGGTCGTAGTTGGTGGTGCCGTTGAGGTCCGTGGCGCCGATCTGCTCGAGCAGGCCGATGTGCACGTCATCCGGCACGTGCTTGGAGCCCTGGAACATCATGTGCTCGAAGAGGTGGGCGAAGCCGGTGCGGCCCGGCTGCTCGTGGTAGGCGCCCACGTGGTACCAGACGTTGACGGCGACGACGGGCAGCTTGGGGTCCCTGGCGAGGATGACCTCGAGCCCGTTGGGCAGCTTGTACTTCTCGTAGGGGATGGCCAGCGCCTCGCGACCGGGCTCCAGCGGCTTCGCCTCTGGCTGCTGGGCGAGGGCCGGGACTCCGAGGGCGAGGACGGCGGTGGCGATGAGTGCTTTCATGCGACGGGTTGCCTCCTCTGAACTGAGGCCCTCCGCTTAGCACGCACCGCGCCCCCGGCGGAGCGCGAATCCCCTCCGGGAAGAACGTTCTTCGTCCAGTGTTGGGAAGGACCCGGGGGTGCGCCCGGCCTGGGGAGGGGATGGCAGGCCTCGGCACGCGTCCCCATCCTTGCTGCGAGGGAGGTGTCCGTTGGGCGCTTCAGCACGCAGCTTGCGAGGGCTCGACCTCGTCAACGTCTTCATGGCGGACGTGAAGGACGGGGTGGGCGTCTATCTGTCCGTCTACCTGCTGGCCGAGCAGAAGTGGGATCCCTCCCATATCGGCATGGTGGTGGCCATCCCCTGGCTCGTCTCCATCCTCGCGCAGTCTCCGGTGGGAGGCTTCATCGACCACACGCGCCGCAAGCGGCTCCTGCTCGTCGTCGCGTCGGCCATCGTCGCTCTCTCCTGCCTGACGGTCGTCTTCTTCCCGCGGCTCCTCCCCATCGCCGGGGCGCAGGCCGCCCTGGGGATCGTCCAGACCATCTTCCCCCCGTGCGTGGCGGCCATCACGCTCGGAATGGTCGGGCACGATCGCCTCTCTCGGCGCATCGGCCGCAACGAGAGCTTCAACCACGGAGGCAACATGCTGGCCGCCGTGGTCGCCATCTTCATCGGCTGGTTCATCTCCTACGAAGGCATCTTCTACTTCTCCGTCTTCCAGTGCGTCGCCATCATCGCCGCCACCCTGCTCATCCGGGAGCAGGACATCGACCACGACCTGGCCCGGGCCGCCGCGGAGGATCGCGCGCCGTGTGGCTCCTCCCTTGCCGGCGTCAAGGAGCTGTTCTCCAACAGGAACATCGCCTTCTTCACCGTCTCCATGTGCCTGTGGAACGTGGCCAACGGGGCCATGCTGCCCCTGCTCGGCCAGAAGCTGGGGCTCGACGACGTCAAGCACTCGGCGCTCTACCTGTCCATCTGCATCACCCTGGCCCAGGCCGTGATGATCGCCGTGGCGCCCATGGCCTCGAAGCTGGCCGAGCACGGCAGGAAGCGGCTCTTCCTCGTGGCCTTCCTCCTGGTCCCGGTCCGGGCGCTCCTGTTCGCGTTCCTCGACAACAAGTACGCGCTCATCTCCCTGCAGGTGATCGACGGCCTGGGCGCCGGAATCTACGGAGTGCTGCTCATCGTGATGATGGCGGACCTGGGCAAGGGCACCGGCCACTTCAACCTGCTGCAGGGGACGACGTACTCGGCCGTCGGCCTGGGGATGGCGTTGAGCAACATCCTGGGCGGCTTCGTGGTGAAGCAGGCCGGCTACCCCGCTGCCTTCATGACGCTCGCGGGGGTGGGGCTGTTGGCGACGCTCTTCTTCGGCCACTTCGTCCAGGAGCCGCGAGCCCGGCGCCGCGACAGTCCAGCACCCGCCCCGGAGGACGGGCTGCGCCTGCCCGGGGGCCCGCGCAAGGCGCCCGCGTGACGCGCTCGACCGGGATCCGTTCCGTCTGTCTTCTCGCCAGGGGTGCGGCGTCAGGGTGGTGTCAGGGTGTCAGACGATTCGTAGGGGGCCCGTAGGGCAAGGCGACACTCCCAGGAGACTGCGGCCACACCCGGCACCGCACTACTTTGCCTTTCAGGACCCCTCGGGCTTCTCCACCAGATCGACATGTGAGCACCCCCATGGATCTTTTCATGCCTGTCTTGCTCCCCGTTCTCCTGCTCGTCTGCCTGGTCTTCTTCTCCCTCAGGGGAATCAGGTCGGTCGAAGCCAACATCCGCCGCAGCCCTGTCATCTCTCGGCGGGGGCTCATCATCGCCAAGCGGCAGCGCACCTTCGTCCGCGGCAGCAGTACGCGCACCCGCTGCCTGATGACGTTTGAATTCCCGGACGGCAGCCGCGAGGAGTTCGTGGTTCCCCCTGACGAATATGGCCTCCTGGTGGAAGGTGACCAGGGCACCCTCCATTCGCAGGGAATCCGATTCAGGGGATTCGAGCGAGAACAACCCCGGGCCCCAGCCCTGTCAGCACGGGTGCCAGACGCTTCGAAGGGGGTGCCTCCGCAAGTGCATTCCTGAGTCCCGAGCACCAGGGAAGTCCCTCGCGGCCTCGTCCCCCCACCTGACGAGGTGCTCAACCCCTTCAGGGCGCGTGGGTCGGTGCGAGGGGCGTTACACTCGGAGCCCCTATGGACAACCTCGCGCACGCGCTCGTCGGGGCCACGCTGGCGGAGACGGGCCTCAAGCGGTGGACGCCGCTGGCCACGGCCACGCTCGTCCTGGGCGCCAACCTCCCGGACGTGGACGGCTTCATCACCTTCGCGGGCCCGGACACCGCGCTGCTGTTCCGGCGCGGCTGGACGCACGGGGTGCTCGCCCTGGCCGTGCAGCCGTGGCTGCTGGCCGGCGCCATGCTGCTGTGGGACAGGCTCGTGCGGCGGCGGAGACACCCGGAGGCACCCCCCGCGCGCCTGGGGCCCCTGGTGGCGCTCGCGTACCTGTCCGTGCTCACGCACCCGGCGCTCGACTGGCTCAACACCTACGGCGTGCGCCTGCTCATGCCCTTCGATGGCTCCTGGTTCTACGGGGACGCGCTCTTCATCATCGACCCCTGGCTGTGGCTGCTGATGGCCGCCGCCGTCGTGCTGGCGCGCACGCACACCCGCCGCGGTGTCACCTTCTGGGCCGTCCTGGGGCTGGCGACCTCGGGGCTGGTGCTCGTGCCGGAGCTGGCGCCGCCCGTGGCGAAGCTGGCCTGGGGGGTGGGCGTGGCCCTCCTCCTCGGGCTGCGGCTGGCCCCGGGCGTGCCGGTGCGACACGTCGAGCGCGTGGCGGGCCTGTGTGTCGCGGCGCTCCTCGTCTACATCGGCGCGATGCTCGTCGGCACGCACGTGGCCGAGCGGCAGGCGGCCGAGTGGCTGCGGGCCCAAGGTGTCCGAGTGGAGCGCGTCATGGCGGGGCCGTTGCCCGCGCGGCCTTTCGCCCGGGACGTCATCGCCCTCACGCCCGAGCGCTACGTCTTCGTGGAGGTGGACTGGCTCGCCGACGGGCGCCCGCGCCTGAGTGATTCACCGCTGCCGCGCGGGGAGCCCGACCCCATCGTCGAGGCCGCGCTCGCCGCGCCCCAGGTGCGTGGCTTCCGCAACTGGTTGCGCTTCCCGTCCTGGCGGGTGCATCGCCTGGACGAGGGCTGGCGCGTGGAGCTGGTGGACGTGCGCTACTCGCGGACTCGTGACACGGGGATTGGCCACGCCACCGTCACGTTGGACCGCGAGCTGCGCCCCGTGGAGTAGGGACGGCTCGCTCCAGACGAGACACCCGCGGCTAGGGCTGGCACACGCAGTCGTGTCCTCCCTGGCCGGCCTGAAGGCAGTCCTTGGGAAGGAACCACTCCCGGGTGAACTTCTCGCCCTCGGGGGTGAGGCGCAGGACGAAGTGGCGCATGCCCACCCATAGCGCGCCGCTGGCGTCCACGACGAGGCTGTTCGGATAGAGCATCCAGGTCGGCAGTGGCTCCAGGAGTTTCACCTGACGGCCCGGCCCAATCTTCGTGAGGGACGTGGCCGTCACCACGTACACCGCCTCCCCGGCGACGGTGTACGCGTAGGGGCCGGCATCCAGGGGCTTCTCCTCGCTGAGGCTCCACTGCTTGTCCGTGCCCTGCTTGAACCACCGGACGCTTCCTCGCCGCCCGCCCAGGTGATTCAGCCCATGCAGCGAGAGCACCTCGTCCGGGCCTGACGCAATCAGCCCACGGACGTTCTCCTTCGCCAGCTGCCGGTGCTTGCGCCCATGGGTGGAGAACCAGAACAGGGCGCCGCCCCACTCGCCCCCATTGGAGCCGACGAAGTAGCCGTCCTTGACCGCCAGCGAGTGGCTCCACCCCATGGGGAAGAGCTTCCGGGAGGGCTTGAAGGGAAGCGTCTGCCGGGCACCGCCTCCGGGCGGCACATCCGGCTCGAGTCGGACCCCGCCCTCGTGCGGGGACACCCTCCACTCGTGCGGCGAGGCATTCGCGCACTCCAGCAGCGCCTCCGACGGCTCGGGAATCCGCACCCACCCCTGCGGCGGAGTCGCGGCCATCACCGCACCCAATGCGAGTACGAAGAACATGCGGCGAGGCTACACGGACCTCCTGGCGCGCTCTCGCACCTGCCGGTGGCCCAGGTCGCCGTCCAGCGTACCCCCGCCTACTCACACCTTCACAGCAAGAATGGAAAATTGCAGCTTGACAGGATAACTAATTTTATCGGAAAGTTGGGAAGTGCTCGACATAACCGTCGAGCCCGAGAGGAACTCGCCATGCGCACTCGCCGTCTCGTTTCGATCCTCCCCCTCATGCTCCTGGGCAGTGCCTGCGCGGTCGACGCGGACGTCGACTCTCAGACCTCCAGCACCCAGGGCAGCAGCCTGGCCGTCGCCGCCGAGGGCCGTGGCCTCTCCGCCATCAAGTCGCAGCGGCCCGAGTTCCTCCGGGGCGCCGGTGAGCTCTCCACCAAGCGCACGCTGGTCGACGAGAAGGGCAAGTCGCACGAGCGCCTCTCGCAGTCCTTCCGCGGCGTGCCCGTCTTCGCCGCCCAGGCCATCGTCCACCTCAACGACGACGGCTCCATCTCCTCCATCACCGACGCCCTGGCGCGCGACCTCAAGGTGGACACCACGCCCAAGCTGCGCACCGCCGAGGCCGAGCAGATTGCCATTGCCCAGGTGGGCGGCTCGCGCGCCCTGAAGGCCGACCCGAAGTCGGACCTGCAGATTCTCGCCGAGAACGGTGGCGCCCGCCTGACGTACCGCGTGCAGCTCGAGGCCGTCACGGCCAAGGGCGAGCCCTCCATGCCCAACCTCTTCATCGACGCGCACACCGGCGAGGTCGTGAAGCAGTTCGACAACCTGAAGACGACCAAGAACCGCAAGACGTACAACGGTGGCAACCGCACGACGCTGCCCGGCACGCTGGTGCGCTCGGAGGGCCAGGCGCCCGTGAGCGACGCGGTGGTCAACCAGGCGCACGACAACGCGGGCCTCACCTACGACTACTACTTCAGCCAGTTCGGGCGTGACAGCTACAACGGCACCGGCGGCGTGCTCACCTCCACCGTGCACCACGACCGCAACTACGTGAATGCGTACTGGAACGGCACGCAGATGGTGTACGGCGACGGCAACGGCGTGGACTCCGGCCCGCTGACGGTGCTGGACGTGGTGGGCCACGAGCTCACCCACGCCGTCACCGACACCTCCTCGGACCTGGTGTACTCGGGCGAGTCGGGCGCGCTCAACGAGGCCATGTCCGACGTGTTCGGCGCCTCCATCGAGGCCTACCGCGACGGCGCCGTGAGCGGCAACACCTGGAAGATTGGCGAGGAGTGCTGGACGCCGGCGACCGCGGGCGACGCGCTGCGCTACATGAACGACCCGGCCCTGGCTGGCGACTACGACTACTACCCGACGCGCTACACGGGCACCTCCGACAACGGCGGCGTGCACTGGAACTCGGGTATCGCCAACCTGGCCTTCAAGCTGCTGGTGACGGGTGGCTCGCACCCGCGTGGCAAGACGAGCACGGTGGTGCCGGCGCTCGACGCCAACCCCGTGGCCAGCATCCACAAGGGCGCGGCCATCTTCTACCGCGCCAACACGGTGTACCTCACGCCGGGCAGCACCTTCTCCGAGGCGCGCGGCGCCACGGCGCAGGCGGCCACGGACCTCTACGGCGCGGCGGCGGCCGACGCGGTGAACGCGGCCTGGACGGCGGTGGGCGTGGGCGCTCCCCCGACCTTCACCGTCATCTCCTCGCTGAGCAACGTGTCGGGTGCCCGCAGCAGCAACACCAACTACAGCCACGTCACGCCGGCTGGCGCGACGGCGATGCGCTTCGCGCTCTCCGGCGGCACGGGTGACGCGGACATGTACGTGAAGTTCGGCAGCGCGCCGACCACCACCAGCTACGACTGCATGTCGGCGGGTGCGACGAACACGGAGACGTGCACCATCACCGGGGCCAAGCAGGGCACGTACTACGTCCTCATCAAGGGCTACACGGCCTACTCCGGCGCCACCTACACGGTGAGCTCCGGTCAGTAATCCCGAGCAGCACCGAGTTTCTCAGCCGGCGCGGCTGCCCTTCGTGGCGGTCGCGCCGGTTGTCTTTTGGGCGGTACCTTCCCAGGAAGGGTGTCAGCCGGCTCCGGCGGAGTGTCTGTTACGCTGCGCGGCGTGAGGACCCAGACGCACCACGCCCGTGCGGGACGCTCGCAGCGGGATGAGCTGGAGCGGCTCCAGGAAGAATTGAGGGAGCGGCGTCAGCGGCGCGAGGTGTTGCCGCGCGAGAACGCCGCCTCCCAGCGCCGACGCGGCGTGGGGACCCTGGTGGTGACGTACAAGTCGTGGCCGGGGACACCCGGGCAGCAGTGCGTGCAGTTGAAGGACATGCCCGAACCCGAGCGTCTCGCGGCGTGGCTTCAGGCGAAGCGCTCGGGCTCGGCCTCGGCCTGAGCGCGCTACCGGGTGGCGGCCCTGACCTTCCCGGTGCCCCTCAGGGCACGGCCCCGCGCTTCTCGCGCCGCGACCCGAGCAGCGCCAGCCCGAGGAGCGCCCCGAGGGCGAGCGCTCCCGGCCCGTCGCTGGTGGCACACGACAAGGACCAGCCCAGCACCGGCTGACGGCCCTGCGTTCCCCCATCCAGGGTCGAGCCTCCGTCCTCGCCGCCCTGCGTTCCCCCGTCCGGCTCCACCGGCTCGGGCTGCCCCGCGTCCGGCTCGACGCCCGCGTCCGGCTCGACGCCCGCGTCCACGGGCGCGGCCGGGGTCGGGTCCACCCCCATGACGAACATCCGGGTGCCCGGCGGCGTCTCCGCCTGGGCGTGGCCCCCGAGGAACAGGTGTCCCTGGCTGTCTCGCTGCAACGCGCGCACCTCGGAGGGGCTGCCCCCCACGAGCGAGGACCACGGCGGCGCGTTCGAGCCGAGCGTCACCTGGGCCACGAAGCCCACCTGCGAGCCCGCGCCCACCGACGTCCCGTCGAGTGCGGCCGTCACGGGGAAATCGGAGGACCGGGTCCTTCCTCCCAGATAGGGGCCACGGGGGGTGAGGGTGACGGCCAGCCCCTCGTCATCTCCGCTTCCCCGGAGGAAGCTCGTGCCCCTGCGGGACAAGTCCGCCGCGTTGAGCGACACCAGGAACGCATCCGACGAGGTCTGGGCCTCGGCCGTGGGGTTCTCGAGCTCCCGCGAGCGCGTCGTCCCGCCCACCAGGAGCGAGTGGGTGGACGGGTCGAAGACGAGCGCCCGGCCCTCGTCCCTGCCCTGCCCTCC
Organism: Archangium sp.; assembly: GCF_036388035.1. Classification (GTDB taxonomy): domain Bacteria; phylum Myxococcota; class Myxococcia; order Myxococcales; family Myxococcaceae; genus Archangium. Next base: position 8,163 of record NZ_DASVSO010000308.1, read on the forward strand.
GAGGAAGGTGGACACCAGGCCCGTGCCCGCGTCCTGGGTCAGTCGGGCGACGAAGACGTCCGGCACGCCGTCGGGCCCGGCATGCTTGCGCTGGGGGGACGCGAGGCTGGTGGAGGAGGCCGCCTCTCCCGCGATGAAGACCCCGCCATCCGCGTCCACCGCGACCGCACGGGTGAAGTCATCCTGGGGCCCACCGAACACCGTGAACCAGTCCACGCGGGCAATCCCCGCATCGACACCGAGGAGACTGACCCGGAGGGCGACGCCATTCCAGCTCCCATCGGGCGCTTCGACGGGAGGGGCCTGGGACACATCCAGTGCGCGGCTGTTCCCGGCGAGGTAGAGCCGGCCATCCGGGCCCACGACCACGTCATCGAGGGTCTCATTCGCTGTCTCCGTGCCCACGATGTAGACCCAGTCCAGCTTCAGGGTCGACGGCTGCAGCTGGGCAATGAGGCCATCCCGGGTCTCTTCGTCCAACGGGGTGCGGCTCGCTCCATGGTTGAAGATCACCCCCTGCCCGAAGTTCCTCGAGGTGGAGGAACCCACGACGTACACCTTCTGGTTGCCGAGGGCGATGGCTCTGCCCTCGTCATCGGACCCACCCCCCAGCAGCGTCCACACCCCCAACCCGCCATCTTCGTGGAACCGGGCGACGAGCACACTCGGGCCTCCGGGATACCCCTGCTGCTCGGGTCCCTCGAAGGACGAGTTTCCGGTCCACGTACCGACCATGAACAGCTCCCCCGTGTCGCTCCTCGCCAGGTCTCCGAACACATCGGCTGTCACGCTGCCCTCGAGGTAGCTGCTCCAGAGCACGACGGGATCCACCACCACGGGGCTGTCGGGGTCCTCCACCTCCACCTCGAGGGCGTACTCCCAGCGGTCACGCCCCGTGCGCCGGGCCTGGGCGAAGCGGCAGTCCACC
>NZ_DASVSO010000309.1:0-1708 GCF_036388035.1 Archangium sp.
CAATACGCAGGCGGACATCCTGGTGGATGCGCGCTACATCTACGGCAACCTGCTGTTCGTGGACCGCCAGGGCAAGCCGCTGGAGGGGATGTGCGGAGCGGAGGAGCTGCCGAGCGAGAGGGACCCGGACAGGCTGGGAGAATACCAGTCCATAGCGCCCCGGGACGTGGACACGACGGAGGTGCACTTCTTCCGGGAGGATGACCTCGAGCACCCGATAGCGACGTATGCGTTTGGGCGCAAGGACCCGAGCTACTGCGACGTGCAGCAGAACCCGGTGGACGGGGGCTCACCGGCGACGCACGGAATGTTCGGACGGCTGAGATTGGGGCCGACGCACGGAATCCCGAGGTACGCCAGGGAGAGGTGCCGGGAGCTGGACCGCAAGGGGCAGAGCACGCAGGCGGACCGGGACTACTACGAGGCCAACTGCAAGGACAACCGGAGCAACTTCCTGAGCCTGAGCGCGGGGGACCGGTTGGTGGTGTTCGCCGTCAACCACGCGACGGGCTACGCGGGAATGAAGACGGTGACGGTGCCAGCCATCAACCGCTCGACGAGGGCGGAGGACGGCTCGTGCGCGGCGGATGAGGCGGCGGGTGGCCCGCTGAGCGTGGACGAGTACGGGGAGAACCACAGCCTGTCGCGCTGCACCCAGCAGGAGCTGGGTATCCCAGTGGGCGACGTGCTGATGTATCCGCCGGAAATCGACGTGCGCGTGACGCGCAAGATGGAGACGGAGGGCGAGCCGAAGGTGAAGTTGGAGAGCCTGGTGCGCCATGGCGGAGCGGCCACCACGCGCGACGACCTGATCTACGTCTCCACGCACTGGCGGGTGCGGGTGAAGTCCTATGATGAGGGTGGGACGGACGGTGGGACCGCCGATGGCGGCCAGGTGGATGCGGGGAGTGACGGAGGCGTATGCCGGGGGCCGCTGCCGGATGGCGGGAGCTGCTATCCAAAGCCGCTGGTGGACGAGGGGGATGCGGGTCTGCTGCTGGAGGTGTATTGCTCCGAGCTGTCCGCGGACGCCGGCTTCTCGATGCGCAAGACGTGCATCAACAAGGAGCCGCCGCTGGTCGAGGTCCCGACGGGAGTGCCGCCGCTGGCGGGCCGCATCATCGGCGTGACGGGCACGGCGGTGGCGGGACCCCAGGTGGTGCCCTTCTCGCTCAGGCCGGGTGGCCGCTTCGTCGAGTCGGTGCATGCGGCGCTGCGCTACACCAAGCCCTCGGGCGAGGTGGAGATCCTCAACTCGCTGCCGCGCGCCAGCTACTACCTGCACACCGTGGGTCACGCCATCTACCCGCGCGACCGCAACGGAGACGGCTTCATCCAGCAGAGCGAGAAGAACATCCCGCCGCCGGGCTTCGCCGAGGCGGAGGCCCCCACCCAGGGGACGAACGCGGGGGCGGTCCCCAAGTACGCCCTGGGCCTGAAGAACGTCTACCGGCACATCGAGCCGGATGGGGAACGGCGTGAGCGCTTCGATCTGGCGCTCGAGCACTCCTTCCGCGTGCTCGAATTGAAGAACATCCAGATCTCCGCCCAGGGCAAGACGCCGGCGCAGGACCGTGACCTGAAGAACGAGAAGCCGCCGAGCGCCACCGAGGATGACCTGTCGTACCAGTTCCTCACCCAGCTCTTGGAGCCGGATGTGATGGGGCGGCCCGGCATGGTGAGCGGCGAGTACGTGGTGCGGTTGGGC
>NZ_DASVSO010000310.1:0-3582 GCF_036388035.1 Archangium sp.
CGTGGTGGGCGTGCCGGACGAGCGCATCGGCCAGCGCATCAAGGCCTACGTGGTGCTGGCGCCGGGGTTCACGGGCTCGGAGGCGCTCATCACGGAGCTCCAGGAGTACGTGAAGAAGACGACGGCGCCCTACAAGTACCCGAGGGAGATTGAGTTCGTGACCGAGCTGCCCAAGACGGTGAGCGGTAAAATCCGCCGCACGGACCTGCGGGCCATGGCCCAGCAGCCCGCGAAGAGGGACTGAACCTTCAGCCCCCCTGCCTGGCGCCGCCTACTGCTCGGCGCGGGCCTCTTCGACCGGGGCCACGCGCTCCACCAGCGACGCCACCTGGGACTCGCGCAGGCGCAGCAGCGGCCCGGGCACCAGCCCCCCCAGGACGACGAGCGCGAACAGCCCGAGGGCCACCCACCGCTCCCGGGGCAGCAGCTCCTCCACCGTCTCCAGCGCTGGGGCGTGGCCATGGGCGGGCGTCCCGAGGAAGGTGCGCTGGAAGGCCCGGAAGAAGGCGATGGCGTTGATGGCGGTGGCCAGCAGCATGGGGAGCGCCACCAGCGGGTGGGCACCCAGGATGCCGTGCAGCAGCAGATCCTCGCCCACGAAGCTCATCGTCCCCGGGAAGCCCAGGCTGGCGAAGCCCAGCAGGAAGAAGAAGGCCGCCATGCGCGGGGCGCGGCGCACGAGCCCGCCCAGCCGCGTCAGGTCCGTGGTGCCCGTGCGGGCCTCGAGGGCCCTCACCACCAGCATCAGCCCCGTGAACGCGAGGCCCACGGCCACGCTCTGCAGCAGGGCCCCGGCGAGGCTCTGGACATTCACCATCGCGAGCCCCGCCAGCAGCAGCCCCGACTGGCTCACCAGGAGGAAGCCCACCATGCGGCGCAGGTCCACCTGCGCCAGCGCCAGCACGGCGCCATAGAGCGCCCCACAGAGTCCCAGCACGCCCAGCAGCGGCCCGGCATGGTTCCACTGCTCGGGCAGCAGGGGCATCACCACCCGCACCAGCAGGTAGAGCCCCACGTGGACGTTCACCAGCAGCGGGCCCAGTCCGTACGGCCCGCGTGCCATGAGGACGGGCAGCCAGGAGTGGAAGGGCACCACCGCCATCCGCACCCCCACCGCCAGCAGCAACAGCCCGAAGAGGGGCCGCTGCCACGCGTCCGGCACTCCGCGCGCGAGCAGCTCCGTCAAGGCGAAGGGCTCCTCCACCCCCGCGCGCCAGCCCGCCACGCCCACCAGCACCGTGGCCGCCAGCAGCGGCAGTGTGCCGGCGATCATGTAGGTCCGGAAGGTGCGCAACGTTCGCGCCTCCGGCCCCGCCCGCGCGCCGCGGGAGACGAGCACGCTCGGCGGCACCAGCGTGGCGAGGAAGAAGGCGAGCATCAGCGCCAGGTCCTGCGCGCAGAAGAAGCCCAGCGTCGCGCTCTCGGTGAGCAGCAGCACGACGAGCGTGCTCCGGTCCAGGGCCTGGTGCGGACCGGCCGCCACCAGTCCCAGGGTGAGCAGCGCGGTGAGCGCCAGCGCCAGCACGCTCGCGCCGTCCACGCCCAGCCGGTACACCAGGCCGAGCAGCGGCACCCGGAACCCCGACTCCAGCAGCTGCGGCTCCGGCTGTCCGCCGCGGAAGAGGAGCACCACCCCGGCCGCCAGGGCCAGGGTGAGCACCGCCACGCCCGTGGCCACCTGACGGGCCCGCGCGGGTTGACGCACCCACCGCAGCGCCACCGCGCCCAGCGCCGGCAGCGCCACCAGCAACGAGAGAAGAGGAAGGGAGGGCTGCATTACATGACTCCTGTCGACTGGCCGCCCGAGGACTGCTTCGCGGGCGTCATCTCGGGCGGCTGCTCGGGCTGGCTCGGCTCCTGGCGCGGCATCCAGCCGCTCAGTGCACCCACCCAGCGCCGCTCCGCCTTGTCACTCCACTGGCCCAGCCGCAGCAGGGGGCCCATCACCCACCGCTCGTGCAGGACCTCCAGCGCGAAGCGCTCCAGGGCCAGGCGGTAGAAGCGCCGCAGCAGGCCCTCGGACAGCACCCGGTGCGCCACCGCGACGGCGGGAGGCTTCGCCGCGCGAAGGGCCGCGCGTCGCGCCTGCGCCTCGCGCAGGGCCGAGGGCGCCCGCAGCAGCTGCAGGCACCGCAGGCAGGCGTGCGCCACCAGGTGCACCAGCGCCAGCGTGTACAGCCCCAGGCCCACCTCGGCGAACAGCAGGCCCACCTGGGTGAGAACGCCATAGGCCAGCGAGCTCTTCACGTCCGTCTGCACCCGCCACACCAGCGTGGCATGCACGGCCGTGAGCAGGCCCACCCCCACCAGCACCCCGCGCGCCAGCGGTGCGTGCTCCAGCACCGGCGCCACGCGCAGCAGCAGATACACGCCCGCGTGCACCGAGAGCGCCCCGTAGAAGAGGGCGCTGGAGGGCGTGGGCCCCTCCATCGCGCGAGGCAGCCAGCTGCTGAAGGGCAGCTGCGCCGACTTGCCCATGGCCCCCAGCGTCAGGCAGAGCGCCAGCACCGTGGCCGGCACCCCTCCGAGCGCCACCGCCTCGCCCGGCCAGGCTCGCGCCCCGAAGGCCTCCGCCCACTCGGCCGTGCCCGTGAAGTGGTGCAGCAGCACCACGCCCACCAGCAGGCCCATGTCGCACAGCCGATAGATGGTGAAGGCCCTCAGCCCCGAGCGCACCGGCGTCGTCCGCTCGTGGAAGAAGGCGATGAGCAGCGCCGACGTGAGGCCCACCAGCTCCCAGCCCACGAAGAGCAGGTCGATGCTGCCGCTCTCCACCAGCACCAGCATTCCCAGGGTGAAGAGGCACAGCAGCAGGAAGAAGCGCGCGAAGCCCGGCTCGCGGTGCAGGTAGTTCACCGAGAACCGGCCGATGAGCAGGGTGATGGCGCTGGTGAGCACCATCATCGTCGCCGACAGCCGGTCGATCAGCAGCGAGACCCGGAAGGTGTAGTCCCCGGCGGAGAACCACTGGCCCACCTCCACCTCCAGCACGTCCCGGGGGTGCAGCGCCAGACTGGCCGCGGTCACCACCGAGCAGCCCAGCGACAGCCACAGCGCGCCCAGCACCCAGCGCACCACCGTGCGCTCGCTCGGCGCGCGGTGGACGAGCATCACGCCTCCCAGCACCCCGAAGGCCACCAGGGGCCAGAGCGGCACGGCCGCCGCGATCCACCCGAGTTGGAGTTCAGTGAGCGGCATGGACGGAATCTCCAGAAGGTGAGGGGACGCGGCGCGCGGCGGGCGGGCCGGCCAGGGTCTTGTCGATCAGCGCCGGAGGCAGGAAGTCCCGCTGTCCGCGGTACCACTCGGGCGAGGAGGCCACCACGGGCAGGGGCGCGCTGGGTGGAGTGAGGGGCTGGAAGCCCCGGGGGGTGAAGCGCTGCTGCTGGCCCGTCGTCGGGTCCAGGCTCACCAGCTGCACCCACTCATTGCCGATGAGCTCGCGCAGCATCGGCTGGCGCGCGTAGATGGCCGACAGCAGCGCCACGCTCGCCTCCACGACGATGAGCAGGCGCACCGGCTCGTGGATTTCAATCATCTGTCGCGGCAGCCCGGTGCGCAGGTCGCTCTCCACCCCGTCCA
>NZ_DASVSO010000311.1:0-10084 GCF_036388035.1 Archangium sp.
GGCAGCGGCATGGACTTCGTGGGCCGCCCCGAGGGCTGGGGCAAGCAGCAGCGCGAGGCGTGGGAGGCGAAGCACTACCACCAGCCCTCGGACGAGCTGCGCCCGGACTGGGACTTCTCCGGCGCGGTGGAGGACGTACAGCTCTTCTTCCTCCTGGGCGCCCACGTGGCCCGCACGAGGGAGCTGCCCCGGTGGAACAAGGGGGACGAGTTCGAGGTCCCCCGCCTCCAGGCGCTCGAAGCCCTGAGGAGCGAGGAGGCGAGGTAGGGCGCGTTTCGTCGATTCTCCGGCTTCCGGACGTTTTTGCACCCGGCATCCCCACACTCCGGGTGTTAAACCTTTCCGCCATGCCTCAGTTCCAGCTCGTCAGCGACTACAAGCCCCAGGGCGACCAGCCGCGCGCCATCGGTGAGCTCACCGAGGCGTTGCTGCGCGGGGACCGCTACCAGACGCTGCTCGGCGTCACCGGTTCGGGCAAGACGTTCACCATGGGCAACGTCATCGCCAACGTGCAGCGGCCCACGCTGCTCATCGCGCACAACAAGACGCTCGCCGCCCAGCTCTACGGTGAGTACAAGTCCCTCTTCCCCCACAACGCCGTCGAGTACTTCGTCTCGTACTTCGACTACTACCAGCCCGAGGCGTACATCCCCACCTCGGACACGTTCATCGAGAAGGACTCCTCGGTGAACGATGAGATCGAGCGGATGCGCCACTCGGCCACCCACTCGCTGCGCACGCGCGATGACGTGCTCATCGTGGCCAGCGTGTCCTGCATCTACGGCCTGGGTACGGCGCGCTCGTACGTGGACATGGCCGTCACGGTGAACGTGGGCGCCGAGCTGGGCCGCGACAGCTTCATCCGCAAGCTGGTGGAGAGCCAGTACGAGCGCAACGACCTGGACTTCCACCGAGGCACCTTCCGTGCCCGGGGCGACACCGTGGAGGTCTTCCCCGCCTACGAGGAGGAGCGCGCCGTGCGCGTGAGCTTCTTCGGCGACGAGGTGGAGAAGATCACCGAGTTCGATCCGCTGCGCGGCGTGACGCTGGGCGTGCTGGAGAAGGTCGTCATCTTCCCCGCGAGCCACTACGTCACCGAGGTGGACACCCGGAAGAGCGCACTGCAGACCATCCGCGACGAGCTGATGGAGCGGCTCCAGGAGTTCAAGCGCGAGGGCAAGCTGCTGGAGGCCCAGCGCCTGGAGCAGCGCACGATGTACGACCTCGAGATGATCGAGCAGGTGGGGTACTGCAACGGCATCGAGAACTACTCGCGGCACTTCTCGGGCCGGCCTCCCAACGAGCCGCCGCCGTGCCTGCTGGACTACTTCCCGCGCAACATGCTGGTGCTCATCGACGAGAGCCACCAGACGGTGCCGCAGATTGGCGCGATGTACCGGGGAGACCGGGCGCGCAAGGAGACGCTGGTGGCGCACGGCTTCCGCCTGCCCAGCGCCCTGGACAACCGCCCGCTCAAGTTCTCCGAGTTCGAGGACATGGTGCCGCAGGCCGTCTTCGTCTCCGCCACCCCGGCCGAGTACGAGCTGCAGAAGTCCAAGGGCGTGGTGGTGGAGCAGATCATCCGCCCCACGGGCCTGACGGACCCCGAGGTGGAGGTGCGCCCGGCGCGCAACCAGGTGGACGACGTCCTGGAGGAGGTGCGCAAGCGCGTGGCGAAGAACGAGCGCGTGCTGGTCACCACCCTCACCAAGCGCATGGCGGAGGACCTCACCGAGTACCTCACCGAGGTGGGCGTGAAGGTGCGCTACCTGCACTCGGACATCGGCGCCATCGAGCGCACCGCCATCATCCGCGATCTGCGCAAGGGCGAGTTCGACGTGCTGGTGGGCATCAACCTCTTGCGCGAGGGCCTCGACATCCCCGAGGTGTCCCTGGTGGCCATCTTCGACGCGGACAAGGAGGGCTTCCTGCGCAGCCACGTGTCCCTCATCCAGACCATCGGCCGCGCCGCCCGCAACCTCAACGGCCGCGTCATCATGTACGCGGACGGGATGACGGACTCGATGAAGCTGGCCCTCGAGGAGACCAACCGTCGCCGCGAGGTGCAGCGCGCCTACAACGCGCAGCACGGCATCACGCCCAAGGCGGTGAAGAGCCACATCCTCGACCTGTCCGAGCACCTCTACGACGCGGATCCGTCCGAGCTGCCCATGGCCGCCGACGCGGTCGGCGACCTGCTGGAGCCCAAGGAGATCAAGCGCCTCATCGGCGAGTTCACCAAGGACATGCAGCACTACGCGGACGAGATGCAGTTCGAGAAGGCCGCGGAGATCCGCGACCGCATCCTGCTGCTCAAGGACATGGACCTGGGCCTCAAGCCGCCCAGCCGCGCGCTGCTCAAGGCCCCCGCAAGGCCCGCCGACGAGGCGAAGCCCGGGACGCCCGGTGCGCGGGGCAAGCGCGGAGGCTCGCCGCGAGGAGGCAAGGGCGGGGGAGGCCCGCCTCACGGCAAGACGGGCATCGGGCCGAGGAAGAGCCGGTAGACCCTCATGGACGCGAAGCTCGAAGCGAAGCTGGACGCGCTGCCCACCGAGCCCGGCGTGTACCTGATGAAGGACCGCCGCGGCGAGATCATCTACGTGGGCAAGGCGGTCAACCTGCGCAACCGGGTGCGCTCGTACTTCACCCGCACCGGGGACACGCGCGCCTTCGTGTCGCTGCTGGACCAGTTCCTCGGCGACATCGAGACGGTGCTCGTCCACAACGAGAAGGAGGCCCTCCTCCTCGAGAACGAGCTCATCAAGAAGCACAAGCCGCGCTTCAACGTCCTGCTCAAGGACGACAAGCAGTACATCTCGCTGCGGCTCGACAAGACCCAGGACTATCCGCGCCTGGAGGTGGTGCGGCGCTACCAGAAGGACGGCGCGCGCTACTTCGGCCCGTACTCCAGCGCGAGCTCCATTCGCGAGACGCTGCGCATCATCAACCGCTTCTTCCACCTGCGCACCTGCACGGACCACGTGCTGGCCAACCGCAAGCGGCCCTGCCTGCTGCACCAGATCGGCCGCTGCCCCGCGCCCTGCGTCTACCCCGTCCCCGTGGAGGGCTACCGCAAGAGCGTGGACGAGGTGATCCTCTTCCTGGAGGGCAAGGCGGGAGAGCTGGTGGAGGGACTGCGCGCGCGCATGAAGCAGGCCTCGGGCGAGCTCAAGTTCGAGGAGGCCGCGCGCATCCGCGACCAGCTGCTCGCCATCGAGCGCAGCCTCGAGCGCCAGAAGGTGGCCACCACCGACTTCAAGGACCAGGACGTCTTCGCCTCCCACCGCGAGGGGGACCGGCTGCTCGTCTACGTCCTCTACGTGCGCCAGGGCCGGCTCAACGGCGGCATGGCCTTCCCGCTCGGCAGCCAGGAGTTCCCCGACGAGGAGCTGCTGCCGTCCTTCGTCAACCTCTACTATGACCAGGGCAACTTCGTGCCCGAGGAAGTGCTGCTCCCGCTGGACATCGAGGAGCGCGCGGGCCTCGAGGCCCTCCTCACCGAGCGCAAGGGCGAGCGGGTGCACGTGATGGTGCCCAAGCGCGGCGAGAAGCGCGCCCTGGTGGAGATGGCGCAGAAGAACGCCGAGCAGGCCGTGCTCGAGCGCCGCCGCACCAAGGACGAGACGGAGGTGGTGCTGCGCCGCCTGCAGGAGCGGCTCCACCTGCGCAACCTGCCGCGCCGCATGGAGTGCTTCGACATCTCGCACTTCCAGGGCGCCAGCATCGTCGCCTCCCAGGTGGCCGCCACCGACGGGGAGATCGACAAGAGCCGCTACCGCCGCTACCGCATCAAGACGCTGGAGAAGCAGGACGACTTCGCCAGCATGCACGAGGTCATCACCCGCCGGCTCAAGCGCGGCCAGGAGGAGGGGGACCTGCCCGACCTGCTCGTCATCGACGGCGGCAAGGGACAGCTCGCCAGCGCGCTCGCCGCCGCGAAGGACCTGGGCGTGGAGGGGGTGGACATCATCTCCCTGGCCAAGAGCCGCGACGTCGAGGTGCATGACCGCGACGAGGAGAGTGCCCGCAGCCCCGAGCGCGTCTTCCTCCCCCACCGCAAGGATCCCATCGTCCTGCGGCAGAACTCGGCGGAGCTCTACCTGCTCGCTCGCCTGCGCGATGAAGCCCACCGCTTCGCGATCACCTTCCAACAGAAGAGCATGCGCAAGGGCAACTTCCACTCCGTCCTGGAGGACATCCCGGGGGTGGGGGACACGCGCAAGAAGCTGCTGCTGCGCCACTTCGGCTCGCTCAAGCGGGTGCGCGAGGCGGACATCGAGGCCCTGGCGGAGGTGCTTGGCCCCACGGTCGCCGAGCGAGTCCACGCAGCGCTCCACGGCCACCCCGAGGAGGACTCGGAGGATCCCATTCGCGAGGCTTCCATGGCGGATGCGGGTGCCCTGGTGGACGAAAAGTCAGAAGAAGGGTCGCCACCCGGCTCGCCGTGATTAATTTCCGCTCGAAAGCGGGACGGCATAAGGCCGCTGAATCCGCGATGTTCCTGGGGTTTTTCATTGCGACTGGGCTTCACGCTGATTTATAGCGAACGGGTCCAAGTCGATATGTCTTCAAGGGGCGAGGGACCGACATGAGGCTCTATCCAAAGGTGATCCCGATCATCTCTCGTGAGGGCGTCCAGAGGCTGATGCAGGACGGGGATATCGAGGTGGAGCCGATGCGCGTGGCTGACGCCGAGATGGACCTGTCCGCCATCATGCGGGAGTATCTGGCGAACGAGGAGCGCGTGAATCAAGCCACGCGCGAGGCGCTGGAGCGCCGGGGTTACGACTACTCCAAGTTCAATCAGGTCAAGCGTGAGATGGCCGACGTCCGCGGCTTCAAGATGGGCGACGAAGGCATCGAGTACGTCATCAACCAGATGATTGAGTTCCTCCTCATCAGCCGGAACGTCGAGGAGGTGTACGCCGCCGACAACATCCTCCGGCAGAAGATCCACGCGGTGATGAAGAAGCACCTCGACGTGGACGAGGAGATCGACAAGGAGGCCCGCTCGCGCCTGAAGCACCTGCAGGAGGGCACCAGCGCCTTCGACATCGAGTACAACAAGACGGTGGAGCAGATCCGCCGCGCGCGCGGGCTCATCTAGTCGGACCGAGCAGCCCTGGCGGGGACTCGCCCGCCTGGCTGCTTCGAGCCACCATCCATCGCCTCCGCTGCCTACCCTCTCTCTGAGGAGGCAGCGTCGATGGCGGGAATCTTGTCCAGCTTCGTACTTGCCGGGCTGCTCACGGCCAGCCCAGCGGACGTCTTCAGCTTCGATGGTCCCCGAGTCACCGCGCGGACGGTGGGGAGCGTCGGTTTCTTCACACAGGGCTCGGTGCCCTTCACGGACCTGTTCGAGCGGGGGAGCGGCTCGGCCGAGCTCTTCACGCAGGACCGCATCGCGGACCCGCGAGCGACCTATGGCGACGTCGCGCGCCTGGAGGCCACCTTCCAGATTGGAGGGGACTCGTACCGGGTGGAGCTGGCGCAGGGGGGCTTCCCGCCCGCGCAGGCGATGGCCGGCACACCCGTGACGGGGCCGTTGCCCTCACCGCCGGCCCAGCCCATCTCGGGCGGGGTGGTGGTGGGGCAGGACCTGCACGGCACCTCGGGGCTCGGCTTCTCCAACATGACGCGCGTGCAGTCGGCGACGGCCGTGTGGGGCGTGGGCCGCGTCTGGCGCAATGGCGCGCTGCTCTCGGACACCGCCCTCATCCACGCCGCCGCGCTGAGTCAGGGGGCGCACGCGGATGACGACACCTTCCGCCTGATGCCGTCCGCGCGCCCGGGGGACACCGAACTGTACGTGATGGTCTGGAACCTGCCACGCGCGCTCGAGCCTCGCGGCTTCATCCAGTTCGGTTTCGATGACGTGGCCATCGACATCAACGGCACCCCGGTGCCCGCGGTGGCGTTCGTCCCCACGGCGGGGGTGTTCGTCGGCGTGGCGCCGCCGAGCACGCCGGTGCCGGGTGGGGCCTCCCTGGGGCTCGTGCCCAACAGCGGGCTGTCGCAACAGCAACAGCAGCAGGGCGTGGGGGGCTCCGGTCTGGCGACTACGGGACAGACGGGAACGGGGCAGACCGGGACGGGGCAGACCGGCACGGGCGGCTTCTCGGGGACTCCGTTCGGACAGGAGCTGGGCGGCACGGATGGCCTGGCCAACCCGTTGGCGACCCAGACGGCGGAGACTGCGGATGTCACCCTCCCGGGGCCTCAGCGGGCGGTGGCGGGGGATGTGCTCAACCCCTTCCTGGACACGGGCCGGGTGTCGCTCTCCACACAGAATCCCGGGGACCCCGACATCGGGACGCCCGGCTTCCAGACCACGCCCATCGTTCCCGAGGCCTTCCTGACGCCGGACACGCCGGGGCGGGTGGCCATCAGCGCGGGACAGCCCGCCGAGCCGGGCCAGCAGGACTCGCAGTTTCCCGGACAGCAGACGCCCTTCATCCCGGAGGGTTTCCAGAACGACGCGCGCGTGAGGAGCGCCAGCCAGCTGCCCCCGGCCACGGTGGGAGGCTTCGTGCCGCTGACACCGGGGCCGCAGCAGCAGTCCACCTTCCTGTCCTCCAGTGGTTCGTTCTCCGTGGTGCCGTTGGTGCCTGGAGTCTCCGGACCGGAGTTCGCCTTCGGGGGGCCTCGGGTGACGACGGGGGTGGTGCGCACGCCGGAGCCGCAGCAGGTCGTGACGCCCGCGGTGCCGCTCATCGCCACGCCGCTGCCGCTCAACGCCCAGCAGCCGGTGCCGCTCGTCACCAGCCCGCAGCCGCTCAACGGGCAGTCGGCGGTGCCGCTCGTCTCCACGCCCACGCCGCTCAACTCGCAGCCCATCAGCGCCACGCCGCCCGGTGCCACCACGTCACCGGTGACGTCGACACCGGCGGCCACCGCGGTGCCGGGTCTGGTGCCGGGCGCGACCTCGGGTACAGGAGGTGCCGGGGGGGGCGCCACGGGGTCGGTGTCGGGGCCGGGTCCGGCGCCCACGACGACGGCTCCAGGCGCGGCGGCTCCGGGGGGTGGGGCGGCTCCAGCGCCCTGATGGTGGCCGCGTCCTCTCCCTCTGGCAGGGGGGCGAAAAATTGACCCCCTGCTACTGGCCTGTAGCTTGGCCTACATGAGGACACACGCTGCCGCCCTCGTTGCCGCCCCCGCGACGCTGCGCCGCGCGGGAGTCGATCCGCTCCGCCAGGCGGTGGAGCAGCTTGGCCACGCGCTGCCTCCACGCGCCGACTCCACCGTGCTGCTGGACTTCCTGGAGGACGATCTCCGGGAAGGACTCGAAGCGCTCGGGGATGTCGAGGCGCACTTCTCCGAGGTGCTCGAGACGCTCCAGTCCGACGGGCTGTCCCCGCTGTCGTTGCTCGAGGCCGGAGAGGACTACCTCGTGCTTCAGCGGCTCGCGCTGCTGGAGGATGTGGCGACGCGGCTCCGCCGCCGGCTGTCGCAGGCGGCGGCGCTCATGCGTCACGCGACTACCACTTGAGCTGTTCCTTGCCCTGGGCCTGCTTCGCCTTCTCGCCCGGGCGCGAGTACGAGGTGAGGGTGGCGCGCACCGCCCCCAGGTCGATGGAGCCCACGGCCGCGAGCGGCAGCCGGCGCTCGTCGTCGGAGATCCACACGTGGACCTCGCGCGTCATCGAGGGCTTGTCCAGGCGCACCGCGGTGCCCGACAGGTGCCAGGCCTCGAACTCGCCGAGCGGCAGCGAGACATGCTCGCGCTTCACCACGGTGGCCGTCATGCGCCACATGCGGCGCACACCGTAGACGTCGAAGCACAGGGGCAGGCCCTCCTTCATGGGGAGCTGGCGCATCATGTAGATGGCGCCGCCCACGTCCAGGCCCTCGTGGTCGTAGGAGTAGTCGTTGCGGCCCGGCTTGCCCCTGGAGACGTACTCCACGCGGACCTTCCGGTCCTTGGTGTTGAAGGCCACGTCCACGGTGCGGCGCGACTCGTTCTCCATGGCGTCCTCGGTGTAGCGCGAGGTCCGCAGCGTCTTCGGGTGCAGGTAGCTCACCGCGGTGGCGTCCACCCGGCGCACCTTGGAGAAGAAGGAGTTGGTCTGCACCTTGATCTGCACGGGCAGGGCGCTGTCCGTCTTCTTCTGCACCTGCATGGTCATCTTGCCCGCATTGGCGCCCATGGCATCGAGGTCGAACTCGAGCATCTCGCCCGGAGCGAAGGCGAACGGGCTGCGGAGGGTGGGCAGGCGCTGCTCACACCGGGGCACCGCGGACGAGGCCGGCTGCGCGGTCTTGTGCTCGTCCGAGGGATCCGTCGCGTCCGGGAGCTGAGCCCAGGCCGCGGACGAGAGGCTGAAGAGGAAGGCTGCGAGGGCAGGGCGCATGGCGGTCGTCCTTGGCAACGGGGTGAAGTGTCTCCGGCTCACTTGGGGGCTCCCACTCGCTTCGGATGGACGTCCGAGCGCTTCGAGTATTCGGACGCCTCCCAGCGCTTGCGCAACCGGGCCGTCATCTCCCGCCGCACCTGCTCCCACTGCCGGGGGTCCGTCTCGACTTCATAGCCCGAGCGGGTGAGTCGCTGCGCGGCCTCCCGGGCGAATGCCCGCTCGCCGAGCGACTCCAGCAGCCGGAGGTACTCGTAGTCCTCCAGGCCGTCGCGGAGGTGTTTGAGCCGCAAGGACACCACGGGCTGGTGGCGGGTGAAGCCGGGCCGCGAGGGGGTGCCGGGGTAGAAGAAGGTGCCATCCCCGTTGCCGCCGAACTCGAAGACGTCCCGCCAGGGGTCCTTCGTGTTGTAGGCGAAGACGGTGTCGAAATAGAGCTCGCCGTCCACGCCGGAGAGGAAGGCCAGCGGCCCCATGGCGCGGTTGAGCGGGGCGGGGTGGTCCACCATGTAGGAGGCCCAGCCGCTGTAGGCCTTCTCCACCGAGGCGTCCTCGGCGGGGCCCCCGTTGCAGCCGTGCGAGTTGCAGCTCTGGTACCACCACACCTTGGCGTGGGGAGAGAGCTTGCCGCGCAGCGTGGACAGCGGGACGACGTTGCGGCACGTCTGCGGCCCGGGGCGCGGGAAGAAGCAGTTGAGGGTGGGCGTGAGGATGTCCGCCGAGCCCCGCAGCGCCTCGTCCAGCGGGGCGGTGACGAGCACCGGCACGTCCTTGCTGGCCGCGCGCACCCGCTGCGACTGGGCACGCACGAGCGGCACGTCCTCGGGCTTCGGCTCGTCCTTGGCGTAGAAGAAGAGCTGCGCGCGCCAGCCCTTCTGGCGGTAGTGCTCGGCGAAGGCGCGGTAGTACGCCTCCTTCTCCGCATCGGTGCGGGCCGCCCGGCTGTCGCGCACCTCGGAGGTGGTGAAGCGGGCGCCCGAGGGCAGCACCGTCCCCTCCAGGAAGGGCCCCACCTCCGCGTCGTACGCGCGGAAGTCCACCACCGCCTTGCCCTTTTCGAAGCGCACCGGGGGCGCGTCCATGCTCATGCCATGGGCGCTGAGCCGGTGGGACAGCAACTCGCTCGCATAGGCCCGGAGCAGCTCGCGGGCCTCGGGGGACTCGGGCTTCAGCCCGTGCCCCTTGGCGATGCTGTAGAGGGACACGCCGAAGCTCGTCGGCAACGAGGCGGTGGCCGGCAGGACGAAGGGCTGCACCTCCGCCGTGAAGGGCACGGGCGCCAGCGGCTTGCCGTCCGCCTCCACCCGCAGCGCGCCCTGGTACGTGCCCGGCTCCTGGGCCTCCGGCGCGCACAGCTCCACGTAGAGGACGGTGGGCGCCTCCGGCGTGGTGGGGGCCTCCACCGGCACCAGCGGATCCGGCCACGGCCCGCTCGCCCCCTGGGAGTTGGAGGGCGTCTTCACGTCCACCCACGCCTCGCGCCACACCGAGGTGCTCAGGGGCGCCCCCGGCCCGCGCAGCGCGAGCGGCTTCACCTGGAGGCGCGAGGTGCCCGCGGGGAGCACCACCTGGGCGGCCTCGCACTCACCGCGCGCGAGGCTCAACCGGGCCTCCTTCTCGCCCTTCACCGCGACTCCGGGCCGCACCTTCTCCAGCCCGGACACCACTCGCGGCTCGGGCGCCGCGGCCAGCAGCCCCGCGAGCACCCACTGCGCCGCCCACCCCCCCCCCAA
>NZ_DASVSO010000312.1:0-4676 GCF_036388035.1 Archangium sp.
AGCGGCGGGCGATGGCGGGGCTCGTCAGCCTGCTGGTGCTCAGCCTGCTCGTGGGCATGGCCTTCATCGGCTTCTACAACCCCGCCTGGAGCGGCATCTCCTCCCTCAACCCCATGACCCAGGGCATCTCCGTGCTCGGCCATGTGGATGACTTGCGCCCCGGGCACCTGCTGACGCCCATCGCCATCCTGCTGGGGATGAACGGGGCCGTACTCGCTCTCGGCGCCCTGCGGGTGCGCCACCTGGAGGTGTGACGCCATGCAGGCCACTCTTCGCCGCTACCGGCTCCTCGAGGCCCGCCATGCCGTCGGCTGGGTGCCCCTCGTGTCCCTGCTCGTGGGCCTCGCCATCGTCGTCTTCACGGCCTGGCTCATGCCGCTCTTTCCCACCCCGGTCATCACCTTCATGGAGCGCGCGTTCCTGATCCGCGGAATGGGCGCCGTGATCCTGGTCAACGAATACATCGGCATCTACCTCCTGGTCTTCTTCGGCGGCGTCACGGGGTTGATGCGGGCCCTCGTCGAGCCACGGGAGAACCGCTCCCTCGAGCTGCTGCTCAGCAAGCCCATCTCCCGCCGCACCTTCCTGATGGCCCGGGTGGGCCCCATCCTGCTCGCCGCCACCGCCTTGGGCGTGGTGCTGTGCCTGCTCCTGGGGCTCGTCGTGCGGCCCTTCACCGGCGAGGGCTCCAACGTGAGCGTCGCGGGAGCGATCGGCGCCGGGCTCATCTTCACGGCCCTGGCGGTGCTGCTGCTCTGCGTGCTCGTCGTCCCGCTGCTCCTGGTGCGCGACGCGTTCCAGGGACTCCTCATCGCGTTCGTGACGTGGATCGTGCCGCTGTTCCCGACCGCGGTGTTGCTCTATCGCCCCGATCTGTACGAGGGGCGCGACTGGCTGCGAGACATGATCGTCCTGGGACCGAACCTCCTCTGGTACGACGCGGCGGTGCCGCGCCTCACCGCCATCGCGCTGGCCGTGGCCTTCGTGGGCTCCTGGGGCGCGCTCGTGCTCGGCACCCGCATGTTCGAGCGCGCCGAATTGCGCTGAGCGTCGAGCGGTGCTCAGGGCGCGCCACAGGCGAGCCACTCGCCCAGCTTCCGCCGCTCCTCCTCGGTGGGCTTGGGTCTGCCGCTCGGCGGCATCTCGGTGTTGGTGGCGGACGGTCCCGCGGCGGCGTGGGTGTCGATGTCCTCCGCCCAGTCGCGCACGTCATCCAGCGTGTCGAAGTTCACCTCCTCCGGGGCGCCCCTGCGCGATGTATAGCCGACGTCCACGCTGTGGCAGGGGAGGCAGTATCTCTCCATGAAGGCCTGGCCGAAGTTCTGCTCGGTGGGGCCGCCGCTCTCCGGGCAGGTCGCGCCAGACGGTCCGCCCGGGCGCCGTGGGGTCTGGGGTTCGGTCTCCTCGCCGCAGCCGCCAAGGCAGACGAAGGAGAGGGCGGCGAGGAGTGGAAGTGGGAGCCAGGGGGAACGAGCGGACATGTTGAACTCTCCGGTAGCTGAAGACGGCGGAGCGGCGGGGACTCAGGGCGAGGGTTCGAGCTCCGCGGAGCTGGCCACGTTCCGCAGCACCTGCTCGGATGCCTCGGCCGATGCGAGGTCCACACCGTCCAGCCAGCGATCATAGGCCAGATGGAGGGTGCGGCTCGCCTCCAACGCGTCCGCCGTGAGGGAGAGTCCCTCCAGCCACACCTCGGCGTTGCCGACGCTGGCGCTCTCCAGGCGGAAGGGCCTCGCGGCTCCTCCCTCGGCGGGCACGCGCTCTCCCTCCAGCAGCAGGGTCTTCCCCTCCATGCCCACTCCGGCGGGCAGGCCCTCGGCATCCGCGTCCGCCGGCCCGAAGACGAGGTGGGCGCGGCAGTAGCTGCCAGGAGGCGGTTGCAGGGTGCCCAGCACGAGCGCCTCTCCATCCGGGCGCTCCAGGCCGAGCACGTGCGGTGTGCCCAGCCGCCGGGGGCTGGTGGTGGAGTGAGCCTCGGCCGTGCCAATGGGCGAGAGCTGGCGCAGCCACCGCCAGGCGCCGCGCGTCGGACACGGGAAGAGCTCCACGCTGCTCAAGGTGACGTGGGCGCGGGTCAGGGTGACGCGCTCGCCCCGATCGGTGGTGAACTGGCGGGCGGAGCCTTCCGTCCGTCCATCTCGGGCCGGGCGGAGCTCGAGCTGGAGATGGAGCCGGGTGCCCTCTTCGCGCGCTCCACACGCGCAGAGGGCCAGCAGGAGGAGGGAGACGAGGCGAGGCTTCATAGATCGTAGGCGACGGCGGCCTGGAGGATGGGCGTCTGGCGGACGTTGCCGCGCAGGAGGTTGAGGACGGGCACGCGCACGCCGAGCTCCACCACCACGTCGGTGGCCGGGCTGAAGAGCACGTCCGGGGAGAGGTAGGCGATGAAGCCGCTGCCCACCGGATCCGGCACGCCGAGGGTGTCGCTGGAGCCCTCCAGGCGGCTGTCCAGGGCGAGGCGCAGGGCCCAGCGCGGGCCCGGCTGGTACTGGGCGGCCAGCGTGGTGCGCAGGGCGGCGCCGGCGCGAAAGCCCTCGCGCCCGCGCGTGGGGAGGTAGCCCGTGGCGCTGGCGAGGAAGGACCAGTCGGCGCGGAAGGCGGTATAGGCCAGTCCCAGGAAGGGGTCCACGGAGGCGGTGCCGAGCTGGGCATCGAGCGACAGCGGGCGTCCCTCCGCGTCGCGCTGGGTGGGCGAGGTGGGCAGCCGGGTGCCCACGAGCACGCCGAGGAGGTGGTTCGGCGAGAAGTCGCGATCCCGGAAGACGAAGGCCTTGGCGCCGACCTCCATGTCCCCGAGTCCCCAGGCCGTCTCGCGCGCGAGGCTGACGTCCTGCACCGTCCGGGCCTGCAGGGGCAGGGTGGCCGACAGGAAGAGCCAGGGCAGGGGGGCGTAGGCCACCGAGAGATCCAGGCGCAGCTCACGCAGGGAGAGGGCGTCGAGCTCCTCCTGGCCCGTCGTCATGCCCCAGGCGCGCACCTGGGTGGCGAACCGCAGGCGCCCGGCGAAGGGCTGTTCGGTGCCCATGGAGGTGAGGGTGGGATCGCCACAGGCGCAGGTGGCGCAGGCGAGCCCCTCCGTGGGGACGAGGAGGGTGGCCACGGCCAGGGCCGCGACGGTGGGGGACTTCCACATGGTGGCGCGCACTGTAGCCGCCAGGGCCCTCGGGGTTCCTGCGGCGAGTTGTCGCGGCTCACCCTCCCGGCGGAGCCCCGAGCCGCAGCGTCCGGACCACCTCGAAGGGGCGATTTCCCTCCCGCGCGATGATGCTCACCTCCGAGGCCTGGAAGACGAGCGGGCTCCACGTCTCGCCCAGGCTCGCCATGAGCGAGGCCACCCGCTCGGCACCGCCCGACTGGCCCACGCTGAGGTGCGGCGTGAAGCCGCCCGAGAAGCCCGAGGTGTGGGCGTAGTCGGGGGCGGCCTCCTGGAGCGCGGCCTGGAGGCGTGCGAAGGCCTCACGCGGCTCCGGCGCGAGCCAGACGGTGCTCCGGTCCGAGCGGTGCTGGAAGACCCGGAACGCGCCGAGGCTCACCTCGAAGGGGCTCAGCCCGGCGCAGGCGGCCTCGAGCCCGGGGAGCAGCTTCGGCAGCTCGTCGCGGGGGGCGAACGGGTAGAGCAGGGTGATGTGGGGCATCCACCGCTGGAGCTGCCGATCATGCACGCGGCGGATGGCCTGGATGGGCGGCCAGACCTCGGCGGGGGGGATGAAGACCACCGCCGTGCGATGGGTCCACGCGGGATTCGCCATGACGCCTCCCTCCGCTCGCCCCGCTCAATGGGCCCGCTGGAGCCAGCGCGGCAGCCGGAAACGGCGGTCGATCGGTGGTGGGCTCAGGGACAGCTCGGGCGACCGCTGGCCGATCCGCGTCAGGAGCAGATCATAGAGCTCCTCGTAGCTGCTCGCCTCCCGCAGCTCCTCGACGTTGCCGGTCCACTCCAGCGACATCTGGCGCAGCTCCTCCTTGAGCGTGTCGCTGAAGCGTTGCCGGACCTCGGGAGCCACCAGCCGCTGGGCGTCGAAGGCGCCCTCGGGGATGCCATTGAGGCTGGGCTCGCCTCCGGTGTACAGGCCGCTGTCCTCCAGCGCCCGGCGGATGGCCCCCACCAGGGCTGGCAGCGGCCACGACAGGCTGCGGCGGTTGCGCAGGTAGGCGAGGAAGTCCACCTGGTAGTCCTCCGAGAGCCGGCTGCCGATGTTGTAGAGCGCCTGGAGTGGCAGGCCACTCCGGGTGGCCAGATCCTGCAGCAGTGTCCGCGCGCGCTGGCTCGGGTCCAGCAACTCGGGGGCGGAGCCGAGCCGGGCACTGGCCGTCCTGAGCTCCGGCGCTCCCTCGCCGACGTGCCACCGCGCGTCCTGGTAGAGCTCGCGCATGTCGCTGGCCCCGCGCACGCCCATCTGCCTGGCCGCGCCCACCTTGTCGCGCAGGTAGGTGACGAGGATGGCCTGGTCCACCCAGTCGATGCTGCGCGCGAGCGGGTAGAGCGTGCGCAGCGTCAGCTCGCCGGGATCCGCCGAGGCCAGGTGCTGGATGTCCGAGATGCCCAGCTCCTCCAGCCGCTCGCTGATCCGATCATTGACGCCGTCCACGTACTCCAGCGACAGGGCCTCCTGGCTGGGCACGGTGGGCTGGAAGATGGTCTGCACGCGCCGGCGCAGGGCCTGGAGCGCCCAGCT
>NZ_DASVSO010000313.1:0-8782 GCF_036388035.1 Archangium sp.
CGACAAGGTGGGCAGCATGGTGGACGAGGTGGTGGGCAACGACGAGTTCGAGGAGCTCGCCCCCATCGAGACGACGCTGCCGGGCACGCCCGCGCCGTTTGGAGACCTCACCCCCGTCAACCTCCAGGCCGCCGTCACCGAAGTGGGCACGCTGGAGCTGCGCTGCCTGCAGAAGGACGGCCCCGGCAAGTGGAAGCTGGAGCTCAACGTCCGCATGAAGGAGTAGAAGGAGCCCGCGGCCAGGGAGGGCCGCCCGCACGCCTATGCACATCGTCGGCATCGACCTCGGAACCACCCACTGCGCTGTCGCCTCGGTGGACCCCAGCAAGGGCCCCACCGCACCGGTGGAGGACTTCCCCGTCTTCCAACTGGTGCGCCAGGGGGAGGTGAGCCCGCGGTCGCTACTGCCCTCGTGCGTCTACGTGCCCGCCGGCCATGAGCTGGCGGCCGAGTCGCTCCGCCTCCCGTGGGGCGAGGGCGGCCCGCAGGTGGTGGGCGAGTTCGCCCGCTGGCAGGGGGCCCGGGTGCCGGGCCGGGTGGTGACGTCCGCGAAGAGCTGGCTGTGCCACCCGGGCGTGGATCGCTCCGCCCCCATCCTTCCGTGGGGGGCTCCGGCGGACGTGGCGAAGCTGTCCCCGGTGGAGGCGAGCGCCCTGCTCCTCGCGCACATGGCTCGCGCGTGGAACCACGCCCACCCCGAGGCGCCGCTGGCCCAGCAGGAGGTGGTCATCACCGTGCCCGCCTCCTTCGACGAGGCGGCTCGCGCCCTCACGGTGAGCGCCGCGCGCAAGGCGGGCCTGGAGAAGTTCACCCTCCTGGAGGAGCCGCAGGCGGCCTTCTACGACTACACCGCGCGCCACCGGAAGGACCTGGCGCAGTCGCTGGAGGACGTGCGGCTGGTGCTGGTGGTGGACGTGGGCGGCGGCACCACGGACTTCACCCTCGTGCACGCGGGCGTGTCCCCCGAGGGCCCCATGCTGCGGCGGCTCGCGGTGGGCGAGCACCTCATGCTCGGCGGCGACAACATGGACGCCGCCCTGGCCAGGCGCTTGGAGGAGAAGCTCTTCCCGGAGGGCAACCGGCGCCTGTCCGCCACGCAGTGGACGCAGGCCATCCAGGCGGCGCGCACCGCCAAGGAGGCACTGCTGGGCTCGACTCCGCCGGAGCGCTACGGCCTGTCCCTGGTGGCCGAGGGCAGCCGGCTGCTGGGCGGCTCGCTGTCCACGGACCTCACGCGCGAGGAGGCGGAGGCCCTCGTCATGGACGGCTTCTTCCCCCGCTCGGGCGCGCAGGAGCGTCCCCGGCGCGTGTCGCGCATGGCGCTCCAGGAGCTGGGCCTGCCGTACGCGCAGGACGCGGCCATCACCCGGCACCTGGCGGCCTTCCTCGCGCAGCACGCGGCGGCGGGCTTCGCGGCCCTGGGCGAGACGGCGCCCTCGGAGGGTGCCCTGCCCCGCCCCGATGCCATCCTGCTCAATGGGGGTGTCTTCAACTCGCCGCGGCTGGCCGCGCGGCTGGTGGACGCGGTGAGCGCATGGTGGCCGGGAGCCCCGCGCATCCGGCTGCTCAAGCACGAGTCCCTGGAGCTGGCGGTGGCGCGCGGCGCGGCCTACTACGGGCTGGTGCGGCGCGGACACGGCCTGCGCATCGGCGGTGGCGCGGCGCGCGCGTACTACGTGGCCCTGCAGCGCTCGGCGGACAGCACGGAGCAGCCGGTGCTGTGCCTCATCCCCCGAGGCTTCGAGGAGGGCAACCAGGTCGACATCGGCGAGCGCTCCTTCACGCTCACCCTGGGGCGACCGGTGCAGTTCACGCTGTCCTCCACCACGAGCGACCGCATCGACAAGCCGGGCGACGTGGTGCCGCTCTCGGAGGATCTGAAGCCCCTGCCGCCCATCCACACCATCCTCAAGGGCGGCGCGGGGAAGACGGCCGAGGTGCCCGTGCACCTCCAGGCGGGGCTCACGGAGATCGGCACGCTGGAGCTCTTCGCCGTGTCGAACGTGGCGGACGAGCGCTGGCGGCTGGAGTTCGAGCTGCGGGGCACGGGCGGCGAGCGCGAGCTGACCGTCACCGAGTCCATGCCCGCGCGCTTCGCCGAGGCGAAGGAGAACGTGGAGCGGGTGTACGGCAACAAGCCGCTGCCCATCGGCCCCAAGGACGTGAAGCAGCTCTCGCGCACGCTGGAGAAGGTGCTGGGCCCGAAGGAGACGTGGCGGGTGCCGGTGCTGCGCGAGCTGTGGAGCTCGCTCTTCGCGGGGGCCTCCAAGCGCCGCCGGACGGCGGACCACGAGCGCGTCTTCTACAGCCTGACGGGCTTCACGCTGCGGCCGGGCTTCGGCTACCCGCTGGACCACTGGCGGGCGGAGCAGACCTTCGGGCTCTTCGAGCAGCTCGTGCAGCACCACACCGAGAAGGCGGTGTGGATTGAGTTCTGGGTGATGTGGCGGCGCATGGCGGGCGGGCTGAGCGAGGCGCAGCAACGCAAGCTGTACGACTACCTCAAGCCGCACCTGGCGAGGAAGGTGCCCCCGGAGGGGACGCAACCGCACACCAAGCTCAAGGGCATCGTGCCCGAGGGCCTGGACGAGATGGTGCGCACGGCGGCCTCGCTGGAGCACCTCGACCCGAGCGACAAGGCGGAGCTGGGGCAGTGGGTGGCGGCGCGGCTGAAGGCGGAGAGCAAGAGCGGCGGCCCGTGGTCGTGGGCGCTGGGACGCCTGGGCGCGCGGGTGCCGCTGTACGGCAGCGGCCACAAGGTGGTGGACGTGGAGGTGGCGGAGTCCTGGCTGTCGCTGCTGCTGGAGCTGGACCTCAAGCGCATCGACGGGGCGCAGTTCGCGGCGGCGCAGCTCGCGCGGCTCACCGGGGACCGGATGCGGGACCTCAGCCCCGAGCTGCGAGCCAAGACGGCCCAGGCCCTCCGAGCGGCGAAGGCGGCCGACACCTGGGTGCGGATGGTGACGGAGGTGGTGGCGCTGGAGGCCGCGGATGAAGCGCGGGCGCTCGGCGACACGCTCCCGGCGGGTCTGCGCCTGTAGTGCCCTCCCCCGCGCGTTGGCGCGGAGGGCTCACTCCCAGGAGAAGGCCAGCTCGATGCTGAGATCTCCTGTCCTCCTCGCGCGCACCTTCACGTTCTGCACCCCGAGCCGTGCGGCGATCGAGAGCGCTCCCCCCTCGTGGTACGGCAGGGGAGTGAAGGTGCGTTGGACGGCGAGGATGCCGCGCTTCGGCCCCATCCAGATGACCGACGGCTCCGAGTAGGCCATCACGACCTTGTAGAGCGCCTGCAGGGCACGCACCCACTGCATGGGGTCCGCCCCGCCCATCAGTTGTTGTGCCGACCGACCCACCTTGGAGGCCATGTAGATGTCCCCGGACATCCACCCGATCTGTCGCAGGGACTCCTCGACACTCCCATACTTGGGGCACAGCGCCCGCGCCGCGGCCTCGAGCAACCGCAGCAGGGAGCTGGTGGGGTAGTTGAAGAACTCGACGAACTCCGTCTCCCCGCTCGCCTCCAGACATCTCTGCACCATCGCCTCGTCCACCCCGAGCTCCCGGAGCGTCCTCAACGTGGCCATGAACAGGATGCCGCGCGTGGTGTGCTCCGGCGTCGCCAGGAACAGTCGCTGCGCCAGGTCCTGCTCCGCGTCGTACCCGGAGCCGCTGTCCACCTCGGTGTCATCGCTCATGCATCCGTCCCAGGCGACCTCGGTTCTCCACGCCCCCGCATTCAAATACTACCCCCCCTGGGGCGGATAGTACCCCCCTGATTGACAGGGCCGCATGCGTGGAGTCCCTCACAGGACCCTCTCGGACGCTCGCCTTACATCCAACCCTTCTGCCTGGAAGAAGAAGGAGAACCCCCTCCGCTCAGGGCGCGATGCAGGGTAGATCCCTCCAACGAGGGTCGAAGCGAAGCGCTCCGCCCCTCGGAAGGACACATCCCCTACGGATCAGCCCGAGCGGACCTCAGCCCTGCGAGGCGACGGCGATCGGTGCCTCGTCCTCGAGGGCGACGGCCGGAACCGGCACCACCTGGAGGTTGGGCGTGACCGCGACGGGCGCCTGGGCCATGGCCTCGGTGACCTGCTCCTCGGCCTTGGGCTTGCGCGTCCCGGCGCCGGAGCGACAGGTGCGGCACCACGGCTGGTTGCGGATGGCACCGTCCGCCATCTTCCGCAGACCGAACTGCGCCAGCGGCTTGAGGCTGCGACACTTGATGCACATCAGCGAGATGAGCACCTCGTGCCCGTCGGCATCATAGACCGCCGACTTGCGCCGCTTGCGCGGCTGCCCCGGCTCGCGCGTCGTCTTGGCCTCCTTCGAGGCCGGCGGCGGCATCATCGGGGTAACCTTGTAAAGCATGTGTGTCCCTCCCTGCCGGCGGAACGTGATCGGGCCTCGAAAGGCTCCACGGATCACGACGCGCCTGCGCCAGAGTAAGGAGGAATTCGGAAGTTGGAAACTGATCGGAGGCCGATTTTTGGCCTCCGGCGGAGATCCGTCCGGATCTCGGCCACTTGCGCATGCTCCCGGAAAGTGGCCGATCGCGCGCGAGCCGAGTTTCCGGCCCGCGCGGGGTCGGCCTCGGGCTCAAGGCGACTCGGAGCGGGGGGCGGCGGGGGCCTTGGAGGCGCAGCTCGCGCCCTCCTCCACGAAGCTGATGCGGCCTGTAGCGGGCACCGAGATGGGCGTGCCGCGCGTCTTCCACCAGGTGGCGAGCGCGTCCCGGAGGATCAGCTCGCGGCCGACGCCCAGGTCGATGCGCTCGGGAGGCAGCTGCGACAGCACGGCGCCAAGGCCCGCGGCGCCGCGAGCGAGGAAGTCCGGCATCACCACGCGGTAGAGGCGGCTGGACTCCAGCGGCTTGCCATTGGCCAGGGTGACGTCCCGCAGGCGCTCGGGGCCGGCGCAGCGCGCGAGCTTCACCTGGAGACCCGACTCCTGGAAGACGCCGGAGCCCGAGCCATAGGCGGCCGCCAGCAGGCGCCGCAGCTCGTCCCCGGTGACGGTGACGACGGCCACGGTGTTGTCGAAGGGCAACACCTCATACAGGTCGCCATAGGTGAGGGCACCGGCCTTCAGGTTGGCGCGCAGCCCGCCGGAGTTGAGGAGGGCCACATCCGCCTTCTCCATCTCCCGCAGCGCGTCCGTGAGGACATCGCCGAGCGCGCTCTCGCCCTCGTAGTTGCGCCCGAGGGGCGCGGTGACGGTGACGCCGAGGGGCCGGCGCTGCTCCTCCGCCACGCGCGCGAGCGCGGGGGCCACGAGCGCCTCCACCTCGGGCTCAGCCACCACGGGCGCGCCCAGGAACGTGGCGGGCACGAGCTGCACCGAGGCGCCCAGCTCCTTCAGCTTGCGCGCGTCACAGCTCCCGCTCGTTGCCTCCACCTGGGCGCACACGGGCACGGCGGCCTGGAGGCGCGTGCGCTCCGGCAGCACCTTGCGGCTCACCGGGTCCACGAAGAGCTCCACCACGCTGAAGGAGCGGCCCAGGCCGGAGGTGGAGACGACGGGCACCTCGCCAAAGAAGTGGCCCATGGCCTGGTGGGTGTGGCCGGCGAAGATGGCGTCCAGCGTGCCCGGCGGCAGCGCCTCGACGAGGCCATAGATCTCCCCGTCCTCCCGATTGCAGCTCGAGGTGTCGCGCGGGTTGGAGAGGTCGGCGCACTTGCCACCGGCGTGGGCGATGGCCACCACCACCTCGGCGCCCTGGGCCCGCAGGCGCCTGGCGGCCTCCAGCGTGGTGGGCATCATGTCCTCGAAGCGCAGGGTGGCCACGTGGGCGGGGTTGGAGATGCGCGGGGTGGACGGAGTGGTGAGGCCCACCACGCCCACCTTCACGCCCTGGAGCGTCACCAGCAGCGTGCCGTCATTGCCGAGCCACGCCGGGTGCTGGCCGGTGGCGGCGTCGCGGACGTTGACGGTGAGCAGCGGGAAGCGCGCCTGGCGGATGCGCGCGGTGAGCGCTCCGACGGGATCCTCGCCCGGCCCGGGCACCGCGCGGGGGCCCACCGGCCCGTAGTCGAACTCGTGGTTGCCGAGCGCGGCGGCGGCGTAGCCCAGGCGGTTGTAGACGTCGATGACCGCGGCGCCCTCGGTGAGGTTGGAGGCGAGCGTCCCCTGGAAGAGGTCTCCCGCGTCGAGCAGCAGCACGCCCCCCGGGTTGTCCGCGCGCAGCCGGGCCAGGTAGCCGGCGAAGACGGCCGCCCCCCCCTCGCGCACCGTGAGGCCACCGGGCAGCGCGGTGTCGTGGGGCATCAGCCAGCCGTGGAAGTCATTGGTGCCCACCAGCGTGAGCCGGACGGGCTCGGCCTTCAGGGCCTGGGGCTGGGCGGGAGGAGTCTGGGAGGACGACTCCGCGGGACGCGGAGCGCTGGCGCAACCGGCGACCGCGAGGGCCACCAGCGCGAAGAGGAGTCGGGAGGGGTACATGAGGGCGCCGAGTTGAGCCCAGCCGCCCCCGGCAGGCAACCGACATCAGGCTCCGCGGCGCCGGCGCGAGAGCAGCAGCACGCCCGCCAGCACGAACAGCACCGAACCCGACACGGACACCGAGGAGCAGTTACACCCCGCCTCCCCCAGCGCGCGATCATCCGGCACCGAGCCAGGAGGACCAGGTGGCGGTGGTGCGGTGACGACGGGCTCTCCTCCTCCGCCCGCGCCTCCATCCGGCACGCCGCCGTCCGTGGCATTTCCCCCCCCGGTGTCCACCAGGAGGTTGGGCGTGAAGCGGGCGGCGAGCGCATTCCAGGGGACGAGCTTGAAGTTCTCGGCGCCCCCGACGTTGGCGCCATCGTGGACGGCCACCATTCCCAACGGGAAGCGGGTGCCCAGGGAGCGATTGCTCACCACCACGTGGCGGGGATTCTCCACCGCGTCGATTCCTCCGGCCGTGACGAGGGTGAAGCTGCCCCGGAAGGTATGGGCGGAGGGGGCCCGATCGTAGACGCGCACCGAGTCCGCGCCCCCATTCACCGCCAGCAGGTAGCCCCTGTCGCCGGACCCCGCGTAGAGCGCCACGCCCCCCAGCGGCTGCACGAGGCCCCCGCCGCCGACGGTGTCCACGGAGGTGCGGGCGTCCGCGGCATCGGGCTCGGCGCCGTACCGCCAGATGCCGACGTTCTGCTGGACCACGTAGAGCGCGCCCTGGGCATCGTCGACGGCCAGGCCCACCACGGGTCCTCCCACGTTCAAGGAGCGGACCAGGGTGGACGTGGTGCCCGCGTCACTCTGGGTGGCGGTGAGCTCGAATTGCCGGAGGGCGCCCGTCTCACTGCCCGCGAAGGCGAAGACGCGCCCGGTGGTGGGGCTCACGTACAGCGCCACGCTGTTGGGCGTGAAGCCCTGAGCGGTCATGGTCGCCAGCCCCGCCCGGCGGAGGTTGAGCGTCGTGGGGTCCACGAGGTACGCCACGAGGCCCTGGAGTGACTGGTTGGCCACCACCACCAGTTGCTGGGAGATGCCCCCCAGCGAGACGCCCTCCTGCACGTCCACGCCCAGCACGATCCCATCGGGGGGCTGCGCCCGTCGGGTGCCATCGAGCTGGTAGACGAGGAGCCCATTCTGGTTGTCCGCCACGAGGAGCAGGCTGTTGGCCGGATCGCTCGGGTGGACCCACACGGCCGCGCCCGCGACCACGGTCCCGGTGCCGAGCACCCCCTGGGTCTCCAGCGTGGGCTGCACCTGGACCGTCTGCTGGGCGAGCGCGGGCAGGCCGAGGAGAAGGACGGCCAGGGAAAGGAATGTTCGCGAGCGCACGAGGGCCTCCAGGGGCTGTTTCCGCCGCAACGTGGTGGCCACGACCCTCCGTGTGCGCAAGGCGATTTCCCCGGGAAGGTCGACCCCCGGTCAGAGTGACGCGCCCCGCCATGGCATCCGTCCAGGGGCGTACGCGGGACTCGCGCCCGGGTGCTCCGCCATCCTGCCGGACATGCACACCGGTGAGGGGGACACAGGGCGTGTCGGTGCGGGTGGCGATCTTCAACGTGGGCATGCTGCTGGGGACGGCGCCGAGGTCTCGCGGGCGGCTGCCGGGGCGGCCTGAGAAGCCCACCCGCCGGTGAGGTATCCTCTCCGCCAAGGAGTCACATGGCGAACGGGCACAGAAACACGAGGCGGGCCGACGAGACGCGCATCGCCCCGCTGGGGGAGGACGAGCGCACGCCGCCCCCGGTGCGGGCAGCGGGACGGTCGAACGAGACGCGCATGGCCCCCCTGGCGGAGTTCGACGCCTCGCCGGAGCCGGCCCCCTCGGCGGGCGAGTCGAACCGGACCATGTTCGCCACCCATGCGGCGCTGTTCGCGGACCGGCTGCGGGACAAGCTCTCCAAGAAGATCTACGGCCGCAATCCGCACCGGGTGCTGCGCATCGACGAGCCCGAGGGTCCCAGCACCGCGGGAGGACTCCTGGCCCGGCAGTGCATCTCGCTCATCCCCCGGCGCGGCACGGCGCCGACGATCGTCTGCGGGTGGGTGGACGTCGCGAAGAAGGAGGCGCAGCTGCGCAGCCACGAGTCGCTGGCGAGGCGGTACGAGGCCCAACATGGCACGCGGATCGACATCTCGGCGGAGGACTACGAGCGCTGCCTCGATGACCTGGTGAACACGCTGCTCGCGGGCGACATCAAGGTCCGGGTGATCGTCCCGGAGGACTCGACGCCGGCCCAGGCGCCCTCCCCTCCTCCGACGGCCCAGGGTCAGAACTTCCCCCCCTGGCTGGCGGGGGTGGCCGCCGCGGTGACCTTCCTGCTCGGCCTGCTGCTGGGGCGGATGA